>CBFGTI010000128.1:0-15534 GCA_965651695.1 uncultured Imperialibacter sp. | reverse complement strand
CAACCGGAGCGAAGCAAATCACGGGTTGAAAAACCCGTGGTCCGGCACTGCCAGTAGCGGGAGGCTGTGGCGGGTCCACAGTCGACGGTCCATCGTCGACGGCACATCTCGTTCAGGAAATCATTGGTTTTTTTGAAAGGAGATGGTGGATTAGCTTAAGAACGGGCAGACTTAAAGCCATGAGGTGGTTTTTATCCTGACTGTGTTTGAAAAAATTGATTTACGGCTTCTGCCGGCCTACTCTTCTAAAACGGGGGTCAAAAAAACAGGGGCCGGATACTTACCAGGCCGGCCCCGTGCTGGTTAGTTGTCTATTTTAATCTTTCGAGAGTCCACCGTTCCGTCCGTCCTGGTTTCGGTAACCACGTACAGCCCTCTTTCCAGCGGGTCGCACAACTCCACATAGGGGTTGGAAAGGGGTATGTTTTGGTTGAGGTACAACCTGCCGTTGAGGTCGTGTATCTGGATATTGACAGTTTCTGAATCGGCACCCGGCGTAACCCTGTCTGCCTTCAATTGCGAATAGTCGTTTATTTCAAGCTTCAGGCTATTGGTGGTAAGCCGGTAGTAATAGCCTCCGCCGGAACAGTAGGGAAAGTTAAAGCTCTGGTATTTGGAGTTCGGCCCGAGCGGGGGACACGAAGCAGGCGTAGCTTGCACTGTTACACCCACGCTGCCTCCTCCGGGTTTGTTGATATAAATATAACTTCCCGCGTTGTACATGATCGCCGCCCCCGACACACTCCAGTTGTAGTTGGTGTAGCCCGAGGCTGCATTGGCAATAAACCATCCTTCGGAGGTGTCGCAGCTACAGCTGGTGCAGGCGGTAAGCGTAAGCGTGGGCACGTTGTAGTACAGGGTAGGCGATCCAGGACTATAGTGCTGCGACTTGAGCTTGTGATAGGTGTACTTGTAGTTGCCATTCCCCTGCTGATAGTACTGGCTGGGCACTTCGTGAATGAGGTGTTTTTTAACAGGCCCGCCGTTCTCCCACTTTGACATATAGTATGCACCGCCAATTTTAACGGCTGTATGGGTGGCCTCCCATTGGTTGTTTAGGTACACCCAATACATTACGGCGGTATGGTCGGAAGAGGTTCCGCTTTCAAAGTAGGTATTAGCCACAGTAGTCCAGGTATGAGATGTAGCCCCTACGCAGTCGCGGATCATATCGTGCTGGCTTTGTGTGGGAGAGCCACAGCCGGGGCTTCCAACATTAAATCCTTTGATGAGGTAGCGTACTGCAAACCCGTGGCAGTTGGAGCCGCTGCTGTAGTCGGCCCCGGTGCACCAGTTGTAAATAGAGCACTGGGCGTAGGATTGAACGGATAATGCCGTAAAAGCCACTGCAAGAAGATAGATAAGTTTTCTTTTCATAGAAGTATGATGTTTAAGTGAGAAAATGAGCAGAATGTATGTCTTCTCCACTGAACGCCAGGGCGAGCCCCGTCAGGAAAGTCTCAGCCTGAGGCAGAATGTTTGAAACAAGAGAATGGAAGCAGAGGGGGCGTTTCCATGGCGGCGGCGTTAAATGGTTGAAAATAGCATTAGAAAGTTAGTATTTTTTTCCCAAAGTCAAGTAAGCTATGAAGTATATCATTTGTAATCGACACTAAATTAATTCACATCTACACATCCCAATATGTCATTTGATAGCGAATGAAAGGACAATTTACACATAGCATAAAATTGTGGATCCAGTAAATCGACTAATATTAGTATCTATATTATCAGGTGAATTATATTAAATGCTGCATGTAATAACATTGACAATTGAACAACGTGGGTCTGTGGGGTCGGGATACCGGTTCATTGATCTGGGAATTCGAAGTGACGGGCTGCTGGCTTCCTTCGACGGAATGAGCGGTGGCGGGAGCGCTTGATTTGATACTGGGTGGATCTTTCTGATTTATGAAGACGGCAGTAAAGGGTTGAACGGAAGGTTGTGGATGCATCGGTTATTGGGAAATGTTAGTCAGGGCCATTTATGAATTGCTCTGGCAGCGGCTTTACGCCATGTCTGCGTGTGGATTATTGGATACGCTGCACCCCTGGTATACTGCAGAAAAGTTCGGACTCGCACTACAGGACTCCGGGTTTCCCAACCCGGGGCGGAGCAAAACACGGGTTGAAAAATCCGTGACCCACCACTGCCTGTAACGGGCTGCTGCCCGGCGGTGGCTGCGGCGGGTTCCCTTGCCATCCCCTCAAACCTCAAAGCCGATCATCAGCATGTCATCGAAGGGGAGGTGGGGGCCGCTCCACGCGGTTAGCTTTTTTTCGATGAGCTTTTTTTGCTGGTCGGCGGGTTTGCCTGCTACCTCCTTCAGTATGTTTTCGAGGTTGGAGAACTTTAGCTTTTTGCCTGCCGGGCCGCCCATCAGGTCGGTGATGCCATCGGTGTACAGGTAGAAGCCGGTGGTTTCTTTCGGAGGCAGCGCCACTTCAATATTGCTGTACTGCCGGCTGTAGTCGAACATATCGCCCACCTGCCGTTTGTCGCCCTTGTGCCTCACCACGCCCCCGCTGCCTACCTGCACCAGGTCCATTTTGGCGCCTGCAAAGCACATGGTTTTGCGGCGGGCGGTTTCTACCCTTACAATGGCGATGTCGGCCCCGCTGCCCACGGTGCGGTGGCGCTCAGCAAACTGGCTCCGTAGCTTTTCATGAATAGCCACCAGTGCGTCGGCGGGCAGCGGTGCGGGGTTTTCGCTGAAAACTTCTTTGATGGCTTCGATGTAGATGCGCGTCATGATGCTGGCCAGCCGGCCGTGCCCCACGCAGTCGAACACCACCAGGTAAACGGTGCTGCCCGTTTTTTGCAGCCAGTAGCCGTCGCCACCCACGCCGCTTACGGGCTTAATGAGCACGAAGGCACTGTGGAATGCCTTTGCCAGCTGCTCTTCGCCGGGAAAAGCGCCCAGGTAGTTTTTGATCGACTGATCGCCTATTGATGTTGTCATTTTTCGCGGCTATTCCATGCCTATTACTACATTGGCCTCGTGTGCCTGCCATTTGATGGGGATGACGTAGGCGGGTACATCGCGGGGAAAATTGAGCTTGCGGGGGTAGCCCTCGAAAACCACCGGTACGGAAATCATGAAGTCGCTGCCGTAGGTTTCGCGCAGGTTGCCGGCCACCACGTTCGACAGCTCGCCGGCCATGTCGAGCACATCGGCGGTGGAGGGGTTGTCGAGGCCGATAAAGCTGTTGATGAGGTCGGCATACAAGCCGCGGGACCCGGAGATGTAAACAAAGCCCTTGCGGCTGCCCGAAATGCCGATCATGCCGGTGTAGCCTTTCAGGGGCACCTCGTCTTGCGGTTTCAGAAAAGGCACGCCGGTTTTGGAGGGGGCGTTGGTGAGATGGGAGAAGTAGTTGTTGACGGATTTGATGAATACCGAGCAGGTGGCTTCGAAGTCTTCTTTATTGGTAGTTGCTTTTTTCATGCCGTTAAAATTTGTTCTCGTTATGCAATGTCGTTTGGTTGGCGATTAGTCTCCCACACTTTCAATGACACTCCAGCTTTTGTCCTTGAGCCGGACGGGCTCCTACCGCGGCGGCGGACCGTTTTTTCTTGACAAAAAGTAGGCAAAAGTCAAGGAGAATTTAAACGCTCAAGGCCTTTTCGCGCTTCGCCCGCCAAATTCTCCCCGCCCCTCCTGGGTGGGCGCTACTCCCATTTAATATTCGTGTTGCGATCATTATTCCGTTCTCCATTTTTTAGAGGATGGTAGTTTTTTCAAAGTAGCTGCGGCAGGCCGGCTTCGGCTTCCGCCAGCTGGCGGATTGGTGTAGAACGAAGCCGTCTGGCCGGGGATTTCAAATGTTTTCGCGCTTCGCCCGCCAAATCGTTCCACGTCGGTCTCCGGCCCCCCTCCTTGGTGGGCGCTACTCCCTTTGAATACTCGTGTTGCGATCATTATTCCGTTCTCCATTTTTTAGAGGATGGTAGTTTTTTCAAAGTAGCTGCGGCCCGGACGGCTTCGGCTTCCGCCAGCGGGCGGATTGGTGTAGAACGAAGCCGTCCGTCCGGGCTTTTCAAAAGCGGTTTGTAAATGCATTTGCCCTGTGCCTTAAGGCCATTCATTGCATGTTCCGTTTTAACAGTTTGTCGAATGCAGCTCGCAGCTCTTCGGGTTTCACGGGTTTGTGGAGGTAGCCCCGTGCTCCTTTGTCGAGCGCCTGCAAGCCGGTTAGTTTGTCGCTAAGGGCCGTAATGATCATTACCCTGGTGTGCGGGGCCACTTCCATTATTTTTTCGAGGCAGGTAAGGCCGTCCATTTCGGGCATGGTGATGTCGAGCGTAACGGCATCCGGTTGGTGGCTTTTTACCAGCTCCAGGGCTTCCACGCCATTGGTAGCCGAGCCTACAATTTGCAGGTTGTAGTCGCCCAGGTAATTTTCTATGGTGCGCCTCATAATTGAGGAGTCGTCAACAATTAAAAGTTTGGTCATACAGCGGCTTGGTTTAGTTGTTTGGAAACTTCCAGTGGGAAAATGATGGTCATCCGGAAACCGGCTCCTTCTTCCACGGGCACCGAAAAGCGGGCGTCCATGGCATCGAGCATGTTTTTTAAGAGGTTGAGGCCCTGCCCCCTGCCGGCATGCGCTCCTACGGTTTCGGCAGTGCTGAAGCCATCGCTGAAAATGAAACCGGCAAGGGTGGCTACGTCCATCTGCTGCAGGTCGGCGGGGCTTGCCAGCCGCCGGGTAGCGGCCACATGGGCTATTTTCTGCAGGTCGAGCCCGGTGCCGTCGTCGGTGTAACTGAACAGCAGCTCGCCGGTAAGGGTTTTTTCGAGGGCAATGGTGATGGTGGCGCGGGGTGGCTTGCCTTTGAGTACCCGCTCTTCGGGGGCCTCAATGCCATGTGCCACCGAATTGCGAAACAGCTGCACGGCAATATTTTTTATTGGCAGCTTGTAGCGCTCGGGTATGGCAATGCCGTTGTCGAGAAAGAGCAGCTCGGTTTGTTTGGCGGTTTCGTGGCTGAGGCGGGCCAGCCCTTTTTGAAGGGTAGCTACCAGCTGCTCGTTGGACACAGCTGCGGCATTTTCGCCGGCGCCACCGGAAAGCCGGCTGAGTATTTTTTGCATGTTGCCTGCAATAAGCAGCACGTCGTTGATGTCGTACAGCACGTTTAAGAAGTCGTTTCCTTCTATGTTGGCCTTTTCCCTCAGCTTGGCCAGGTCGTCTTCCATCTGGTGAAACTTCTCTTCGAGCAGCTGTATGCCCAGCAGCTGCGCATTGCCCTTCAGGTTGTGGATGGCATTGAAGGTGTAGCTGATGAGCTCGGCAAACTGCAGCTCTTTGTGGTGCTCGTAGGCGCTGGAAATGGCCTGCAGGGTGTGGGTGGCTTGCCCGAGAAACTCGCGCAGCACTTCGGGGTCGGAGCGGAGAATACTCATGAGCTGGGCCGACTCCCTCTTGTTTCGCTCTTCGGCCTCCAGCATTTTTTTCTGCATCAGCACCGTGGCGGTGTTGTCTTTTACACTCACCAGCACGTGGTGAATAGCCGACTCGTCGGTTATGCGTGAGAAGGTGATGCTGATGTGGCGGGGTTCGGTGGCAGCGTGGTTGATGTTTTTGGAAAATATCTGCACCTGGTCTACGGGGTTTAGCTGGTCGAGCACCTCTTCTTCTATTTCGGGGTTGAAAAGGTGCTTCACAAACATTTCCAGTGCTTCCTGGTCGCGCTTAACGAGGCGGGGGCGCATGAGGTGAACGAAATTGGTACCTGCCAGCTCGTGCTGGTCGAAAATTTCTTCCATCGATTTGGAATAGAGGTCGCTGATGTTGCAGTGGCTGTCGAGCAGGCACAAACCTTCCTTCACGTTTTCGAACACCGACACCGCCTGCTTGTTGAGGTAGTCGGCGCGGGCTTTTTCCCGCTGTTGTGCTGCCAGCGAGGCTCGCAGCGACTCCTCCTTCTTTTCGAGCTGCCTCATGTAGTGGTTGATGCTGTTGATAGCCGGGCGGAAGATAAACACTGCCTCCAGCACAAGCAGGCCAAGGGCTACGGCAAGGAGCACGTATTCGGTTCGGGAGAGCTGGGCAATTCTTTCGGCCGACTCGTTGTCGTAATCGAAAGTAATCTCGCTCATGAGGCGCAGAAAATCGGGCTCGTTGCTAAGGATGGTGTTGGTAAATGCGGTAACGGCTGCGGGGCGGCCCTCGTGGGTAAACCTTGTTTGGACCAGGTTGTCTACGGCTCGTTTGATGGCCGCGTAGTGGGTTTCGAGCTCGAGGAAGAGCAGCAGGGTTTCCTGGGAGTTGTTTACGTTGTCGATTTTAAGGTCGGCGTTGCCGTATTGCAGGGCGTGGTGCGAAAGCTCCCACAGCCGGCTGGCCGTTAGCAGCTCGTCGCGGGCCCGGTCGAAGTCGGCCTGGTTTTCGGCGGTTTCCATAGCCAAAGCGGCCTTGGCTATTTGCTGCGAAAGCATGCTCTGGCGCCCGGCAATGTTGATGGTGCGGGAGTCGTAGGCGCTGGTGGCGAGCGACCGCTGGGCCAGGTACTGGCTGGCAACTACCACCAGGGCAATAACGCCCAGTGCAGCGAGGTATATTTTGGTAAGGTTCTTCATGACAGACCGTTTTGCTGGTTAGGTAATCGTGTTTGAAATGTTTTCTTCGAAATCCCGGGGCCTCTTTTTTACCCCTGCCCGTTCCACGTCGGCCTAAAGGGAAAGAAGCCGCCCGGGATTTCCCGACTGCTTTGCCTGGCCATAACGGGCAAACAATGCCGGGTTAAAAATTGGTAGCTGTTGCCTGCTCATAACGGTGGGCCGGCAGTGGTATGTAGCCTTCGCGGCTGGCTGCCCCGGCGGCATGCTGCAGGTAGAACCTGAGGAAATCTTTGCCGGTGGGTGTTGCGGCAAAATCGGCGGTAGCATAGATGTACAGCATGCGCGACAGCGGGGTATAGGTGCCTGCCATGATGGTTTCGGTGGTGGGCAGTATGGGTCCGCTGCCGTTGTTGAGCGCTACCAGCCGGAGTTTGTCTTTGTTTTTCTCGTAATAGCCGAGCCCAAAAAACCCAAGCGAATAAGGGCTCTTGGAGATGCCGAGCGCCAGCAGGTTGTCGTTTTCACTCATTTTGTAGTCGCGGCGGAAGGGGGTGCCGTCGGTGAGAATTGCCTCTTTGAAGTAATCGTAGGTGCCTGATGCTTCTCCCGGCGCCAGCAGCTCGATGGGTTCGTTTGGCCAGCCGTTGCGAACCTCCGACCATTTTTTGGCACCGCCTTCCATGCATATCCGGCGCAGTTCGCTGGTGGTGAGGTAGTCGAGCCAGGAGTTGCCGCTGTTTACCACCAGCGCAATACCGTCGTAGGCGATTTCGAACGGGATAAACCGGACGTCGTTTTTGTTGCAGCTTTCTTTTTCCGCGGCATTCATTGGCCGGGAAGCATTGCAGATGGCGATTTCGTTTCGGCTGAACTTTTCGAATCCGCCGCCGCTGCCCGACACATTTTGGTAGATGATGGTGCCGGCCGACTGCTTGCGGTACAGCTCGCTGATGGCATGCGTGATGGGGTACACGGTGCTGGAGCCGTCGATTTTGAGTGTGTCGGCATTACCGGAGTATTCCTGCCGTTTTTCGCCGCAGGCACACAAGAGCACGGCGAGGAGAGCATATGATGGTAAGAGAGATTTTTGAAAGAAATGGCTCCTGGATAGGCGCTATTATTGAAGAACCAAAGGAAAGGCATGAATGTAAACCGGGTGTTACGGAAACGTAAAAGGGGCGTAAAGAATCGGCTTCAGTGGGAAGGGAATGTTAAGGGACGGTGGTTTTCAGGCATGGTTCCGGTCGGTCAGAGACACGACCGGGGGAATGGTGGTGTCTCCCTGGCAGCTAAGGAAATTCGGGCAGTGTCGGTGCCGCTGCTACTATGGAGTTTCAATTTGGGATTGCACTGCCGGTGGACGGGTTTTCTAACCCGGTTGGAAGCCACTCCACTCCCTCGGCGTCTCCTTATCGCCCCATAAACCAAAACTTCCCTCAGTTGGTTTACATTTAACGAAACTTTTATAATCTTGCATCGGTTAGAACTTATAAGCTGAATGTTGAAGCGATTTGACGCGGTTTTGCTCGAAGAGGCTATGGAATTCCTTCGGAAACAGCAAGTGAAACCAAAGAACAAAATCTTGCAGAACATTGAACGGGCAAGTCAGAAAACTGACCCTAAACTGTTTAAGAAACTGCAAGGCGAAATCTGGGAGTTCAGAACATTGTATTCGGGATTACAGTACCGCTTATTGGCATTCTGGGACAAAACGGACAAAGGGAACACCTTGGTTTTAGCTACTCATGGCACAATAAAGAAAACCAGTAAAGTAGACCAAAAGGAAATAGACAAAGCGGAACGGATAAGACAACAATATTTTAAAGACAGGCAGTCATGAAAACGTACACACTTGATGAAGCAAAAGATGAACTAATTGGCAAAAGAGGAACACCTGAACGTGAGCAGTATGAGTTTGAGCTAAAACTGGAGCTTGTCGGAGATATGATTCAGCAGGCAAGGAAACATCGAAATTTGACCCAGGAAGAACTAGGCAAGCTAATTGGTGTGAAAAAGGCACAGATATCCCGTCTTGAAAACAACACGGGTAACATTACGCTTGAAACGGTTTTGAAGGTATTCAACGCTCTCGGAGCGAAAGTGAACTTTAACATCCAGATGATGAACAACCAAACCAACGTGGCTTGAAGAAAAGACGTTCTCAGCGTTGCCGTGGTTAAACAGTATCCTCCCTCAGTGTCTACCGCCAGGACCCGGTTGGAAATGCTGAGGATTGTAGCTACCCGATTTTCGTTTGAACTCTACCGCCTTCCCCGGAGTCTGCCTAACCACCGTCCTTCAGCGTCACCTTATCGCCATATTAACCAAAAATTCCAGGGCAATCGCATTTAAAAATATAAATCTCAATTTTCTTTGAAATCCCATCCGGGCGGCTTCGTTTTGCCCCTGGTCCGCCAGCTGGCGGAGCCGAAGCCGTCCGGAGGGGGCATTTCGGTCGGTCAGAGACCGGCCGGGGGCGGCAGGTATTTTCTCAGCGTTGCGGCAGATACCTCGCTTAAACAGTACTCGCTTGTGTTTGGTAGTACCTCCCCTTCAACCAAAAAGCTACTCTTACCAGCAGGATTAAGGCTGGTACTTCCACCAAAGGTCCCACCACGCCTGCAAAAGCCTGCCCGCTGTTGAGTCCGAAAACGGCTATGGCTACGGCAATGGCCAGCTCGAAGTTGTTGCCTGCAGCGGTAAACGAGATGGCGGCATTTTTATCATATTCCGCTCCCATGGCTTTGCTCACGAAAAAGCCGATGATGAACATCAATGCGAAATACACCAGAAGAGGCACGGCAATACGCACCACATCCATCGGTATTTGCACAATCATTTCGCCCTTGAGGCTAAACATAACCACGATGGTAAACAGCAGTGCCACAAGTGTGATGGGAGAAATGGTTGGAATGTACTGCTCCTTGTACCATTGTTCGCCTTTGAGTTTTACCAGTACAATGCGGCTGAGCAAGCCTGCCAGAAAGGGAATTCCCAGGTAAATAGCTACACTTTCGGCAATGGTGGCGATGGATATGTTTACAATGGCGCCTTCAAACCCCAAGTAGGGTGGAAGCACGGTAATGAAGATCCACGCATAGAAGCTGTAGGCAAACACCTGGAAAATGCTGTTGAGCGCTACCAGGCCGGCACCATATTCGGCGCTGCCTTCGGCCAGGTCGTTCCACACCAGTACCATGGCGATGCAGCGCGCCAGGCCGATCAAAATTAGCCCCACCATGTACTCCGGGTAGTCGCGCAAAAAAGTAATGGCCAGCACAAACATCAGCACGGGACCCACGATCCAGTTGAGCACCAGCGAAATAGAAAGGATCCTGACGTTGCGAAACACCTTTGGCAGCAGCTTATAGTTCACCTTGGCCAGTGGCGGATACATCATAAGGATGAGACCGGCAGCAATGGGGATATTGGTTGACCCTGAGCTGAAGGAATTGATAAAGCCGGAGCTTGAGGGGAAGAAGTTGCCAATGGCCACCCCTACCGCCATAGCCAGGAAAATCCAAAGGGTGAGATAGTTGTCGAGAAAGCTGAGCTTTTTGGTGGAGGTAGCCACGGCTAGTTTATTTTGGAGAATACGTAAAACATTTCGGCACCGATCTGCATGGAGCGTTCGTCGTACCTGGCAGCTTCTTCAGGGGTGCCGTCGAAGGCCTTGGGGTCTTCGTAGCGCACGGGGATGCGGGCTTCTGCACCGGCGATAAACGGGCAGTTTTCGTCGGCATGGGAGCAGGTCATAACGGCGGCAAAGCCCGATGCAGCATTGGCCGGGTCGTCGTATACCTTGGAAAAAGCGGTGATGGGCTCGCCGTCGTCGGAATTGAAAATGAAGTACTTCGGGTTGCCGTCTCCCTTGCGGGTTACTTTGAACCCGGCCCTTTCTATGGATGCCACTGCTCTTTCGTTAAAGGCAGTTACCTCTACGCCGCCCGAATACGAGTTGATGTCGATGCCGTAGTAATCGGCTGCGGTTTGCGCCCATATTTGGGAGAACTGGCTTCTGCGGGAGTTGTGGGTGCAAATGAAGTTGAGGCTGATAGCCTCGCCTTTTTCTTTTTTCTTTTGAACGTAGTCGATCAAAGTCTGCAGCACCGCTTTTCTTTCGGCAGAAATGCTGTCGATGGGCAGTTGCGCAACGGTTTGCTGTAGTTGGGGTAGTAGATGGATTTTGGTGGTTTTCATTGGTTTTTTCAAAGTTTTAACAACAACCTGAACCAGGTGCGCAAGCATTAGCCTGCAGCTCCTTCATTGAGACTTTAATCTTTTCAGTTTTCTTTCCGGGCTTCTGTGCAAAAACAGTGATGCTGAAAATGCCAGTATTTCCATTTTTGAAGGAATCCATTTCGGCTGTTGAAAGGTATTTGCCAAGGATATCGTCGGGAATGACGATGGCTTTTTCTTTTTGAACAGCGAGGTTCTCAAAACCCTGTTTGGCGATGTAGCCGAGGTACTCTTCTTTTTGAATGGCGCCCGATACACAGCCGGCATACATTTCCGCGTCTTGCCGCAGGGCCTCGGGAAGCTCACCCACCAGCACGATGTCGGAAATGCTGAAATGCCCGCCGGGCTTCAGCACCCTGTAAATTTCACTGATCACCTTCTGCTTGTCGGGCACCAGGTTGAGCACGCAGTTGCTTACTACTACGTCGGCTGTGTTGTCCGACACGGGCATCTCTTCTATGTCGCCCTGCCTGAATTCCACGTTGTTGAAGCCAAGCTTTTCCGCGTTGGCTCGCGCTTTCCGTATCATCGCCTCGGTAAAGTCGATGCCTATCACTTTTCCGGTTTCGCCGGTTTCGTAGCGGGCCACAAAGCAGTCGTTGCCGGCACCTGAGCCGAGGTCTATCACTGTATCTCCTTTTTGGATCTGCGCAAACTGTGTAGGAAGGCCGCATCCCAGACCGAGGTCAGCCTCCTGCTGGTAGCCTTTTAGCCCGGTGTAGTCGTCGGTCATGATGTTGTAAACCTCCGCCGACGCACCGCCTGCACCGCAGCATGATGATTGATTGAGGGCCTTGTCCTGCTCCGCAATCTTGCCGTACTTCTCACGGACGATTTGTTTAAGTTCTTCTGATGCGGCCATATTCTTAATGTTTAATTGCAATATTACGATAATGCGCCGTTTAGTTAGGCCAATTGTCCCTCTTAGGAGAGGGCATGGGAGAGGATTATAAACATCTAACTAAACGGCATTATAATTTTTTTAGCAGCACTCCGAACGGGGAGGTGCCTCGTATTGGTCGAACATGTTTTTGAGAAGACCCTGAATTTCTGCCCAACGCACGGGGTCGATGCAGTAGCTTACCGAAACGCCTTCTATTGTGCCTTTGATAATGCCGGTGTCTTTTAGCTCCCGCAGGTGCTGGCTAATGGTGGCTTGCGCAAGTCCCAGCTCTTCCACCAGGTCGCCGTTGATGCAGGCCCTGGCTTTTAACAGGTAGTCGATAATGGCAATGCGGGCAGGATGAGCGAACGCCTTGGCTATTTGCGCGAGGTCGTTTTGCTCAGCAGTAAACAGGTCTGTTTTGGTTACGCCCATGGTTTTGACAAATACATTGCAATATTACGATGAAGTTTCGAACTAAGCAACAATTCTCAATTTTACTGACTGTTGATATTTGTCAGTATTGGCTGGTTGACTTATATTCTAAGGATTGATATGGTCTGGTAATTAAGTCTTTCGATGCCACGTAATGTAATGGCACTCTTAATGGTTCAAGCGTCCCGCTCGACCTTCCGAAACAAAATCATTTTTTCAGGATTAGTGCCCGCTGGTACTCTTATTCTCTTTTGCTAACCTTCCCCTTAATCATCACCGTAAAATTTTTCACCTCGCCCAAGCTGTCGAGCTGCGGATTGAAAAAGCTCACTGCCTCAACAGGAGGCTCCATTGTTAGCCACCGTATCAATTTGTTTTCCTGGAACTGCTCGGGCTCCCCGGCGGCCCCCCATGTTTCAAGCGTCTCGCTTGGAACCTTTCCTGTCCAGTGTCTCGCTGGGTATTCAATACGCAACAGTAGTTTACATTACGAGATGCTGTCCGATCTCGGTTCTGCAAAAAGGAAGCGAGACGCTTCAGGAAGTTGAGTCCAAGCGGACGCTTGAACTATGAAGCCTTGTCTGGCAATGTTTAAACTAAAGTGCAAGAGCAATACAATGGAATCTTGGAGCTATTTCCCCCATGTTTCAAGCGTCCGTTTGGCTTTCAGAAGCGGTATGACCTTCTCTGGCTCGAACGTCCAATTGCACTTTCATTCCCGTCCTTTAACCTTCCCCTTAATCATCACCGTAAAATTTTTCACCTCGCCCAAGCTATCGAGCTGAGGATTGAAAAAGCTCACTGCCTCAACAGGAGGCTCCATTGTTAGCCACCGTATCAATTTGTTTTTCTGGAACTGCTCGGGCTCCCCGGCGGCTTTTACTTTAAATGCCTTCAGGGCTTTTTCGGAGAAGGGGAGGCCATGCGGTCCGCCCACAATAATGTAAACCGCCTGCTCATTCAAATACTGCACTTCCACATTGTATCTCAAAAAATAATGCGCCAGCGCCTTGCCTCCCAATATCTGTTTGTCGTAGATGGAATCCGGCTCTCCCAGCATTTCGATTACAGAAGCAGGCGATTCGTTGATGATAGCCGGTGCATCAATAATTGTTTTGCCACAGGCGCAAAGCAGAAGCAAACAAGTACTGAGGATAAAAAGTTGTTTCATATCGTTCACATAGATTCTGGTCGGCAATATTAACCGGTTTAATCTATGTTGTAAAGAATCTTGCCCATTATTGGCAACAGCAAAAAACGTGTGTGATTAAGATCAGTAGCGAAACCTTGCCAGATTATAAAAATTGCCCGCCGAGCTGCTTATTTTTGGTAAAATAAAAACCTATGGATACGCAACAGATGATCGCCATGTGGAAGATGGGCCGCACCCGCATCACCAACCAACTGCCGGGGATTGAAGCAGGGGACCTTACAAAAAAATTGCACCCCAACAGTAATTCAATCGGTTGGCTGTTGCGCCACATAGCCGAAGTGGAGCTAATGTTTGCGAAAAACGTATTTGGTGCGCCGGTGCAGGTGAAGGTCCACACAGTTGGACAAGACGTGCATGACAAAGGGCATTTTACAAACTTGCCGGAGCTACTGGCTATGTTGGAAGAATCGGCCGCTGCATTGGAACGGGCCATTGGCAGTCAACCGGCTGGCGATTGGGGCCAATTGGTAACCGCTGCCCCGTTTGGCACTATTACCAGGGCTGAGGCAATTGCCCGCATTACCACCCACACCGCATGGCATGCCGGGCAAATTGCCATGATTAAGAAGTATGGGGCTTGAGGGGCTGATGCGGATTGGCTGGTTGGCTTTAGAGGAGTTTTAGGTTTGAAAAGGCTTTCATTATTTTTCGGCTTTAACAAGAGGGAAGCGAGACGCTTCAGGAGAACTGGTCCAAGCGAGACGCTTGAAACATGAGATCCAATGCTTCAAGGGCCGCCCCCAGCCGGCGGCCTGGAACCGAGCCCTGTCCAGCGCCTCGCCGACCTCACTATTAAAAAAAAAACATATACCACTGTATACTTCTCGTTCGCCAATTTTTACCGGACAATAGAAGTTTGAAAGTGACAAGTGAGGGCCGCTACTCCCGGACAGCGGAATATTTTTATAAAAATCTGCATCATTTTTTCTGCCCCCCGTCTTCAGGGAAAAAATAGACATGGAGAACTTGAATCGACTACCGGTGGCTGTAATTGGCGGAGGACCGGTGGGCCTGGCCGCCGCCGCCCACCTGGCCGAGCGAAATATACCTTTCTTACTTTTTGAAGCAGGAAAACAGGTTGGAGCCAACATCCTTAGCTGGCAGCATGTGCGTGTTTTTTCACCCTGGCGCTACAATATCGACAAAGCGGCCCGTAAGCTGCTGGAGGTGGAAGGCTGGGTTGGGCCCGACGAGGATGCGCTGCCCACCGGACGGGAACTCTACGACCTCTATTTCAGGCCGTTTTCTGATCTGCCTGCCATCAGGCCGCACCTGCATGTGGAAAGCCGTGTAGTGGCGGTAGGCCGCAAGAATGTTGATAAGCTAAAGTCGAAGGGCAGGGAGTCGCTTCCGTATGTATTGCAGGTATTGCACGGCAACCAGCAGGTGAAACAATACGAGGTGCGGGCGGTAATAGACGCCTCGGGCACCTGGAACTCGCCAAACCCCATCGGTTCGGGCGGTGTGTATGCCGTGGGCGAACTCGAAAATAGTGACCGCATTTTTTATGGTATACCCGATGTGCTGACCAAATACCGCCACCGCTACATGAACAAAAACGTGCTGGTGGTGGGAGCGGGGCACTCGGCCATTAACACCATACTGGAACTCGACAAGTTGAAGGAAGAGTTTCCGGCCACCACCATCCATTGGGTGCTGCGCAAAAAGCACGTGAAGGAGGTTTACGGAGGACAGGAGGCCGACGCCCTGCCAGCCAGGGGTGCCTTGGGCATTAAGATAGAACAGCTGGTGAACGACGACCGGGTAAACGTGTATACGCCGTTTCAGATTCAGCAGCTGGTAAAGCAGGGGGAGTCGCTGGCGCTGGTAGGCTACCAGCACGACGAGCAGCGAATGCTGGCCGGCATTGATGAAATAGTGAGCAACACGGGTGCAAGGCCGGATTTTTCCTTTTTGCGCGAAATAAGGCTGAACATAGACCCCGCGCTTGAGAGTGTTGCGGAAATAGCCGAGCTGATCGACCCCAACATCCATAGCTGCGGCACAGTGCGCCCCCATGGCGAGCTGGACCTGCGGCAACCCGATAAAGACTTCTATATTGTCGGCTCCAAAAGCTACGGCCGGGCTCCTACCTTTCTGATGGCCACAGGCTATGAGCAGGTACGGTCGGTAGCGGCAGCACTGGCGGGAGATTGGGCAGCAGCCCGCGAAGTGGAGCTGGACCTGCCCGAAAC
>CBFGTI010000127.1:0-15640 GCA_965651695.1 uncultured Imperialibacter sp. | reverse complement strand
TTTTTAAAGTAGCCATCGGTGGCCGATGCCTGATTGGCTCCAGCCACAATTCCCTTTTCAAGCGCTTCTTTTAGTCCTGCAACAACTTCCTGTGTGGTGGGTTTGGCGTCTCCCAGGTAGTCGTCGATGGTTTTTTGCACTTGCTGCACCGAGCAAGCCGACCCAATAAGTAACCCGAAGGTAAGGAGTATTGAAAACGTGTATCTGTTGAACATTCGAAAAACTTTTGGTAAATAAAACTGTTTCATTGCTTTATAGCTAAGGTTGCTTTTGACAAATTTGAAGCCAGTTAGCCGGGCTTAGCAAAATGAAGAGCCTTATAGTGCGCTAGCGAGCAAAAAAGACCTTCTACCCTTCTAGAAAAATGCACATAAACGCTGAAATTCTCACCATTGGTGATGAAATACTCTATGGCCAGATAAATGACACCAACTCTACTTTTATATGCGAAAAACTTTCGGAAAGGGGCATTCGGGTAATCAGGAAAACCACAGTAGGTGATGTGGAGAATGAAATGATGCGGGCGTTTGAAGAAGCTGAAAAGCGGGCCGACATCGTAATTATAACCGGGGGCCTCGGCCCCACGAAAGATGACCTAACCAAGCCACTGCTGGCCAGGTACTTTGGCATGGAGCTGAAGCTCCACGAAGAAGCGCTACGGGAAATAACCCTGCTATTTGAAAAAAGAGGTTTTCAGATGACCGACACCAATAGGCTGCAAGCATGGCTACCTGATGGCTGCACCAAGCTTACAAACCGCATGGGAACGGCCCCTGGCATGTGGTTCGACAAAGGGAATACTACGTTTGTGTCATTACCAGGCGTGCCTTATGAAATGAAGGTTTTGATGACCGAGCAGGTAATTCCCAGGCTTCGTGAGAAGTATACGCTGCCGGTAATCTACCATAAAATGATCCGCACTATTGGCATAGGCGAGTCGTGGCTGTCGGATAAGATCGAATGGTGGGAAACAAGCCTCCCTTCCCACATCAAACTGGCTTATTTGCCCAGTCCGGGGCAGGTAAAGTTGAGGCTTACCGGTGCGGGTCCCGATGTTGAAACCATCCAGCAAGAAGTGAATGGTCACATAGAGCGGGTGTTACCTGAGATCGAAAAGTTCGTTTTTGGATTTGACAGCGAAGAAATAGAATCGGCCGTGGGCAAATTACTGCTGGAGCGGGGGCTCACCATTTCGACGGCCGAAAGCTGCACTGGGGGCTACCTTGCGCATAAAATTACCAGTGTGCCGGGCAGTTCCTCCTACTACATGGGCAGTGTAGTGGCATACCACAATCGCATCAAACAACAAGAGCTGGGCGTAAGGGCAGAAACCCTGGAAGCCTTTGGCGCGGTAAGCGAAGAAACAGTAAAGGAAATGGCCGAAGGCGTGCGGCGCAAGCTGAAAACCGACATTGGTCTGGCAACATCGGGAATTGCCGGACCGGACGGCGGTACACCCGAAAAACCGGTAGGGCTTGTATGGATAGCCTATGCTGATGGGGAAAAAACTGTAACGAGGAAACTCCAGCTAACCACAGACAGGCAGATAAACATCCATGCCAGCGCTATTCATACCCTCAATTTGTTGCGAACATCGCTTAAGGGGTATTGAAGAAGTTCAGGGCTGGGGGGCTAGTGGTTGGAAGCTGCAGGTTTGGGGCTGCAGGTAACTGCCCGCTTCTGTTTCAGACGCTCAACAGGTATAATGGACCATCTTCTATGGACTATTGACTTACCACTACAATTCCACATTTATTTCTCATTTTTGGCGTTAAAATATTAACTTAGAGCTTTGATTGAATGGCTATTACCCAAATGATTATTTCATATTAAAATTCCTTTTTCTGTTTGCTTGAAATTTTATTTCGAAAAAACAGAAATAACAAAATAAACAACTTACTAACCCTCTAAGACACAAAAAATTACAACGACATGGCAGTAGTTGAAATGGTGATGCCCAAAATGGGCGAAAGTATAATGGAAGGCACAATACTTTCCTGGCTTAAAAAACCCGGCGACACAATAGACCAGGACGAATCGGTGCTTGAAGTAGCCACTGATAAAGTTGACACCGAGGTACCTGCCACTCACGCAGGTGTTCTCAAAGAAATACTTGCCAAGGAAGGGGAAGTTGTTCAGATAGGCGTGGCCATTGCACTTATTGAAACCAATGGCGAAAACGGCCAGTCCGCCGCACCCCAATTGCACGAAGAAGCTGTTTCTGCTGTAAGCGCCACTGTAGACGAGGCAGTTGCCAAACATGCTGCTCCCTCAGTTGCCGCTCCCCAGTCTGCCCGGGAAAAATCTTCCTCCGACCGCTTTTATTCTCCATTGGTAATGAGCATCGCTCGTGAAGAAAATATTTCAAGAGAAGAGCTGGACCGTGTAGCTGGAACGGGCAAAGAAAACCGGGTAACTAAAAACGATATCCTGGCTTATGTGAAGGAACGAAAAGCCGGAAACGTACCCCAACCGGCCGCAGCAACTAAGCCTGTTGCCAGCCCTGTGAAGGTAACCTACAGCGGCGAGGATGAAATAATAGAAATGGACCGCATGCGCAAAATGATTGCCGAACGCATGCTGGCCAGCAAACAAACCAGCCCGCACGTAACGTCTTTTGTTGAAGCCGATGTAACCAACATTGTAAACTGGCGCAACAAGTGGAAGCGGAGCTTTATGGATAGGGAAAAAGCAGCCCTTACGTTTACACCTATTTTTATAGAAGCGATCGTGAAAGCGATCAAAGACTTCCCGATGATCAACATATCAGTAGATGGCGATAGGATTATCAAACGGAGGGCGGTAAACATAGGAATGGCCGTGGCATTGCCCAGCGGTAATTTGATAGTACCGGTAATTAAAAACGCTGATCAGCTTAGCTTGCTCGGCCTGACGCATGCTGTGAACGACCTGGCAGAAAGGGCGCGCGAAAACAAACTGAAGGCTGATGAACTTTCGGGCGGCACTTACACCATTTCCAACGTCGGCTCATTTGGCAATGTGATGGGCACGCCTATCATTATGCAGCCACAAGTGGCAATAATGGCCGTGGGCGCGGTACGTAAAAAACCCGCTGTGATAGAAACTGCCGAAGGAGACTTTATCGGTATCAGGCACATGATGTTCCTCAGCCATAGCTACGACCACCGCGTAGTAGATGGGGCGCTGGGCGGCATGTTTGTACGCCGTGTAGCCGACTACCTGGAAGGTTTTGATATTGAACGAACCATCTGACATATACACTAAAAAGGGACCTCGGTCCCTTTTTTTATAGTAATACCCGACTTTGATCTTGCCATCCGAGGCCGGTTAAGATGTTTTTTTGGTACTCACGCAGCTCCGGAACCAACACTTCATTACTTGTTTCTTTCTCATTCATAAACTACACTTTTACCGAAACTGATTCCCCGATTTCAATCGTTATTACAATGTCGTTTTGTTAGTGGTATATCGTCCTCTCCCTGCCCTCTCCGAAGAGGGACAATCGGCCTAACTAAACGACATTGATCGTTATTACCTTATCGTTCGAAAATGAGTAAACCTATGAAGACACTGCTGCTGCCCATGTACATCCTTCTTTTTACAGCCTGCCAGGCTCAAACAAAACAGAAAACAGGAAATGACGCACGTGAGGCAGAACAACAACCGGACACTGCAGAAGTTGCTGACATATGGCTTCAAAAAGAGCAGCGGGGTGTCGACTTTGTGGCAATGGGCAACGAACCATCGTGGTCGCTGGAGATCGATTTTGAGAAATCTATGATTTTCACTTCCCTCAACGAGCCCGACACAGTGGTAACACCGGTGCCTGAGGGCTTGCTAAGAGACAACATAACTGCCACGTCATTTACCGCCGAGACAGAAAACGGCTCGCTCGGCATTACCATTTCTGAGCGGCCCTGTGCGGATGTCATGTCGGGCGAAGGGTTTGAATACACCGTCTCCGTTTCGGCCAAAACCAACGAGCTCACAGAGGCGGTGGAATACAACGGCTGCGGCAGGTATTTGAACAGCAGCCCGCTGAACGGCGCCTGGCAACTGGTCTCGGTAAACAACCAGAAGGCTACTACGCTCTTTGAAGAAAGCGTGCCGTTTTTGGAGTTTCGGGTAGGCGAAAACAAGTTGGTAGGCTCCGGGGGCTGCAACCGGTTGAGCGGGGCCGTTGAGCTGCGAAACGGTTCGGTGATTTTCAGCCCGATAATCGCCACCAAAATGGCCTGCCCGGCTATTGCAGCCGAACAACAACTGTTGAATATCATTTCGGAAAATGAATTGGAATTCAACGTAAAAGATGACATATTAACCCTGAAAGCAGGAACGGAGCACCTGGTGTTCCAGCGCATGGAACAAATGCCCGAAAAATGAGGAGTTAATTTTAACAACTTTGATAGCAAGCCTTAGATCATTTTCTTATTTGACTCTGCTCATCATTACCTCGGCAACAACATTTCTTTTGTTTTTCAAAAGTTACGGCGGCCTACTGCCAGAGAACGAAAAAGTTAATCTCCTTCTCGTTCTCATGTTCACCAACGGAACGAGCTTAGTCTTCTACATTGTCCACGTGATCAAAAATTCCTCGTTAACGCTGCAGTTAAAGTTTTTTTGGGCGTTTGGCATCTGGGGGCTACATATGCCTTTCTCGCTTGTCTACTGGCTCCTCCACATTAACAGGACCCAGTTAAGCGAAAAGCCCGGCAGGCTCATTCCTGGTTCATCATAAACTCGTAGTCGGCGATTACTGTGTGCAGAAACTTAACATCCGGCATATCAGTCTCCACCGATAGCAACGTCTTCGTTTTTTCGGCAACCAGCCGGGCTGCATTGTCGTTCAACCCGTCTTTCCGCATATCCAGTGCATTCCGGATCAATTCAATTTGCCTGTCGTTGAGCAGGCGAGCGGAAGGAAATACTACCCGGTGGTTTTCGTTGAAGTGACTGACGAGACCTTCACTCCTTATTTCATTTTGCACCTTTATCACTATAGTGCCGGCTGCAAGATCGCCGAGCCGCTGCCCTTTGGCTGTACTTATAATCGAAATAACGGCCACTCCCCCACTTCCTATGTAAATATCGATAATGCGCAAAAGCCACCTCAGCAAGTAGCTCCCAATGCCTGCCGGGGTACCATCTTCTTTAACCACCCGCAAATTCATTGCCCGCTTCCCCAATGTTTGTCCCTCAAAAAAAACTTCAAGTATGAGTGTGTAAAACATGGCCAGCAGCATAGGAATGAAACCCAGCAGGGGGTTTTCGCCAAAGGTTATGGCCAGCATCCAAATGCTCATGACCAGAAAGGTGAAAACAACGAATGCATCAATAATAAAAGCGACTATACGCTCGCCAAGGCTGGCAAGGGTGAGATCAATTTCTATATGTTGGCTGGTAACAAATTTGGGCATTTGCCTTCAAGTGATTATGTTCAGACAATTTTGTGTGGAAGATAATGAAGCAGTCAGTATTTGTGAAAAATAATCAAGCTAAATGGGGTGAGTTTGAAAGCAGACTGGCCAATCCTAATACTGTTTCCTCAGATGAACTGTCTCTCATTTATCTGCACCTTACCGAAGACCTTGCATTTGCTAAAGCCAACTATCCGGGCACAAAGCTGCACACATATCTCAACCGGTTGGCGTTGAAGATCCACGGCATTGTTTACAAAAACAAAAAAGAAAGCAAGAATCGTTTCAGGCACTTTTGGGCAGTTGAAGTGCCTCTTGAAATGCGCCGATCTTACAAATTTCTTATTATTTCATTCCTTATTATGGCATTAGGCGCTTTTATTGGCGCGCTTTCGTCGGCTTACGACGAAACTTTTGTAAGGCTGATTTTGAGCGATGGCTACGTAGACATGACACTGCAAAATATAAAGGACGGCGATCCAATGGGTGTATATAAATCGGCCGACAGTGGCATTATGTTTCTTGGTATTACCAGCAATAACATCCGCGTTTCGTTTCTGGCTTTCGTCATGGGGCTGCTGTTTAGTGTGGGTACAGGTTATGTTCTTTTTCAAAACGGTGTAATGCTCGGCGCCTTCCACTACCTGTTCTTCAAAGAAGGGCTGTTCGACTCCACCATACTTACCATCTGGCTGCATGGAACGATCGAAATTTGGTCGATTGTGGTGGCTGGAGCTGCCGGCCTTGTAGTCGGTAGCAGTTTTATGTTTCCTGGCACCTACCCTCGCCTGTATGCTTTCAGAAAAGGCGCCAAAAGAGGCCTGAAACTGGTGGTGGGGCTTGTACCTTTTTTTATTTGCGCAGGTTTCATTGAGTCGTTTATCACCCGCCATACCGAGTGGCCCCTGTGGATGAAACTGGTGCTTATTGGCCTGTCGCTATTGCTGATTGTAGTTTACTTTTTCATATTACCTTTCAAAATCAAAACCTATGACCAACCGGAAAATTGAATTCTACAAAATGCGTGACTTCGGGCAGAAGCTCAACGCAACAATCGAGTTTATCAGGATCAATTTCGGGAAATTTTTTCTCAGCCTGCTTCTCATTGCCGGGCCGGCGTCCCTGCTTATGGGACTGGCAATGAAAGACCTTATGTCGCGGATCTTTAACATTTCAATGAACCAGCCTCAAGACCCCGACGCCATTATGTCAGTGTTTGGAGTTAACTACTTCTTAATGATCGCGGTGTCCATATTTTTAGGAGTTATGCTTTCACTTACCTGCTACTCTTATATGGACCTGTACCGAAACAAAGAGCAAACTGACTTCGGCGTAACCGACGTATTCCGGAACGCCATTGCCCGCTTTGGTGCTGCTTTTGTTTTGCTCATCCTCATAGCGATTACCGTTATCATCAGCACATTCTTTTTTATACTTCCTGCTATCTATTTTGCTGTGGTTTTATCGCTGGCGCTACCCATTCTGTTTTTCGAAAAAGTTGGCCCTATTGAAGCGTACAAGCGTTCGTTTAGGCTCATAAAAGAGAAATGGTGGAGCACCTTCGGGCTTATTTTTGTTTCCGGGATCATCGCTTATGTAGCTGCTATGATCTTCTCAGTGCCTTTTTACGGGGTGTATATGTTCGAAATTTTCTCCCTCGCCAGCTCAATGGACCAACCCGACCCCTCTTCGTTTGCCAACATGTTTTCGAGCTGGTATATGGCAGCTTCAATGGTGATTATGATGATCGGCAGCTACCTCTCTTATGCAATTATTATTGTGGCCATATCTTTCCAGTATTTCAACCTGGCCGAACGAGCCAATGCCTACGGGCTGATTGACAAAATCCAGGACTTTGAGAATGTTAAATAAGCTGAAGCCGGCTTTTTGTGCAGTCGCTGTTTTTTTCGCTGGTCTAATGAGCAGTGTGCAGGCCAACAACCGCCTGTTCGATGCGGCAAAAATGCAGGGCTACAAATCGGACCCTGCTTTCGACTACCTCCACATTACGCCGGAGGGGCTTTCGCTGTGGGACCAACTGTGGCTATGGTTTTATGGCATTTTAGGCCAGGTATTCGACAACCCGCACGGCGACCAGATTGGCAACCTGCTCTTCAACTTGTTTTTGATACTTGTGATTGTGGGTGCAGTTGTTCTCTTCATAAGGATGCAGTACGGCTCCGCCTTTTCCAGGTCCGACGCCTCCATTGAGGCTGCTGGGTACTTTGGCTCCGGAAAACAAAGCCGTCTCAATTATGAACAACTTATACAAGATGCTATTGCAAGCGGTGATTTGAAGCTAGCCATCAGGTACCTGTATCAGAAAACACTGGCAAGCCTGCACGACCGACAGCATATTGCTTTACGTTCGTGGAAAACAGGTGCAGATTACGCCTCAGAGATTAAAGCAGAGTATCGTGCATCTTTCGTAAAACTGAAACAGGTGTTTGAGTACACCTGGTATGGCGATTTTACCCCCGACGAAGCCGACCTTATGCGCTGTAAACAATTGTCAGCCGAACTAGACGCAGCCAAATGAATAAGAAGGATCGGATTTTCCTCTTTATTTTCATCGCCCTTTTTGTGGGCTACCTTGTGGTTGAATACACTGCTCCAAAACCCCTCGACTGGCGGGTCACATTCCACGAGCACGATAAGAACCCCTTTGGCGGCTTTGTACTGAACGAGCGGCTGGAGGATATTTTTTCGTTTTCTGAAACGAGCCACCTCACTTTCCCGCAGCTTGCTAACCAACACCAGAATATCCTCATACTTGCCGAAGAAGCTAACCTGACTGAAACTGATATTCAGCAACTGCACCAAATTCTTGCAAGCGGCCGGCATGTGCTGCTAGCCGCACATCAGTTACCCAAGCCCTGGCTCGACTCACTCGGACTGGAAATGAGTTTCGAATTTGACGTCTTTAACGAAGCCATTTTCGACAGCCCCGCCAAAAAAATTTCGCTCAAACGTACGCCACTAAGTGCTGGCTATCCCGCGCCGATGCTTCCGTCGTATTTTGAAGTAAAAAAAACAAATGCGTGGGAAGTACTGGCCACGGACGAAGCACAACGGGCTATTGCGATACGCTGGCAACGCAGCGAAGAAGGCCAGCTGATACTGTGCAGCTCGCCGTTGATCTTCAGTAACCTGGGCCTGTTGCACAACGACAACTACACTTTTTCGCAGGAAATTCTGAAGCTGCTGCCCCCCGATGCCATTCACCTAAGCTACTTCTACCAATTGGGCAGGCCCGAACCACAAACGCCTCTGAGGTATGTACTAACACAAGCGGCGCTGCGATGGGCGGTTTACCTGAGTGTTGCTCTTCTGTTGATCATGTTCATTTTTGAAACACGCCGAAAACAAAGAAAGATTCCGGTATTAACTAAGCCGGAAAACACAACCGTGGCCTACGTGAAAACATTAGGAAACTTGTACTTTCAGCAACGTGACAATAAAAACCTCGCTGAAAAAATGATAAGACATTTCATACATCGGGTACATGAAAAATACCATTTAACGTTTCAGCACTCGGAGCGATTTTATGAGTTGCTTTCGGTAAGGAGCGAAGTGCCGGTAAGCGAGGTAGCCGATATGTGTGAGTCTATTCAACGAACCCGGGAGCAACAGCAAATAAGTGGGAACGATCTGTTGGCCCTTGCAGAAAAAATAAACAGAATACTATGAGTGACTTTGAAAACAGGATAGACCTGAAACTACTTGGAGAAAAAATAGAACTAATAAAAAAAGAAGCAGGCAAAGCGCTTGTGGGGCAGGAAAAAATGCTTGATCTCATTCTCACTGCACTTTTTGCCGAAGGGCACATCCTTATTGAGGGCGTACCTGGGGTGGCAAAAACGTTGACCGCCCGCCTTACTGCCCGCATGGTAAACGCCGACTTCAAACGCATCCAGTTTACACCCGACCTGATGCCCGCCGATATTCTCGGCACCTCGGTTTTCAATCCAAAAAATGCCGCATTCGAGTATAAGCAAGGCCCCATATTTTCGAACCTTGTGTTGATAGACGAAATCAACAGGGCACCGGCCAAAACGCAAGCCTCGTTGTTTGAAGTGATGGAAGAAAAGCAGATTACTAATGATGGAGTTTCCTATAAGCTTGATCCGCCCTTTATGGTGCTTGCTACGCAAAACCCTATTGAGCAGGAAGGAACCTACCGGCTGCCCGAAGCGCAACTCGACCGATTTATCTTCAAAATACATGTCGACTATCCGGCGCTGGAAGAGGAGTATGCTATTTTACATCTGGTAAATCAGGACTTCGGGTTCAAAAAGCTTGACTTTATTCAACCCGTGATCACCAAAGAGGAAGTTTTGAGCATTAGAGAAAACCTGAGTAAGATTCTGACAAAGGACTCGCTAATTGAATACACCGCCCAATTGGTGGCCAAAACAAGGCAGCATCCCTCGCTGTTTTTGGGTGCCTCGCCCAGGGCTTCAATCGATCTTCTGCGTGCATCCAAAGCCTACGCTGCCATGCAGGGGCGTGACTTTGTGACACCCGAAGACATTCAGTACCTGTTCAAACCCGTGGTTGACCACAGGATCATCCTAAATCCGGAGGCTGAAATGCAGGGGCTTTCTACCAAAGATGTGTGCCAGCAGATAATTGAGCAGGTGACCGTGCCAAGATAGCACCAGACAATGAAAGAATGAGGATGTTTGTAACAGACCGGTTTTATTACGCAGCCATTGGCCTGTCTATCTGCTTTATCGTAGCATATTTTTTTCCGCTTTTGTTTCCTTTAGCTAAGGCAGGCTTTTTTGTATTCCTTGCGCTGCTAACGGCTGAAATGGTTATGCTGTTTGGCACCGGCGGCAGGCTTTCGGCAAAAAGGGAGGCAGCAGACCGGTTCTCCAACGGCGACGACAACGTAGTTGCGCTGGTAATCGGCAGCTCATACCGCTTTAGCATCAGGGTGATGGTGCTGGACGAGCTCCCTGTGCAGCTGCAGATACGAAACTTCGGGTTGAAATTCGATCTTAAAAAAAACGCATCCAACACTAAATTATATACTGTCAAGCCTGTGGAGCGGGGAGAGTACCTGTTTGGCAACATAAACCTGTACGTGACCACCCTCCTTGGCCTCATCAGCAGAAGATTTGTACAAAGGCAACCCCAGGCAGTAAAGGTCTACCCCTCGTTCCTGCAGTTGAGAAAATACAAAATGATGGCCTTCTCGCAGCAACAGACCATTGAAGGACAGCGAAAACTGCGAAAGATTGGACATAGCCTTGAATTTGACCACATCAAAGACTACACAATAGGCGACGATCCGCGACACATTAACTGGCAGGCAACCGCCCGGCGAGGCAGCCCGATGATTAACCACTTTATAGACGAAAAATCGCAGGCGATATACAGCGTGATAGACAAAAGCCGGCCAATGAAAATGCCGTTTGAGGGTATGTCGTTGCTCGATTATAGCATTAATGCCTCCCTCGCCATCAGCGACATCGCTTTAAAAAAAGGCGACCGGGCCGGCTTGGTTACCTTCCAGCACCGACCCGAAACACTGATTCCCGCACAAAAGGGGCCAAAACAGATGCACGTTATAATGGAAAGCCTCTACAGCGAAACAACCGAATATAACGAGCATCACTTCGGCTTGCTTTATGCACAGCTTACGGCCAGGCTAAATACCAGAAGCCTGCTGCTGCTTTTCACAAACTTCGAGTCGAAATATTCACTCGAGAGGCAGCTAAAGTACATTAAGCTATTAAACCGAAAGCATTTGGTGGTTTTGATCATCTTTCGCAATACTGAGCTCGATCAGCTTTTGGAAATGAAACCGGGAAGCTTGCGCGAAGTTTACGACCAGGCAATTGCCCAGAATATGATCAATGAGAAGTTTTCCATTCTCCACCTTCTGCATCAGCATGGCATACTTTCGCTTTACACAACGCCGCAAAAACTGACAGCGGATGTGGTGAGCAAATACCTGGAGCTGAAAAGCCGGCGAATGATTTAGTAAGGAAAATTTCCGTTTGGCAACTACGTCACAAGCAGGCTTAACTGCCTGCCTTGGAAGGCAACGGGTTCTTCAAATCAAAATCGGCCTGAAAGCGCAATTGGCCGTCGCGTTTTAAGATGTAGCTGAGCACTCCATTCTCTTCATCCAGCACAAATGTCCATTCGTTGGTAGCTGCGGCAGGCAGAAGTTTGGCAGTAAATTCATCGGCCGGAAAAGATTGCTGCAGGGCAGTGCCGCCCGCAGCTGCATAGCCTCCATAGTTTGTTACTTCGTCGGGAGTGCCATCTTCGTGCCGGTGATCGTGCTTAAAAAGCAGGCCCTGCTTATCGGTCGTCAGCACCCAAGTCCGCGATTTGTCTTCGCCAACATGAAACGGAATTCGAACCTCCTTCTTTTTACAAGTTTCGAAAATGATCTTTAGCTCTTTGCCGGCAAACGGATTCTTGTCACCTTCCGGAAAAATGGCCTTTCCTCCATAGCTGTTTCCACAGTATGATCTCATGTTTTTAAGAAACCCCGTTGCTTGGCTGTGGGCCTGCGACGTGATGAGGAAAAAAGCGATAAAAAAAAGGAACGGCTTATTCATGTTCAGTTTTGGGTTAAAAAGTAATGAAGTTGTTTACATACATTGTGTAATGCCGTTTAGCACCAGGCCAATCATGCCCTCCGTGCGCCACTAGCGTGCGCCACTAGCCGTGTGCCACCCAAGCAGGGCAAAGGACCTAACCAAACTACATTGATGCAATATCCAAAAATTCCGCAATGGCACCGTACACTTTGTCCAATTCTTCTTCCGTAATGATATAGGGCGGCAGTACGTAAATCACATTCCCCAACGGTCTGATCAAAATGCTCCGTTCAAGGAAAAACGGCATTATCTTTTTCTTTACATCATTGAAATAAGAAGTATTTCCTGTGTTTAGCTCCACGGCCAAAATGGTGCCTGTTGCACGAAGGTCCTTCACGTTTGGGTGGTGACGATGGGCCGACAAAAACCGCTTGTGCTTTTGTGCTATCATTTGTCGCTGGCTGGCGCAAGAGCTGTTTGTAACGAGCTCAAAACTTGCCAGTGCAGCGGCACATGCCATTGGATTTGCCGTAAACGAATGCCCGTGGAAGAAAGTCTTTTGCTGGTCGGCAGTGGAAAAAGCTTCTACGATGAAATCGGCAACTGCCGTAACCCCCAGTGGTAAAAACCCGCCGGTTATCGCTTTGGAAAGGCATATCAGGTCTGGCTTATGGTTCAGTTGATCGGTAGCGAAAATACTGCCCGTGCGGCCAAATCCAGTCATTACTTCGTCAGCTATGCAAATAACCTCATGCTCCTTTGCAATTCTGACAAGATCATCCAACACCTCGGGCGGGTACATTCTCATACCCCCTGCACCCTGCACGAGTGGTTCAAATATAAATGCGGCTACCTCCCCTTCCGTTACCAGCTTCCGGAGAATATCATTCACCTGCTCCCTGTTTTCCGTGGTTGGGAAGGGAATGAATTCGACATGAAAAAGGTGGCTACTAAATGGAGCGGTAAAACCGCCCCTGTCGCCAACCGACATCGCACCAAACGTATCGCCGTGGTAAGCGCCTTCTATCGCTATTACTTTCTGCCTCGGCTGCCCAATGTTGTGCCAGTACTGAATAGCCAGCTTTAGCGCAACCTCTACAGCCGTGCTGCCGTCGTCGGAATAAAAAACTTTTGAAAAATGAGCGGGAAGTTTCGAAAGCAGCTTTTCAGCAAGCCGTATTGCAGGTTCATGTGTAAAGCCGGCAAATATTACCTGCTCTAACGTGGCCGCCTGCCTCGCTATGGCCGCAACTATTTCGGGATGCGCATGTCCGTGGATATTTACCCACCACGAAGAAATAGCATCCAGTATCGACCTTCCGTCGGCTGTATGGAGGTACATGCCACTGGCGCCCGATACTACTAATGGCGGCTGCGCACCTTCGAGCGGCGTAAAAGGATGCCAGATAAGCTCGCTGTCGAGCTGCTCAAGTGACTTTGTCATTTCCACCTCCGGTTCAATTCGTTCGCATATTTTCTGATAACGCCCGGGTTGACCTGGTTTTCCTGGTTTATATGCAGCAACACGGGCCAGCCGGTTTTCATTTTAATGATCCGCTCGCTTTCGGGATTCGAAGGACCATTAAAAATTATCCCGGCTACAGGTAGGTTTTTGCTTTTAATATACTCCGACGAAAGTAGCGTATGATTAATACTACCGAGGTAAAGATTAGCCACCAGTATAACCTCTGCTCCCAATTCTTTGATCAGGTCAGCCACATAATCATCATCATTTAGCGGCACCATTAGTCCGCCGGCACCTTCTATTATAAGACAATTGTTGGTGGCGGGCAGCCGAATGTTCGCAATAGCTATCTCCCTCCCTTCAGCCCTGGCAGCTGCATGAGGCGACGCCGGCATTGCTAAAAGAAAACTTTCCTGGTGGAATTTTGTTGCGGTATTGTTCACGAGTGACTTTACGGTTTCGGTGTCGGTGGGTGTGCCGGCTTGCACAGGTTTCCAGTAGTCGGCGTTCAGTGCCTCGCATAAAATTGCACTCGCCACGGTTTTGCCGCTGTCTGTACCAATGGCCGTAACAAAATATCGCTTCAATTTACCCGGCTTAAACTCTGGCATAGTTTTTCAATTTCTTCGTCCGAATTATATGTGTGCAGGCAAATGCGGATTCGTTCCTCTCCTTCCTTTACTGTTGGTGCCAATATGGGTCGGACATCAAACCCTTCAGCCTGTAGACTTTTGGCCAAAGCCTTTGCGCGGTCATTGCCCGGCACAATTATGGGCTGTATGGCCGTTTCGCTATTGAGCCTGCAGTGTTGGTTACAGTCTTTCTCAAATGCATTGATAAAGTGTCGAATCTTTAGCAGCAGCTCATTTTGGAAGTCGGGGTGTTTGCCCAAAAAATCGAATGCCTGCTCAATTGCCACCAGGCTGTGCAGCGGCATAGCAGTTGTATAAATAAACGATCTGCCAAAGTTAACCAGGTAGTCGATCAAATCTGCTCCCCCCACAACCACCGCACCGTGTACCCCCATCGCCTTACCAAAAGTATACACCCTGGCGAAAAAAGCTTCCTCAAGCTTTAGCTGGCAAACCAAGCCGCTGCCCCCAAGCCCGAAAACACCGGTTCCGTGCGCTTCATCTACTATTAGCCGGGCCCCATATTTTTTGCACAAAACCGACAGTTCGGTAAGCGGGGCTTTGTCACCATCCATCGAATAGACACTTTCCACCGCAACAAATACATTTCCCTCAGCTTTTTTCAGGCGATCCTCAAGATCCGCGAGGTCATTGTGGCGGAACGCGTGGGTATGAGCCTTGCTTAGCCAGGCGCCTTCTTTCAGGCATACATGCGAAAGTTGATCGTAGAGAATGGTGTCGCCTTTTTGCGCAACAGAAGATAGCAAACACAGATTGGCTGTATAGCCAGCATTAAAAAGCAAAGCCGCTTCTGCATTGAATAACCCTGCCAATTCTTTTTCAAGACTAATGCCAAATTCGGAGTTTCCGGAAAGAAGCCTCGAACCCGTGGCCCCATGTGACGGTGCCGCTAATTCTTGCAGCTTTGATTTTATTTGATGAGAAAGCTCGGGCGAGCGGGCAAGTCCCAGGTAATCGTTGGAGGTAAAATCGTAGGGTAGCTGAAGGATACTCAGCGAGCGCTTATTGTCTTTGGCGTCCCGCTCGGCCATGTACTGCCTCATTCTCGGTGTGATGGATTTCATATTAACCACAAAACAACAGGCTCGGCGGGGATTGCGCAAGCGGCTGAAAGGGATTGTTGCCCATGGCCGCCAATATTTCCTCCTTACACCTTCGTTCCCAATATCGGGAATGCCTATCTTAGCACGTCATGAAAATTACAGACCTCATTTTTTTGCCGGGGGTATTACTAATTGCCATCACAACTCCTCTTTACTCTCAGTCTTCTTTTAAAAATGAAGCCAGCTTAACCATCGATAACGACGCCTTTCTCATTGCCGGAATAGACCGCTACTACAGTTCGGGCCTATTTGCTACACTGAAAACGAAATCCAATACGTCGTCTGCATTTCTTAGAAGATTCTACCGAAAAGACAGCACAGCCCGGGAGAGTTTTAAATACCAATTAGCTCATTTGTTCTACACCGCATACAACCCCCGCTGGAGAAACCCGGCTTTATTCGACAGGCCCTATGCGGGCTGGATATACCTGCAAAGCAGCTGGCGAGGCACTGG
>CBFGTI010000126.1:0-15707 GCA_965651695.1 uncultured Imperialibacter sp. | reverse complement strand
CATTAGCGCCTATTTGCGTTCATTCGCGGTAAAAAGACCAACCGTTAATGAGCTACAGCTCCCGGATGCTAAAATCTTTCCCTCTGCCATATCTCACAAGGTCGCTCATGAAATATTCCTCCAGCGTGTGGATATCCTTAAGGCGAAACTCTTCCCCGGCAAAAACCTCCATGATCTCAAACTCGAACACCTCGCGGTGATTTACAAGCCGGTATTTTTTCCCGATTCTGAGGTTATTAAATGCAATTCCCATATTTTTAGAAAATATCCGGAGCCGTGACTCACTTTTGCAAGGATACAACGCCTGCCAGCTAAATACCAATTGACACTTATGGCATTTTTAAAAAGGCCAAAAAATATTAAAATTGAAATTTAACGTACAGTATAATTTTTTGAAACCATGAGGATTAACCTGACCAGATCTACAATCTATTCATTTGTTACCGCTTGCCTGCTTCAGTTTTCGTGCAGCGATCCTGAAAAAGCCAGGCAGGAGGCCGCCGCTGCCGAATTTGATGCCGCCGAAAAAGAACTCGTAAGTGGCATAGACAAGGTAATACACGATTTGCCGTCGCCTTCCGAAGTGCCTTTTATGCTCGAGGCCACGGGAGCCGATTTCCGTGTCGATTTTGTAAACGACCTTTCAAAAGTGGAACAATATCTCACTTCTAACGACAAATCGGCATTGAACCTCGGCGTGTATGCTACCGACATCGGTTATTTTTCCTCCTACGCCCAAGCGCAGGAAGCCATGGACTACATAGAAGCCTGCCAGAAGCTGGCCGATAAAATTGGTGTGGCTTCCGCTTTCGACATGAAGCTCCTGGCAAGATTTGAGCAAAACATTGGTAACAACGATTCGCTGGCTGCCCTGATAAATGACGCCATGGTAATTGCCGAATCGAAGCTGGAAGAAAGCGACCGCCTGACAATGGCCGCCCTGGTGCTGTCGGGTTCTTTTATTGAAGGCTTGCACATTTCCACCAAAGTAATAAAAGACTACCCGCAAGACCAGCTCAGCGAGGCCAATCGCGACCTGATACTCGAGCCCCTTATGCGAATTGTGCTCGAACAGAAAAAAGCCCTTCTCGACCTGATCTCCGTACTGAAGCACGTGGAGCAGGACGAAATAATAACCTACCTTATTGTAGAAATGAACGTACTGCGCTACCAGTACGAAGAGTTGGCTGAGCTTGAAGAGAAAATTAGCAACAACGAAGGCGGTGTAGTTTTGCACCAGCACGACCTGCGCGACATAACCGCTGAAATTGAAAGGATCCGAAACGACATTACGCAGTAACTTTTTCAAAACATAAGCACAAAAAGCATTGAAATCCCTCTTCAATGCTTTTTTCCTTTTGGAAACCAAACCACAACCCTCACTCCGCTATGAGCGAACAACTTCTCAAAACCATTATTTACCTGCTGGCTATTGTTGCCAAGGAAGATGAAGTTACTTCCGACGAACGCCAGTCAATTAAAGAGTTTTTGGAAGAAAACCTTAGCCGCGCCGACACTGAGCGGTACCTGGCCATGTTTGACAAGCTTACCGCCGAGATGATTGCCAAACCGGGCTTTGACGATAAAGCGGAAATAATACAACTCACGGAGAAAATCAATAAGGAGCTTACCCAATCGCAAAAGGTGGTGGTTATGATAGACCTGATGGAGGTAATTGTAGCCGACGGAGAAATAAGCGAGCGGGAAAAAGAGCTGGTATATTTTATTGGCGAGCGCTTTAATATAAAAGAGCAGGCAATTGACCTTATGAAGGGCTTTGTGATGCACAACGACCGCCCCAAGCTTGACAACGGCAATGTGATGCTGGTAGACGCCGATAAGGCCAATCCGCCTCTCAAATCGAAACATATTGTAGCCGAAGGGCTTCCGGGTTTTGTTGCCATTCTGCGCCTGCCCGTAATAGAGAGCTACTTTATTAAATATGTGGGCAAAGCCGCCCTAACGCTGAACGGGCAGCCTCTGAAAAAAAACCGTGTGTACCCGTTTTCGTCGGGCAGCAGTGTTAGGAGCCAGGTGTCGCGCCCCATTTACTACAGCGATGTGGTAACCAAGTTTCTGAACGAGCGGGTATCGGGCCGAATCAGCTTTCAGGCAGAAAACGTTTCCTACAAATTCAGAAGCGGAAAGGTTGGCCTGCAACAGGTAAACATAGCCGAAGAAGGCGGCAGACTCATTGGCCTGATGGGAGGCAGTGGCGCCGGCAAGTCGACTCTCCTCAATGTGCTGAACGGCCACGAAAAACCCTCGGATGGCAAGGTGCTAATCAATGGTATCGATATTCACAAAGAGCAGAAAAAAATAGAAGGCGTAATCGGCTACGTGCCACAGGACGACCTGCTGATTGAAGACCTCACCGTGTATGAAAACCTGTTCTACTCAGCCAAGCTTTGTTTCGGCGACAAATCCGATGCGGAGCTCGACAAGCTGGTAATAAAAACGCTGCAATCGCTGGGCCTGCAAGATACCAAAGACCTGAAGGTGGGTACGCCGCTTCAAAAAACCATAAGCGGCGGCCAGCGCAAACGCCTCAATATCGGGCTTGAACTGCTGAGGGAACCCGCAGTTTTGTTTGCTGACGAGCCAACCAGCGGCCTTTCTTCCCGCGACTCGGAAAACATCATGGACCTCCTCAAGGAACTTTCTCTCAAAGGAAAAATGGTGTTTGCCGTCATTCACCAGCCTTCTTCCGAAATATTTAAGATGTTCGACAAGCTGGTAATTCTTGACGTAGGAGGCTACCAAATCTACTACGGCAATCCCGTGGATGCGGTGATCTATTTCAAAAACATTGTAAACATGGTGGATGCTGAAAGGGGCGAATGCGTGGAATGCGGCAACGTGAACCCCGAGCAGATCTTCAACATTATAGAAACCAAGGTTGTAAACGAATACGGCCATTTAACGGAAAAGCGGAAATTCCTTCCACAAGACTGGTACAAGTTTTTCAAGAGCAAAATTTCAGTGCCGAAAGTGCAACAGGAATCGTCGGTACCAGAAAAAACGCTCAATATTCCCAATAAGCTAAAGCAAACCGTCATTTTTACAACACGGGATGTTCTTTCGAAGCTGGCCAACCAGCAGTACCTTGCCATTAACCTGCTCGAAGCCCCTGTGCTGGCCATTTTACTGGCGTATATTGTCCGCTATTTCACCCCCGGCAAAGACTACACCTTCTACGCCAACCTTAACATTGTGGCGTTTTTCTTCATGAGCGTGATTGTGGCCTTGTTTATGGGGCTTACAGTGAGTGCCGAAGAAATAATAAAGGATAAAAAAATACTGAAGAGGGAGGCTTTTTTAAATCTTAGCCGGATGAGCTACATTTTTTCAAAGCTCATTATCCTTTTCTCTTTCTCAGCCATTCAAACTTTGTTTTATGTACTAATCGGCGACTGGATTCTGGAAATTGACGGCATGACATGGCCCTACTGGCTTGTGCTGTTTTCTGTCTCCTGCTTTGCCAATGTGCTGGGGCTCAACGTCTCTTCTGCATTTAACTCCGCGGTTACCATCTACATTCTCATTCCGCTCCTGCTCATCCCTCAGCTTATACTTAGTGGCGTGGTTGTTAACTTCGACAAGCTTAATCCGCACATCGCCAACAATACAAAAGTGCCGGTGATCGGCGAAATTATGGCCTCAAGGTGGGCGTTTGAAGCACTGGCAGTTACACAGTATAAAGACAACCCGTTTACGAGCCGGTTTTACGATTTCGATCGCACCATGGCACAATCGGAGTTTAAAACTGTGTACTGGGCTCCCAAGCTGGAGGCAGCGCTTGAATATTGCCACTCAGTAAACGACAAGGAGGAAAAGGCCGATATTATAGCCGCCAGGCTTTTGCTGGTGAGAAACGAATTTGCTAAAGAGCTTGACGTTATCGGATACGACAAATTTCCGTCGTTCGACAAGCTGTACCCCGAAAGCTTCGATCAAAAAGTATTTGAGGAAAGCCAGGAGTTTTTGAATGCTATCAAAAAACTGTATAACAACCGCTATAACAAAGCCTTTAAGGAAAAAGACGCCCTTATACAGGCGATAACTAAGTCGGACGAAGAGCGGGCAATATACCTGGCGCAAAAAAACGAGTATGAAAACGAGGGCATAGGCATAATGGTTAAAAATACGGCCGTAGAAGACCGCATTATTGAAAGCGACGGCCACCTGATACAAAAGGTGTACCCCATTTACTACAGGCCACACCCGAGAAACGCGGCGGATTTCCGCACGGTCTTCTTTGTGCCCGAAAAACACATTGCCGGCATGTACATTCCAACACTGTATTTTAACGTGGCAGTAATCTGGCTTATGAGCGTCTTCCTCATTTTTACGCTTTATTATGATATTCCCTATAAAGTGGTAAAGAGCTTCAGCCGCTTTCCGCGTTTCAAAAAGTCTTATTAGTGTGTAAGCGTCGCTTTATCTGCTTATGTTTTTCGTGCTATCTAAAATCACCAGCTTCCTGCTTCAGCCGCTCAGCTGGATCATACTATGCATGGTGGGCTCGCTGATCATAAAAAACAAAAGGCGGCGAAAAAAACTGAGGTGGCTGGCACTCGCATTATTGATTTTTTTCACCAACCCGGGCATCAGCAATTGGGCCATGAAAACGTGGGAGGTAGCTCCTGTGGGCATAAGCACCCTGCCCGACAGCCTCGCATTCGCCGTGGTTCTTTCGGGTGTTACCAACCCGCTGCAAGAACCAACCGACCGCACGCACTTCAACAAAGGTGCTGACAGGCTGCTGCATGCCATCCAGCTGTATCACGAAGGAAAAATCAAAAACCTGCTGATCACCGGAGGTTCCGGCTACGTGCTGCACCAGAACGTGTCTGAATCGCAGGGGCTGGCCAATGTGGCTTTAATGGCTGGCGTAAAACCGGAACACCTGCATGTAGAGGAACAGAGCCGCAACACACGTGAAAATGCACTTTACTCTTCGGAAATTATTAATCAAAAATGGCCGGGGGAGCGATTTATACTTGTCACGTCAGCATTTCACATGCGGCGGTCGCTGGGCTGCTTCGAAAAAGTGGGGCTGCAGCCTATGCCTTTCAGCGCCGACCTTTATTCAGCCCCGTGGGACTGGAAAAATCCCCTCCCTTTTGTTGTGCCTTCTTCAGATAGCCTGGGCATTTGGAATATCCTGATAAGGGAGTGGGTGGGAATTATCAGCTACCGGGTGGCTGGTTATGTATAGCCAGCTGCGCCAGCTTAGGTGCCGGCGCAACTGTAGCTAACTTTTTTACCTGGAAATAGACGCCTCCCTAATCGACTTAAACTCACTGCCAGGCTTCCATTGGGGCCAATCGGCTGTATTAGCCAGCTGATAGCCCAACTGAAAAAACAGCGTAGCATCCTGCACAACCCCGCCTAACAAATAGTTCTCGTCGTAGTTGTCGCCCGGCATATGATACCTTTTGGCCAGGTATTCTTCTTTTTGTTGGGCTATATAATCCTTTCCTTTGGTCATGTGCTCGTAGTCGCCAGCCGCAAAAATGGCCGGAATCCCCACCTTGGCAAAGTTGAAATGATCGGACCGGAAGAAATATCCTTTTCCGGGGTCCGGATCGGGCTTAATGTATCTGCCCTGCTGCGAGGCGATCCGTTCCGCGTAATCGTCAAGTTCCGATTGGCCATGGCCTATCACGGTCAGGTCTTTCATCGGGCCATAGCCGTTCAGCCCGTCCATGTTGATGTTCGCTACAGTTTTCGCCGGAGGGTAAATCGGGTTGCGGGCATAAAACTCAGACCCCAGCAGCCCCTGCTCCTCGGCTGTAACCGCCAAAAACACCACGGTTCTTTTTGGTTTTTCTTTCAGCTTGGTAAACGCCTCGGCTATCGCCAGCAGGCCCGCTGTACCACTCGCATTGTCGTTGGCCCCATTATAAATGGAATCCCCCTGCTGGTCGGGCTTGCCTACCCCCAGGTGGTCCCAGTGTGCAGAGTATATTATATACTCGTTGGGCTTTTCGCTGCCGGTAATTTTGGCCACCACGTTGCGCGATGTATTCTTTTCAATTTTGTTGTCGATAGACAGCGACACCTTTAAACCGAGGGAAAATGGTTTAAAGTCTCTGCTTCTCGACATCCCCACAAAATCATCTATTTGCTTGTCGGATGCTTTGAATAGCTTAATGGCTGCGTCGCGGGTTATCCAGCCCTGCATGGCACTCTTCGACATATTTCCGTCGGGCATTTCCAGGCCAAGTTTGCCGCTACTCCAGGAGCTTTGCACCACCATCCACGGGTAGCCGGCTGGTACAGTGCTGTGCACTATAAGCACACCTTCGGCACCCTGCCGCGCCGCTTCCTCATATTTATAAGTCCACCGGCCGTAGTAAGTCATAATGTCGCCTTTAAAGAGCGTGGTGTCGCCCGACTGAAACCCGGGGTCGTTAACCAGCACTACCGCCGTTTTGCCCTTCATATCAATACCTGCGTAGTCATTCCATCCGTATTCGGGAGCTACAATGCCAAAGCCACAAAACACCAGTTCCGACGCAGTAACCTCCACCTTATCGACCACCCTTTCGGTGTAGGCTACAAATTCCTCACCCGAGGCAAGGGCAAAGTTCCCCCCGTTTCCTTCTACTTTCATCTCTTCAGAGGTGGTTCCTTCAATCATCACCATGGGTACCTCCTGAAAGTAAGAGTCGTTGTTACCGGGCTCAAGGCCCATTTTTTCAAATTGGCTTTTCAGATAATTCACCGTAAGCGCATCTCCGTCCGAAAACGGCTTTCTGCCGCCAAAGCTATTGGAAGCTAATACCGACAGGTGCGCATCAAGGGTTGTGGAATCTATTTCGGGCAGCACAGAGCCGGCCGTTTGTTCGCCTGTCCGGCCGCAACTCCACACTGCTGCAACGACAGGTAAAAAGAGCAATATCTTTTTCATGAGAAAAAATTATTTGGGTTAATGCCGAAAGTTAAGACGGGGTTCAACATTTAAAAATTATTAATCGAGCAATTGACTGAAAAACTTTGAATTGTCGTCCAAAACAGATACAATTATCGTGAGAGCGGATTTTTTGATTTTTCATTCAAATCCATCGTTTTTTAAGGCCGATATTTTAGTTTAGCATGTTAAAATATATGCAGTGCTTTTCAACCGTCGTTAGCTCAAGGAAAGGAACCACCTTATTTAAACCATTGGATATCAGAATACTGGAAAAAAACTTATAGCAATGAAAAGGGTTGTAATAATTGATGATGATGACATATTCCTTTTTCTATGTACCAAGGCATTGCAAAATGTTGGCCACACTGAAGACGTTAAGAAATTTACGAATAGCCAGAGAGGGTTGGAATATCTGCTGAATGAAATAAGCGAAGAGGAATTTCCCACACTTTTAATGATCGATATAAATATGCCGCTGGTAAACGGGTGGGAGATTATTGAAACGCTTGAAAAGAAAAAGCCAAAGCTTATAGAAAGCTGCAAAGTTTTTATTCTTTCATCGTCGATCGACACCCGCGACAAAGAGAAGGCGCTATCCTACAACACCGTTGAGGGCTTTATAATTAAGCCCGTTTCGGAGTCGTACCTGCACGAAATTGCCAGAAACAGCTTTGGCCTGGGTTAAGGGCCAGCACCTTACACCACACATGCAACTAATGCGGGAGCACCTTTTTGAAGGCCCCGTACACCCAGGTGCCGGCAATCGCACTAAGCAGGCCTGCAAGCATCACGGTATATCCGCTTCCCACCAGCGCATACAGTGGGCCGGGACATGCGCCAGTGAGCGCCCACCCAAGGCCAAAGGCAATTCCTCCAAAAACCACACCTTTGTTCATCTCCTTTTTGGGCAGCGAAATAGGACTGCCGTCAATGGTTCTCAGCCCAAGTCTTTTTATCAAAAAAACCAGCGTGGCTCCTACCACCACTGCCGACCCGATAATGCCGTACATGTGAAACGACTGAAACCGGAACATCTCCTGGATACGAAACCACGAAATTACCTCAGCTTTAGTGAGGATAATCCCGAAGACAATGCCGAGAATGAAGTATCTGATATTTTTCATTTGGTTAGAAAATGAGAGGGAAAAGTAAATGCGTCATAGCCAGGCCACCTATAAAAAAGCTGATCGACGCAACGAGAGAGGCCAATTGAAAATAAGAGAGACCAAACATTGTATGGCCTGAAGTGCAGCCGCCGGCATACCTGGTGCCGAACCCTACCAAAAAGCCGCCAGCCACCACAAACAGAAGCCCGTAGCTGCTAAATAGCTCTTGCCACGAAAATATTTCTTTGGGCGCCAGGCCTTCAAAGTTGGTGATTCCCAACTGCCGCAAATCGCTCACAGTTGCTTCGGAAATGGCCACAGTGAGGTCGTTGCTTAGAAACCGCACCGAGATAAATGCGCCAACCATTATACCCACCACGAAAACGAGGTTCCAGGTGCGTGCCCGCCAATCGTACTTGAAAAACTGAACATCGGCAGGGATGCACGCTGCGCAGATGTCTCTGAGGGTAGATGAAATACCAAACGGTTTGTTTCCGAGCAGCAAAAATGCCGGGCCAATTAACCCTATCAACGGGCCGGCAATGTACCACGGCCAGGGGTCTTTAATCCACTCCATAAGCTTATGTTTTCAGATAAATACAAAGTAAAGATAGTGGAAATGGACGGGGAAAACTCAAAGCGCAAACACAAAGGTCTTTCAACAGACACAACGCAAAATGAGAATTTAAAACTAAAAACTGAGAACTGAAAAACTACATCTCAAGCTTTAAGCACCAGCTCGTTGAAAAAAATGAAGATCGCCATCGCCATAATGAACCATCCAAACCCCTTCTTTAAATGTTTGGCAGAGATGCCCCTGGCCAAATAGCTGCCTAAAAACATGCCGGCCACGGAGATAACGCAAAACACCAGCAGAAACACCCAATCAATTTGCTGGTTGATTACGTCGCCCATAAAACCAAGCAGGGTATTGATGGAAACAATCAGCAGCGAGGTGCCCACGGCGTGCTTCATGGGCAGCTTCATTACCAGCACGAGCGCCGGCACTATCAAAAACCCGCCACCTGCGCCTACCAATCCGAACAGAACACCTATGGCAGCGTTGCGCAAAATGAGCAGAAAATAATTCATTTCGGGGCGGGCAGCGAGCTCAGCTTCATCAACACCATTCTTTATCATAGAAAAAGCACTGAAAAACATAACCACGGCAAATACTCCGAGCAACAGGGCGCCCTTGGTTAGCTGAAAACCGCCGGCTTCGAATATTACAGCAGGAATGGCGGGAACTATATATAGGCGGGTAAGAAAAATGGTGGTGAGCGAGGGCACCGCAAATAGCATGGCAATACGCAAGTGCATAATAATAAGCTTATACCGCATGGCAGCACCTATAGCAGCGGTAACACCCACTATAAACAGCGAGTAGGCAGTGGCTACTACTGGGTCGAGACCAAAGAAATAAACCAACACCGGCACGGCCAACACAGCACCGCCGGCCCCGATCATACCCAACACCAACCCAATAAGCACCGCAGATATAAACCCAATAATTTCCATAGTAGTTTTTTACAGTACCTCGCACGACTGCATACACCGCAGCACATCAACCACTTCCTTCATTTTTAGCGAATAAAAAATATTCTTCCCAATCCTTGTGCTCTGCACTATCCCCTTCAGCTTCATAATATTGAGGTGATGAGAGGTTAAAGACTGTTCAGATTGCAAAGCTGTACATATTTCAGTAACTGAAAGCTTGTCGTTGGCGTGAAGCAGGTTGATAACGCCAATGCGGAGTGGGTGGGCTATTGTTTTCAGAATAAACGCTACCCGTTCGAGTTTTTCAATACTAACGTCTTCCTTCATAAATCAGTCACAAACATATGAACATGTTTTCATATACTGAAACTGAATAAACGGGGGATAATTCCGGGCGGCTATAAAAGCAGGGCTAAGATTTTATAAAGCAGATTGATAGGTCTTTTGCCAGTCTTCCCACGACACCTTCTTGTGGTTATCGCCACCGAAGTATTTTATAACCGTGTCAAAAAATTTAGGTTCCTGGTATCCGGGCAACAGGGTTAAAATGCGCATTTCCTCGTCCATAAAAACGCCCATCGGATAGCTCAGCTTCCCCTGAGTGAGCGTTGCTGCCAACTCGTGGTAGCCATTTCGTCCGCTGGGCACAAACTTGAACGTGTGGCCGTCGAATTCCACATTTTCTTTCTGCTCGGCGTTAAACTTTACAGGGTAGTAGTTGGCATTAACATAGGCTGCGATTTCAGCTCTCGAGAAAGTTTTTTTGTCCATCACTTTGCACCAACCGCACCAGTCGGTGTAAAGATCAATGAACAATTTTTTGGGAGCTACCTTATTGGCAGCAACGGCATCTTCAAACGTCATCCATTTGATTCCGGCCTCGTCGGCTTTGGGCTCAGGCATATTAAAACCTGTGGCAATGACTATAAAAAACGCGAGGACAACGCTGGCTTTGAACTTTCTATCCATGACACCACTATTTAGCTACGCTAATTTATAACGTTTTAACGAAAAATGTAACCGTATGAATAAACGATGCCCCACTTAAATAGGTTCACTGCCAGCTGTTAACAAACTTAAATTTGAATTTGCACTTAATAGGCTATTGTCCTCATTTTTGGGGCGCTACAACTCACACAGCCTTATTTTGATGTGTGACTATCACCAAACCATACCTCCTGCCATAGGTTCAATGTTTATCAGGAAAAAAACTTTTCATGAAGCTCATCCATTTGTCGAAACGCAGCAACTGTTTAACGTTTAAGCTGCCAATACCCTGGCCTGTTATCTTAGTAGTTTTCACGCTGGCACCAGATGTTTATGCCCAGGAGGCTGCAAAAACAGATCTCAAAATCAATTTAAACGAAAGTGGCTCTCTGTACATCAAGCCCGGGGTGCTCAACCAAACGTGGGTACGATGGAACGACAGCAACCCCGGTTCCACACTAGCTGGTCAGCCAACTTCCAGCACCTTCGACATAGGCCTGCGCAGAACCCGCTTCACGCTGCTAGGGCAGGTTACGGATCGTATCACTTTTTTCGCCCAGGCTGGCATGAACAATTTCACCACCCGGTCGCCGAGGAAGCTGGGTTGGTTTATTCACGATTTTGCCGCCGATTATACTGTGGCTGGGGAAAAGCTGGCTATAGGAACTGGCTTGGCAGCTTATAAAGGGCATTTGCGGCATTCAGCACCATCAGCCGGCACCATTTTGATGGCCGATGCGCCGTTGTATCAGCAGGCTACCAACGATGTGTCCGATCAGTTTGTGCGCATGCTGATGGTATACGCTAAAGGAAAACTCGGAAAACTCGACTACAGGCTATCAGTAAGCGATCCTTTCGAAGTTGCTTACGCCGGTAGCTTCCCCGCCGGAACCTCAGCAAATTTCTCAACGAATCCGGCCAGGCTCATGACGCAAGGCTACCTAAAATGGGAGTTTCTGGACAAAGAGTCGAATATCAACAGCTACCATGTGGGCACCTACCTCGGCAAAAAAGATGTAATGGCCCTGGGGGCTGGGTTTGCCACACAACCCGATGCCATGTGGTACGTGAGTGGTGCCGACACCGTGCAGACAGCGCTTGGCCTGTTTGGGCTGGATTTCGTATACGACCGGCCGCTGAACAAAGACCGGGGCACAGCGCTCAGCCTCTATGCCGCCGCGTCGTACACCGATTTTGGACCCGGCTACATCCGTAACGTGGGCGTTATGAATACCAACGACGGCTTTAACCCCGCCTCCGGGTCTTTTAATGGCACAGGCAACGGCTTCCCCATGATTGGAACGGGCAGCACCTTTTACATGCAGGCAGGCTACCTGATGAAGCGCGATTTGTTAGCCTCAGCCGGAACCTTACAGCCGTACGCCGCGCTGCAGCTAAATGCATTCGAAAGGCTGGACGACCCGGTGGCGGTGTACAATCTTGGGGTTAACTGGCTGATGAAGGGACATACTTCCAAGTTGAGCTTCGACGTTCAAAGCAGGCCGGTGTTTGAGGCAGATGGCTCGGGCGCCCTGCTGGCAGCAGACAAAAAGCTGATGTTTGTAGTGCAGCATCAGTTCAGTTTTTAGTGTTTGCTGCAGCTATCCCCCACATCACGTTAAGGGTAAAACCTTCTTAGGCTTTTATTGGCTGAAATTGCTTCAAATGAAAACTCAAAAAAGTGTACTGATCATTCTATTTCAGCTTATCTGCTATGGCCTGCTTGCTCAATTCTCCAATGAGAGCCTGGAACAAGCAGAAAGAGATTTTGCCGCGTACTGTGCTAAAAACGGCATTCCGGAAGCGTGGGTTAAATATTTTTCAGAAGAGGGATTGGTTTTTTCGCCTGGCCCTCAAAATGCTCATGAGCAGAACAGGCCACGCATACCTTCTCAAAAGCCGCTCCCTTTTTTACTGCACTGGGAACCCTACTATGGGGCTGCTTCTAAATCAGGCGATCTTGGCTTTAATACCGGACCCTGGAGAATAACTTCTGCAACCAACGACACGCTACCGCCGCAGTACGGTTATTTTTTCTCAGTATGGAAAAAGAACTCCCAAAACGAATGGAAAGTGTTGCTCGATTTAGGCATTGGTGTGCCTTCCGCTGGTCCTGAGCATGTATTTGGGGCGCCTTATCAAGCCATGCCGCTATTAGCCGGGAAAGGCAAAAGCAATGGAAAAAGTTTAAAAGAAACAGAGGACGCATTCAATCACCTGGCCGAACGGAATCTGGAAAAAGCCTATTCAAGCTTTGCTGCCACCAACCTGCTGGCGTCCATCAATGGCTACCTGCCATTTTACAGCAAAGAGGTACTGCTTGCCTGGCTGGCCCAAAAAAATTCGCCTTACCACAAAAAGCCGGTCAGCTGTGCTACCATCGGCTGGGAAGCGTCAGCCGGGGGCGATTTTGGCTATAGCTACGGCAGCTACAGCATGCCCGACACGCCTGAAAAAGGACATTATGTACGTGTGTGGCAGAAAGCATCGTCTGGCGAGTGGTACCTGCTTGCCGAAGTTTGTGCCGACAACGTGGCGCCCCGGGCGGGGTAAATGGCTGCCGGTTCTCAGCATAATGCTTTCATCGCGATCTAAAATGTTTTAATTTTTGCCGGCATGAAAGCATTGTTGTGTACAACATATGGTGGGCCGGAGCTACTGAAAGTTGGCGACGCACCTTCACCCAAACCTGGCAAGGGGCAGCTGGTGATAAAAGTAGCTGCCTGCGGGGTTAATTTCCCCGATACATTGATCATTGAGGGAAAATACCAGTTTAAACCGGAGCCGCCGTTTTCGCCAGGTGCCGAAGTAGCGGGCGTGGTGAAAGAAGTTGGTGAAAGTGTCACGCAATTTGCCCCGGGAGACCTGGTCGTTTCCGGCACCACCTGGGGTGGCTATGCCGAAGAGGTGTTGGCCCCTGCTTCCAACACCTTCCATATGCCGGCAGGGATGGACGCGGTAACGGCGGCTGCTTCGCTTATGACATACGGCACAGCCTACCATGCCCTCCACGACAGAGCACAGATTCAGCTGGGCGAAACACTGCTGGTGTTGGGTGCAGCGGGCGGCATTGGCGTCGCAGCCATTCAGGTAGGCAAGGCTATGGGCGCCACCATTATTGCAGCCTCTTCTACCAATGAAAAACTGGCCTTTTGCAAAGAAAACGGCGCCGATTTCACCATCAATTATTCGAAGGAAGATGTAAAAGAGCGCGTGAAGGAGATTACTGCGGGCAGTGGGGTAGATGTAATTGCAGACCCCGTGGGGGGCAAATACACAGAGCCTGCCTTCCGGTCGATCGCCTGGAAAGGACGACACCTGGTGATAGGGTTTACGGCTGGCGAAATTCCGGCACTGCCTTTCAACCTCCCTCTGCTAAAAGGCGCTTCGATAGTGGGAGTATTCTGGGGTGGTTTTTTCAGAAAAGAACCGCTGAAAAATGCCGAAAACTTCAGGGTGATGGGCAGGTGGTTTCAGGAAGGCAAGCTAACGCCGAAAGTGCACAAAGTTTTTGCCCTTGAAGACGCCCCCAAAGCATTGGCTGCGATGAAAAACAGGGAAGTGCTTGGCAAGATGGTCGTGCGGATATAACTACCAGCTGGCACAGTTTGCGAGGCTGGCCCTGCTTGCCGTAGCCGGATTGCTCCCGATATTTCCGTAGGCCAGTATCACACTTTTATTATCGCCGTCTCCCAAATGCACCTTTATGTGGCCATTAAAGCCGATTAGCTCTCCATAGGTTATTTCCGTACCGTTAGCAAGCTGCTTCAGCAGTGTTTCGCTTTTGCCGGTAGCTGCATCAACCGGGGTTAACATGGCGGCCATGTCTGCGTCCACGCTATACGGTCCTTCGTGCAAATGCGCCGGAAACTTTGAAGTGCCGGTTGGGCCTGTAAGCTGAATTGTGAGTAAAGTAAATCCGTCTTTTCTTTCGGCAAAGGTGGCTTCGCCCTCATAGCCCCACTCTGCTGCACCGGTAAACAGCGGGTAAGTTATACTGCGGCCGGTGAGTGCTGCGTGGTCGGTTTCGTCATCATTGCATGAAACAAAAAAAACTGCGAAGGCAACAAGGGCCAGGTAATTTGTTTTCCAAAACATAAAAAAAAGCGTTTATGAGCCTAAAACAACTCATCAACGCTTTTTCCTGCTATTTAATTCAGCTTTCTATTCGCTCTTGTACACCTTGCCGTTTTTCATTACAAACTTCACTTGCTGCAGCAGCTTAATGTCTGCCAGAGGGTCGCCCTGCACAGCAACCACATCGGCAAATCGGCCGGCTTGAATAGAACCCAATTGCTCGCTCATTTCCAATATGGTTGCGTTAACAGACGTGGCTGCTTTAATGGCCTCCAATGGTTTCATTCCACCCTTTACCATCAGCTCAAACTCTCGTGCATTATTGCCATGCGGAAAAACACCGGCGTCAGTTCCAAAACCAATTTTAACACCTGCTTTATAAGCTTCAGCAAACGTACCCTGAATCAATGGGCCTATAGTTCGCGCCTTTTCTGCTACTACAGATGGGTAGAAGCCGGGGATTTCGGCGTTTTCAGCAGCCGATACACCGGCAATAATGGTGGGAATGTACCAGGTGCCTTTTTGTTTCATCAGCTCCATGGTAGGCTTATCCATATAGGTGCCGTGGTCGATAGTGGTAACGCCGCCTTTAATGGCCCGCTGCATGCCCTCCACTCCGTGCGCATGGGCGGCTACGTGCATTTGCAGGTCGGTGGCAGCTTCTACTATGGCATTGATTTCTTCCTGCGAAAATGACGGACCCGACCCGTCTTTAGCAACACTCAACACTCCGCCGGTTGCAGTAATTTTAATAAAATCGGAGCCGTCCTTGTAGCGCTGCCGCACGGCCTTTCTTCCGTCTTCAGGGCTGTTTACCACGCCTTCTCTTGGTCCGGGGTCACCCATTTTATCGAACGGAAAGCCGTTGGTCGGGTCGCCGTGCCCTCCCGTGATTGAAATGGTTTTTCCCGCAGTAAAAATGCGCGGACCATCCACGGTACCACTATTGATTGCATTTCTTAAAGAAATATTTACGCCCGACCCACCACAATCCCGTACAGTGGTAAACCCCGCCATCAGCGTCTTTTTTGCGTACCCGGTCGACTCAAAGGCCCGGTCGGCTTCGTTTTGCGTAAAGCGCTTCACGTAGCTCATGCGGCTGGCCTCGCTTTCCATGT
>CBFGTI010000125.1:0-15746 GCA_965651695.1 uncultured Imperialibacter sp. | reverse complement strand
AATCGGATGCGAAAATTGTAACGGTGGCACCCGAAGTTTTTCGTCCTCACCAGGAGATAAAGATCACTTTTGATGCGGAAGCTGCCGACCCTAGCGGCACAGGCGGGCTTATAGGTGTAGATAAGGTTTATATGCACTCCGGCGTAATAACCGGCGGTCCTGAAGCAACCGACTGGCAATACGTAATAGGCAACTGGGGACAGGACGACAACGTGGGCGCCATGACCAGGGTGGCGGGCGAGGAAAACAAATGGGAAATTACCCTACGGCCACGGGACTACTATACGGCTGTGCCCGCCGATGCCCAGTGGCACCGGATCGGTATGGTTTTCAGAAATGCAGATGGATCGAGGGAAGGGAAAGCAGAAGGCGGCGAAGATATTTTCGTGAATTTTGGGGAGATTACACCAGTAGCAGAAGAAAGCTTTGCCACCGCCTTTAATGTATACCCGAACCCGGCACAAACCATGTTAACCATCAGCTCGCCGTCCGAAATATTGCTTGTTCAGGTACTGGATATGGCCGGCCGGAAGGTTGCCTTGATGCACCCCAAGAAGGTTTCGGGCACCCTGTGGCAGGTATCGGTCGAAACGCTGCCACGAGGTCTTTTCATTTTCAATATCTTCTCGCAATCGGGCCCTGTGGCCAAAAGGATACTAATTGAGTAGCATTTTGTTGCACTAACATTTTATTCCGGCGTAAATTGAGGGTTTCCCCCAACGGGTGGCATGAACACTTCAGTTTTCAATACGCTCCTGCTATTCATTATACTGCAGCTTTTGCTGCTGGTAACATTCCTTTTTACCCATAGAAGAGGCAGAAAGCTGAGCAACAGGCTACTGGCGGGGTACTTCCTTCTGCTGGGCATTAACCTGACAGATGGGTTGCTTGGCTATTCAGGTTTTTATGAAAAATATCCTGCCCTGGCACACCTCGAAGACGGCTCGGCCCTGCTTTTGGGGCCGCTGCTGTATTTCTACGTATTGTCGGTTGTCCGCCCCGGTTTTGCGTTTTCAGGAAAGGTTTTTTTTCACTTCCTCCCGTTTCTTTTATTCACCGTCACCTTTCAAATTACCTATCATTCGTTTTCTGCCGATGAGCAGCAGTTTATTCAGCAGGCTATTCACAACCAAACATTGCCATGGGGCTTCTATGTCACCATGGTGGTGCTTTACGGCCATGTGGTCTGCTATTTCGTTGCATCGTTGCGCGAAATAAGCAGGTACGAATTGCAGATCAGAAACTTGTATTCCGACCTTGCCCAGCATACCCTCAAATGGCTCCGGTTTCTGATCGCAGCCATGCTTACAATTATTTTAGTTTCGTTTATCAATGTTATTCTTCCCTTTGTTGGCAGCAGGGGCTGGTTTGTGCCGGGATTCGCACTTTTGCTGAGCCTGTTTTTCCTGTTTGTGAATGCGGTGGTGTTTAAAGGCCTTCAGCAGCCTCAGCTTTTTGCGGGGCTAACCTTACAGGATGAGCAGAAATATAAGGGCTCGCCGCTGACCTCCGGTGAGAAGGACCGGCTTCACCAACAATTAAAAAACTTGATGGAAACGCAAAAGCCCTGGCTGAATCCGGATCTTTCGCTGGAAGAATTGGCAAAGCTGGTGGAAACGACGCCAAAAAAACTCTCGCAGGTAATTAATGAGGTGTTTGAACAAAGCTTCTTCGACTATATAAATACCCACAGGATCAAGGAGGCTGCCTCAATTTTCGACACTTCTACCGATCCAAAGCTAACTGTTCTCGAGGTGCTTTACCTTGTAGGCTTCAACTCCAAGTCTTCATTCAATTCGCTCTTCAAAAAGAAACTGGGCGTTACACCTTCGGCCTACAGGCAGCATGCGCTGGAAGCAAAAAAAATGCGTACGACTTCCTGATTCCGGTCGCCGGGCCGTTTTCCCACGGCCAACTTTGCTTCAAAAAAAACAATGAATAAAATTCAGAATTACCGCGGCTGGGCTCTCGCTTTGGCTTCAATTATCGCGTTCTCACTTCTCTCGGTAAAGTGGATGTTTGCACCTGCCGCTTTTGTTGCTCCGGCGCTGCTCATTTTAGTTATGCAAAAGCTGAAACCGCTGCGCGCCTTGTTGGCAGCTTTGGCAGTTCTTTATGTCGCCACCCTCATTGGCAGCTACAATGTAATGCCGTTCCCGTGGTTTGTTTTTATCATTATTTCCCTTTTCGTAGCCCTCAAACTTGCCATTCCGTTTTTTCTGTACCGGCTGTCGGTTCCCCGCCTTAAGGGCTGGATGCTGTCGCTTGCTTTTCCGGCGATATTCGTTTCATACGATTACCTCAATTCGTTTGACGGAAGCGGCACGTGGGGCTCAATCGCTTATACACAGGTAAACAACCTGCCGCTGATGCAGCTTAGCTCCGTGACTGGCTTGTGGGGCATAACATTTATCATTGCCTGGAGTGCTTCCCTACTGGCACGGGCCGTAGTCACCTGGGAAAATGGTTTCAGGCTGAAGAGAGAAGCAGCGCTGTATCTTTCCGTTTATCTGCTCACAGTACTATTTGGCAGTTGGAGAATGAACACGCTTTGGCAGAAAAAGCAGGAAGAGGTAAGAGTAGCGGGCATCTCCGGGCAAAATCTTGAGCCACTGTTTACCGCCTACGAAGCCGTTTTCGGAAACCGTTTGGAAGTGGATCCCGACAGGCTTACGCAGACTTCACCGGAACTTACCGAATTAAACAAAGGCTTTGTGCAGTTCATTGAAAACCCCGAAGATCCCAAGTTTGCAGGCACTCACCGGCAGTTGGAGCAATATCACGACAGTTTGTTGGCAATAGCGGCCACCGAGGCAACAGCTGGCGCCAAAATCATTACCTTTTCTGAAGCCCTTTTTATCACCACGAAGCAGCGAGAAGAGGTGCTCATCGCTAAAGGGAGAAAGCTGGCCGAAACTCATGGCGTCTATTTGTTGCTCAGCATGGCGTCTATTCTTCCCGGCAAAGTGGAGATGGGTAGCAGGTATCTGGAGAACAAAGCGCTGCTCATCAATCCTGCCGGCGAAGTAGAGGTTACTTTTCTAAAAAACATTCCCGTGCCACTGGTGGAAGCAAGTTTGCCCGGCAATGGCGAAGTACCGGTAATTGCAACACCCTACGGCAACATTGCCATTTCAATATGCTACGACGCCGACTTTCCCCGCCTCATCAGGCAAGCTTCATCCCGCGAGGCCGACATATTGCTGCTGCCTTCCGGCGACTGGCAAGAGATTTCGCCTTATCACGGGCTAATGGCTTCGGTGCGGGCAATAGAAAATGGGTTTTCGCTGGTGAGAACGGCAAGCGGAGCAACTTCAATTGCGACCGACCCCCGCGGCAATATCATTTCGACTCAAAAATTTCACAGTTCACGGCCAAATGTAATGGTGGCTCATGTAGCCGTGGCCGGCGTAAAAACCATCTACAGAGCCGTGGGTGATTCTTTTGCATTGGCTTGTATCGGCATGGCAGGGTTTCTTCTCGCAGCTGCTTTTGTCAGAAAAAAGTGAGTACAGCCCACAGACGGTGATCAAGCCGGGGAGGCATGAAGAAGGATAGTTTTAACTGCCCGACCGGCTGACAGCTACAAACCGGACGATACGGTGACGGCCCGCAAATGACGTGGGGTTTTCACCCGCGGGTCGGGCGAGATAGAAAGGCCCGACAGCCAGTCTACTGCTTTGTTGAATGTTTTGAAATACTTTACCCGTTCGGGCAAATGGCGTTCCATACGCTCCTTTATTACCTGAATGCTGTGTTGTGCAAAGGGATCTTCCGGCATAACGGTGGCAGAGTAGTGGATACCAGCCCTAATCATTTGAATTGTGAAAGATCCGGAAATATAGTCTCTCGATCTGTCGTCCAGCACTTCCATGGCCCGGGTATCATACAGCACTTTGGTGGCGTGCTGCTGCTGCACAGCCGACAGCGTTCGCTTGCCCACCTCCAATATCTCTTCAAATGTTGCAAAGCCATTCCAACAATGCACAATTGTACCCGACGGCTCATGCCAGCCCACCTTAATGTAGGGCTTAACCAGGTACATTTTCGATTCCCTCAGGAGCGTAACAACAGACAACATATAGGGTGCTTTTATAATTACCAGAATCTTAAATTTCCATTATTTTTCTGACACTGTCAACTAAATTTTATAATGAGTTGACAAATGAATTTTGAGCGGATACCGGTACCGCAAAAAGTGTGCGTAAGTATAAAACTAATTTTTTAGTTGTAAAACTATAGAATTCGTTTTACCTTTGGTTCTACAATCAAAAAAGTTTATTTCGTTTCGCCTATGAAAGAACTAACCAAAGCTGAAGAACAGGTAATGCACATCCTGTGGAAACTTGAAAAAGGATTTGTAAATGAAATTCTGGAAGAAATGCCGGAGCCTAAGCCTGCTTACAATACGGTATCCACTATTGTGCGAATACTGGTAAAAAAAGGTTTTGTAGGGTACAAGGCCTTCGGCAAAACACATCAATATTTCCCTAAAATAGCCAAGGATAAATACCGCAGTTTTTTCCTTCAGAGTTTTATGGGCAACTACTTCAACGGTTCGTTTCAAAAGCTTGTATCGTTTTTTGCGCTCGAAAACAAGCTGGATATAAAGGATATGGAGGAGTTGATGAAATACGTGGAAAAAGATCTTAAAGAGAAAAAACAATGAACGGTTTAATGAACTTCCTCTTCCAGTCGGTGGCTTGCAGCCTTGTGTTCTACGGCATCTATTACTGGCTGCTGCGCAATGAGTCGTGCCATGCATTCAACCGCTACTATTTGCTGCTATCGGCGTTGTTTTCGCTGGTGTTTCCGCTGGTCAGGTTCAGTTCGCCGCTTTCTTTCAGCCCCGAGGTAGTTTCGGTTATTACCTTGCCCGAACTTGTTTTAGGCGAGACAGACAAACTCGGCTACCCCGCCACTGGCTTTTCGTGGCTTTGGGTGGTGTACGCAGCCGGCGCTGTGCTGTTTACAGTGAAGCTGCTTGTGAAACTCCGCTCCTTGCGCAACCTGGTTAGCAGCAGCGAAAAGCAGCCCTTCAGCGACTACATTCTTATCCACACCAAAGGCGCTTTGCCCACCTTCAGCTTTATGAACTACCTCTTCTGGGATGATTCACAGACCCTGGAAGAAAAAGAAAAAGGCCAGATACTGAAACATGAGCTGGCGCACATTCAGCAGAAGCATTCTCTCGACCTGCTGCTCATGGAAGTTTTGCATGCGCTGCTGTGGTTCAACCCAATTATGTATCCGCTAAAGGCCGCACTCACCATCACCCATGAGTTTGAAGCCGACGAAAAAGCAACCGAGGGCAGTAATATCGAAGCGTATCAGAAACTGCTGGCAAGCCAGGTGCTCAACCAGTATGGTCTGTCGCTGGGAAGTCATTTTAATCAATCGCAAACAATAAAACGATTACGTATGCTTACAAACAAAAATGCAAATGTGTACTGGGGCAAAATGGTGCTGCCGGTAGTGGTATTCCTTATGGTGTTCGGCGTGGTTAGCTGTGAACATCCGGCCTTTCAGGACGACGAGGAGATTACAATTAAGTCGGAAGTTGTGCCGGAGGACGGCTCCGATGAGTTGTTCACATATGTAGAAGACATGCCCGTGCCTCCCGGCGGCTTCGAGTCTTTCTACACCTACATTGCCCGTACACTCAATTATCCCAAACAGGCCCGCCAAATGGGCATAGAAGGGAAAGTTTTTGTGCAATTTATTGTAAACAAAGACGGCACCATTACTGATGTGCAGGCGATAAAAGGAATAGGCGCAGGTTGCGATTTGGAAGCAACGGGCGTTGTGGCCAATTCACCAAAGTGGCAGCCCGGAAAACAAAACGGCCGCCCGGTAAACGTGAGGATGATCCTGCCGATTACCTTCAAACTTGGTGAACCTGAAGGTGAAGACAAGGTGGTTAATTCAGTGAAGGTAACTATTGATGAAGCCAAGCCAGCCGATCAGTAGCAGCTGAGTAATATGTTTTTGAAACCTGCTTTTGCCGAGCAGGTTTTCCCTGTTTGTAAGCAACTATTTAAGAAGGCCCCGGCTCCACTTGGTTCCGGGGCTTTTTCTTTTTTGGCAGCAAGAAAGAGTGCCGATACGCAGCAATGTGTCTTTGGTTTCCCCGTTGTTTCTATAGCGTTCGCTTTCTCCTTAATTATAACATTTGATCAGCTATGAAGTTAATACATCTGCTTTACCTCGGCGTGCTTGTGCTGCTTGCATCGTGCGCCGAAGAAGACACCTTTCCCAGAACATATACCGATCCGCGAGATGGCAAATCCTATCATTTGCTGGAAATAGCAGGCCTAACCTGGATGCGCGAAGATCTGCAATACAAAGACTCGGTTTACAGCTTTCAGCAGGCCCTGTTTGCGTGCCCTCCCGGGTGGTCGTTGCCAACGCAGGAAGATTGGGCCTCCCTTGGCGAGTTTTTTGGCGGCTATGAAACTTATAATGCCGAAGTGGGGTCTCCCATGAGCGCCTACACCGCTCTTACCAGCACCGGTTTCAACGGCTTCAGTGCCACCAAAGACTTCTATTGGAGCAGTACGCCGGCGTGGGTCGATGGCTCCATCGTTCGTTCGTACAGCTTCGGCCTTGATTCAGTGTCGAAGCGAGCCGTGCTGAAAGGCACATCAAATGCTGACAAGATCTATTGCAGATGCGTAAAAAGGGAAGTAGCGGTAAAAAGCGAAAACTTTGCCCAGCTGACTATTGAAGGTCAGCAAATAAAATTCGACAGCTATGCCACATTTTTCCCTCAGAAAGTAAGCGATGGTATGCTTTCGGCTTATTTGTACAAAGAACTGGAAGACCAGCAGCTAACTAACCGCGTTATGATAGCCATTCAGCTGCCAGGCCAGTACGTAACCGGCGAAGACCACGCCAAGGTTGTTACCTCGGCTGTCGACCACCAGGTGATTACGCCAGGGGAATACAAAGTAAATTCTATTTTGAGAGGTACGGACCAGTTAAGCCTGAAGGTGACCTTTTATGACGGCAAAACAGTGCGGGGCACTTTTGGTAGCGACTCCACGCTCACCTCGGCGTCGGCACACGGTGAATTTCAGTTGATTATTGCCGACCGGAACGGCTCCTGACAGAGTCGTTCTCCCCCCGGCTAGAAATGTTTCCAACCCTGAGCCTGCAGGGGCACGGCATTCCCATTTTTGGTTATGAGGTCCCTGCCCTCGGCCGGGTCGGTCATGTAGCCGATAAAATGGATGTCCATGTGGTTCTTCAGCTTTTCGAAGTCGGCCTGGCTAATGGTAAACAGCAACTCATAGTCCTCGCCGCCATTCAATGCACACGTAATGGGGTCGAGCTTAAATTCTACGGCCGTATTGTAAGTAACATGGTCAATCGGCAGCTTGTCTTCGTATATCCGCACGCCCAATGCCGACTGCCTGCATACATGGAAAACATCGGAAGCCAGCCCATCCGACACGTCGATCATAGCGGTAGGTGTAATGCCCAGCTCCGCCAGCTCGTGAACAATGTCCATCCGGGCTTCGGGCTTTAGCTGTCGCTTCACTATGTAATCATACGGTTCGAGGTTGGGTTGCATGTCGGGGTTAGCTTTAAACACCTGCTTTTCCCGCTCCAGCACCTGCAGCCCTACATAGGCACCGCCAAGGTCGCCGGTTACACACAATATGTCGCCCTTGCGGGCACCGTTTCTGAAACTCACCTTCTCCGGTTGCGCCTCTCCAAGTGCCGTGACAGACAGCACCAGGCCTGAAGCAGAGGCGCAGGTATCGCCACCAACCAGGTCAACTTTGTAGTTGTCGCAAGCCATGCGAATACCTTCGTACAGCAGGTCAATTGCTTCCAGCGAAAAGCGGTTGCTGAGGCCTATGTTTACCGTTATCTGCGTGGGAATGCCGTTCATGGCGGCAATGTCCGACACATTTACGGCCACTGCCTTGTAGCCCAAATGCTGCAGCGGCATGTACGACAGGTCGAAGTGGATGCCTTCCAGCAGCATGTCGGTGGTTACCAGCATTACTTTGTCGCCGGCCTTTATTACAGCCGCGTCGTCGCCAATTCCTTTAAAAGTAGACGGATTCACGAGCTTAAACCTGTCGCTAATGCGATCTATCAGCCCAAACTCCCCTATTTCGCTTAACTCTGTTCTTTTCGGTTGTTCGCTCATCTTTATTTCATTTCCTGGCACAGCTCCACCAGCACGCCATGCGTACCTTTAGGATGTACAAAGCATACCAGTTTATTGTCGGCCCCTTTCTTAGGTTCTTCATTTATAAGCACAAAACCCTGGCCTCGTAACCGCTCCATTTCCTTCCGGATATCCTCCACTTCAAATGCGATATGGTGAATGCCCTCGCCGCGCTTTTCTATAAACTTTCCGATAGCACCCTCAGGGTCGGTACTTTCGAGCAGCTCGATTTTCGTGTTTCCTGCCAGAAAAAAGGAGGTCGTTACCGCCTCAGAGGCCACCTGCTCCTGCTTGTAAGGCGCTACACCCAATAGCTTTTCGTAGAGCAAATTTGCATCCTGCAGACTTTTTACTGCTATTCCAATATGCTCTACTTTTTTCATTGCTATAGGCTATTTTTGAAACGGAAGCTTATTTTGTACTTTTACAAAGTTGAAGAAACTTTTTGTTTTACTGAAAAGTTTCTAATGATGCTATTATTGCATAACGCAATCAGGGCAAACGCATTTAAAACTGCTTCGTGAAATAAATTTCGAAGCCGTTTATTTACCCCGCCCCTAAAGGGTGAAACGGCTTCGAAATTCGTCTTTTCCCTTCTAGGCCGACGTGGAACGGGCAGGGGTAAAAAAAGAAGAGTTTCGAAGACAAGGTTTTAATGCAATTGCATTGATAACCCAAGATGACAGTGGCAATTTTATTTTTACCAACCTATACCGGGAAATGGAAATAAGAACCGATGTGCATGCCGACGCTGCCAGGATACAGAATGAAATAAAAACACATCTTGGGCTTAAGAGCAGCGAGCTTATTTTTGAATACTCAATGCTTGATGGGAGCAAGTGTAAGCTGGACCTCATCACTATCAATCCGCGACACAGTCAGTCGTTTCTGTTTCGCACAGAAGTGGGTTTGAACAAGGTGGATGCGCTAACCAAAATGCTGGATTATGTGCAAAACTACCGGGAGAAAGAGTACAGCTACACGATACAGTGGATTGCCAAAGAAAACCGGGAGTTGCAAACTTCGTACTTCAGAGCCCGTAATATGTACGATGCCCTGGATAAACTTTACTACGGACGTGATATTAATACTATAACCGTATACAGTTGCGTATTAAACCCAATGACCTAAAAAGATTATGAATATAAGTATCACAGACAAAGCCAAGGACAAGATCGTCGAGTTTCGGCAGAAGGAAGGCCACACAACCAACCACAACATCCGGGTGGCAGTGCAGGGCGGCGGCTGCTCCGGCCTGATGTACAACCTGGAGTTTGACTCAGAGATTAAGACCAACGACGAGGTTTTCGAAGACAAGGGAGTGAAAATACTGGTAGATAAGAGAAGCCTGCTTTATTTGCTTGGCACCACACTCGACTTTTCTGACGGCCTGAATGGCAAGGGCTTTCATTTCGTAAACCCCAATGCCACCCGTACCTGCGGATGCGGCGAGAGCTTTGCAGTATAAAAAAATAAATTGTTTCTACGTAAGAGGCTGTTCCGGTGAGGGGCAGCCTCTTTTTCGTTTATGGCGAGAAACCCCACTACGGTGTCTGATAGAGATGGGGTAACCGGACCCTGGCAGGGTTAATCCGACAAACCCTGGCAGGGTGAAAGCATAAACTTCCGTGGTCACCAACCTTCCTCTGAAACCGAGGCCACAACCCTGCCCCAATTAACGGCTACTCAGAAATTCGCTATTTTCGGTCTACTTTTGCATGCGATTAATGCCACCAACCTTTTTTCACCATGCTTAGAAAGCTAACACTGTTCACTTTCCTGCTCTTTTCCGCACATTATGTTTTATGCCAGCCGCTCATTCAAACTGTAAGCGGCAAGGTAGTGGAGCGCGAAAGCAAGCTGCCGCTGCCCGGAGTAAATGTGGTGCTTATCGACACCCTCGGTACATTAGGTGCCGTAACGGATGTAAACGGCAATTTCACGCTGCGCAATGTGCCTGTAGGCCGCCGCTCTTTCCGGTTTAGCTACATCGGCTACAAAGAAGCCACACTCAACAACATACTGGTTACCTCAGGTAAAGAGCTTGTACTGAACATGGAGCTGGAAGAGTCGGTGGAGTCGCTCCAGGAGATTGTAATACAGGCTTCGCCAAATGGAGAGCCGCTAAATGATATGGCGTTGGTAAGCGTGCGGGCGTTTACTGTTGAAGAAACCGACCGCTACGCAGGTAGCCGGGGCGACCCGGCCCGCATGGCCTCCAACTTTGCAGGGGTGCAAGGCGCCGATGACTCCCGCAACGACATCGTTATCAGGGGCAATTCGCCGCAGGGTGTGCTGTGGCAGCTCGAGGGCGTAAATATCCCCAATCCTAATCATTTTGCCATTCCGGGCACGGCAGGCGGACCCGTCAGCATTATCAACAATAAAATACTCGCCAACTCCGACTTCTACACCGGCGCTTTTCCGGCCGAATACGGCAACAGCATCGCTGGCGTGTTCGACCTCAAGATGCGCAACGGCAACAGCAGGCAGCATGAGTTCAGCGGACAGCTTGGCTTTTTGGGCACTGAGCTCTTTGCCGAAGGGCCGCTGTCGAAAAAGCATTCCGCGTCCTATTTATTCAACTACCGCTACTCTACGTTATCGCTGTTCAGCAGCCTGGGAATCGACATTGGCACCTCGGCTATTCCCAGCTACCAGGACATGGCCTTCCGGCTGCATTTTCCCATGAAAAGCGGGGGAAGCCTATCTGCTTTTGGCATCGGCGGAGCCAGCGATATCGACATTCTCATAAGCGAGCAGGAGGCTCCCGAGCGAAATATCTACGGAAGCAATGACCGCGACCAATATTTCGGCACCAAAATGGGCGTTACCGGGCTCAGCTACACCAAGCCGCTTGGCGCAAACACGCTGGTTAAAGCCACGCTCGCCGCTTCGGCCGACGTGCAGGATGCTCAACACTTTATAGTTTACCGGCATGTAAATGCGGAAGGCAAATACGAGGTAGATTCGCTGCCGCAGGTTCTGGGTTATGAATTTAACCAGCAAAAATATTCGGCCATTCTTACTTTCTATCAAAAGCTGAATGCACGGAACTCCCTGATGTATGGCTCCAACAACGACTTGTACGCTTTCAATTTTGACGATAGTACCCGGATTTTCTATGAAGACGATCCGCGGTACTACCAATTTGTAAGAAGGTGGAATTACCGCGAAACGGCGCTTCTGCTGCAGCCATACGTGCAGTGGAAACACAAGTTTACCGATAGGCTCAATGCTGTGGCGGGGCTTCACAGCCAGTACTTCAGCCTCAGCAAAAGCTTTTCGCCGGCGGAGCCACGCATTGGGCTTTCATGGCAACCCGGCGAGGGCCAAAGCATCAATGCCGGTGCGGGATTGCACAGCCAGTTGCAGCCCACCTACATGTACTTCTATTCGCTGCAGGATGCCTCTCCTTCTACCCGCCCCCACAACCTGGAGATGGATTTCACCAAAAGCATCCACTATGTGCTCTCCTACTCGAAAATGTTAACCCAGCAGATACGATTAAAAACAGAGGTCTACTACCAGCATCTTTACAACATCCCCATCGAAAAGAAATCGTCTTCCTTTTCGCTCATCAACTCAGGAGCCGGATTTTCGCGGTTTTTTGCCGATACACTTGTGAATGAAGGCAAGGGAAAAAACTATGGCATAGAATTTACCCTGGAGCGCGGGTTTTCGGGCGGCTACTTCTTTATGCTTACCTCCTCGCTGTTTGAGTCGAAATACCGGGGCAGCGATGGCGTACTGCGCGACACCGATTTCAATGGCAACTATGCAGTGAATGGACTCTTTACCAAAGAGTGGACAACCGGAAAAGACAACCTGCTGGGCATTGGCACCAAACTTACCACGGCTGGTGGCCGACGCTACGGCCCGCCCGACCCGGTAGCTTCCGAACGTGAAAAAGAAGTGGTTTTTCTCGATGCAGAGCGCAACACCCTGCAGTTTCCGGCCTACTTCCGGGCCGACCTCCGGCTCAGCTACCGCATCAACAGGCCCACACTTAGCCACGAAATTGCCCTTGACCTGGTAAATGTACTGGGCACACAAAACGTGCTGAAACTGACGTGGGCGCCTGACGAAACCGATCCCGCGGCCAATCCGATACGGCGCGAGTACCAGCTTGGGTTTTTACCCCTGTTTTACTACAGGGTCGACTTTTAGTGGCAAATGGAACCGCCGATAGACGCTAATGAATGTTAAAGAGGAAGACATCAATCTATCCACCCGTCCATTCGCGCCGATTCGTGTTCATTCGCGGTATCTTATCCACCCTGCATTAGCGTCCATTCGTGTCCATTCGCGGTAAAAAAGGTGACCTGCTAGTGTGCGCCCCCGGGCCGATGAGCGCTAGCAGGCAAAATAAAAAAACTTGTCCACCCTGCATTAGCGCCCATTCGTGTTCATTCGCGGTATCTTATCCACCCTTACATTAGCGCCTATTCGCGCCCATTCGCGGTAAAAAAGAAAACCGCCGGGCGCACATGGATGTTATTTTTTCCGCTTTCCTTTCCGGATTTCCTGCTTTGTATTACTTTGGACGATTATATTTCCACCGACCTGGGCTGCCGGATGTAATATCTCCTGCTCATCCCTTACTAATTCGTATAATTAAACCATAATCAATTCTCATGAAACGTTTACATTACCTGATCGTGGTCCTTGCTGCTTTTTGCATTGGATCTGCAACCGTACAAGCGCAAAGTGCCGACGACATACTGGCCAGCTACTTCGAAGTAACCGGCGGTTTAGACAACTGGAAGAACCTGAAATCCATGAAGATCAACGGAAAAATGATCCAGCAAGGAATGGAATTCCCCGCGGTTATCACCCAGGCTTATCCCAACAAATCCCGCATGGATATCGACATCCAGGGAAAGCAGATTATTCAGGCTTACGACGGCAAAGAAGGTTGGATGGTGAACCCGCTGGCCCAGATTACTGAACCCAAAAAACTTACAGAGGAAGAGCTGAAGGAAATGGAAGATCAGGAAATTGAGGACGACTTTATCAATTACAAAGAAAAAGGGCATACTGTAGAGTTGGAGGGTGCCGAAACCATTGAAGGTACCGAATGCCACAAAATTAAGCTCACAAAAAAGAACGGTACCGTAGAATACCACTTCTTCGATAAGGATAACTCTGTGCCAATAATGGTGAGGACCTTTATAAAAAGCGGGCCCATGAAAGGACAGCCTGCCGAAACCTTCCTTAGCGAGTATGATGCTGCTGAGGATTTTATGCTGCCTCACTCCATGGTTACCAAATACCAGGGCCAGGTGGCAATGCAAATTAAGGTAGACAGCTACGAGATCAACCCATCGCTGGAGGATTCGCTTTTCGCATTCCCCGCCAAGTAATATTTAAGGGCCCGGCCAAAACTGACGCTTGATTGCTGCACTTAGCTTCATCTAAGTCCGGCTAAGCTGCTTTCGCCGGGCCTCTCTTTTTCTTAAATCTCAAGACCATGATATCACATTTACTCAAAAAGGTGCTGCTGTTTGTTGCTCCCCTGGCAGCCTTTTCCTCTTTCGCTCAAAGCACTATTAAAACAAGCGACCTGTTTGGCGACATCAGGGCTCGCAAAATCGGCCCTGCTGTGATGAGCGGCCGGGTGTCGGCCCTCGATGTGGTAAACAGCAAACCCGAGGTCATATACGTTGGCGCGGCTGGCGGCGGCGTGTGGAAATCGCAAAGCGCAGGCAGCTTGTTCTCGCCTGTATTCGACGAGCATACGCAGTCGATTGGCAAAATCACTATCGACCAAAACCACCCCGACACCGTATGGGTGGGCACTGGCGAAACATGGGTGCGCAACAGCGTGTCCATTGGCACAGGCATATACAAAACCACCGACGCCGGCGCAACCTGGAAAAACATGGGGTTGAAAGACTCCGAGAGAATCAGTGACATTATCGTGCATCCTGCCAACTCCAATATTGTGTATGCAGGCGTGCTTGGCCACTTGTGGAACGACCACGAAGAGCGCGGCGTGTACCGCACCTCCGACGGCGGAGCTACCTGGGAAAAGCTGCTGTATGTAGACGCCAAAACCGGCTGCGCAGATCTTTCCATCGACCCCGAAGATCCGAATGTACTTTATGCTTCCATGTGGGAATTCAGGCGCACACCCTATTCTTTCACCTCGGGGGGCAAAGGCAGCGGCCTTTTCAAAACCACAGATGGGGGCAAAACCTGGACCAAGCTTACCAATGGGCTCCCCGCAGGCATACTTGGCAGAATGGCCGTGGAAGTGGCGCCTTCCAACCGCAATGTGGTCTACCTTACAGTAGAAGCAGAAAAAGAAGAGGAAAAGGGCCTCTACAAATCGACCGACGCCGGGCAGAGCTTCAAATTTATTAATGGCGACTTCAACACCAAGGTGCGGCCGTTTTATTTCGCCCGCCTCACCGTTTCGCCTACCAACGATAAGGTGGTTTTCAAAGACGGGTTGAACCTGATCATGTCTGAAGACGGCGGGCAAACCTTCCGCATCATCGACAGCGGCATGCATTCCGATGTTCACGCCCTTTGGGTAGATCCCTCCAACCCCAAACACACAATAGCTGGCACCGACGGCGGCGTATACCGCAGCCTCGACAACGGCTACAGTTACGAAATGTTCATGAACCTGCCCATTTCGCAGTTTTACCATATAAGTGTGGATATGGAGAAGCCCTTTAACGTATACGGTGGCTTGCAGGACAACGGCTCGTGGCGGGGACCTTCGCAAAAGCGGGGCGGCATCTTAAACAAAGACTGGCAGTTTTTAAATGGCGGCGACGGGTTTGCAGCCCATGTAGACCCCGACGATAAGGAGGTGGTATACGCCGAATCGCAGGGCGGCGAAATTGTGCGGGCCCATCTGTCGTGGGGAGACAGCAAAGACATAAAGCCCTACCCCAGGGTTGGCGAGCCCAACTTCCGTTTCAACTGGAATACCCCCATTTACCAAAGCCCCTCCAACCCCCGGAGAATCTACCTTGGCGCCCAGTTTCTCTTTATGTCGGAAGACCGCGGCGAATCGTGGCAGCGGATGTCGCCCGACCTGACCACCAACGACCCCACCCGCCAGCAGCAAAAGCAATCGGGCGGCCTCTCAACCGACAACTCAGCCGCGGAAAACAACACCACCATTTACACCATAGCCGAGTCGCCACTTGATGCCAACACGCTGTGGGTGGGCACCGACGACGGCAACCTGCAGGTAACTACCGATGGCGGTAAAAGCTGGACCAACGTAGCTCCCAACATAACCGGCCTGCCCAAGTTTGCCTGGTGCTCTATGGTGGAACCGGGGCATCACGATAAAAACACCGTGTACGTAACCTTCGACAACCACCGTGTGGGCGATATGACGTCGTATGTATACAAATCGACCGACCTGGGCAAAACCTGGACTGCCCTGGCCACGCCCGATATTGAAGGCTACGCACTCAGCATAAGGGAGGACCTGGTAGCTCCTAACCTGCTGTTTTTGGGCACCGAATTCGGCTTGTTTATTTCGGTAGACGGCGGACAAAATTGGGGTCGCTTTTCCAATGGGGTGCCCAGA
>CBFGTI010000124.1:0-15843 GCA_965651695.1 uncultured Imperialibacter sp. | reverse complement strand
ATCGTCAATTTCATATCCCAACGGCTTTTGTGTATTTTCCCGTCAAAATAGAAACCTATGTCATCTGCCAGATCAACCAATCTGAAGAAAGTAACTACCCACCAGCTTCAGGAGATGAAAAACCGGGGGGAAAAGATAGCAATGCTCACTGCTTACGATTATTCCATGGCGCGGATTATCGATGGATCTGGCATTGACGTCATCCTGGTTGGCGATTCCGCTTCCAATGTGATGGCCGGAAACGACACCACTTTGCCTATTACCCTGGACCAGATGATCTACCATGCCACCGGTGTTGTAAAAGCCGTGGTTAGAGCGTTGGTAATTGTCGATATCCCTTTTGGCTCGTATCAGGGCAACTCTTCCGAAGCGCTTCGCTCGGCAATCCGCATTATGAAAGAATCGGGAGCGCACGGCATAAAAATGGAAGGTGGCAGCGAAATCAAAGAAAGCATTATCAGGGTGCTTAGTGCCGGCGTGCCGGTAATGGGCCATCTTGGGCTAACACCGCAATCCATTTTTAAATTTGGGACATACACCGTAAGAGCCCGTGAAGAAGCCGAGGCGCAAAAGCTGATGGACGACGCCAAGCTGCTGGAGGAGTGTGGTTGCTTTGCCATTGTGCTCGAAAAAATACCGGCCAAGCTTGCAAAAAGAGTAGCTGAAGCGGTGAGCATACCGATTATCGGCATTGGCGCCGGGCCATACGTCGATGGGCAGGTTTTAGTTGTTCACGATATGCTGGGCATTACCAAAGAGTTTCAGCCCCGCTTTCTTCGCCGCTACGCCGATCTGGATGCAGTGATGACCGGCGCCGTCGGTAAATACATCGACGACGTGAAAAAGAAAAGCTTCCCTACAGACGAGGAAAGCTATTAGGACTGCCTTGATCGGCTTCCTGATCAAGCGCGCCGAAATCATTCTAAGACAGGATTAGTTCGGTCATTGTTTAGACAGATTGTCGCCTTTGATCAATTCAGCTTTTCTTTTTTGGAAAATGAATTTGTACAGCATTTTTCCGTTATTTGTGTTGAAGTAATCGAAACATGTATGGCAATGACGGAACTAACCAGGCTTGACCTTCGCATTTCACGCAAGCAAAAAGAATATTTTGAGCAGGTACTCCAAATTGGCGGTTTCCGCTCGCTTACCGATTTCCTGATTAGTGCTGCTTCTGAAAAAGCAGAGGCTCTCATGGAAAAGCACAATAATTGGCTAACGTCTGAGAATGACCGTAAGATTTTTTTTGATGCACTTGTAAATCCTCCTGCGCCAAATGCTAAGCTAAAAGAAGCAATGCAAAAGCATGAACTCAAGGTGAAAAAGTAAATGCTTTATACTGTTGCACTCAACTCTTCACACAAACGAAACTCTTTCGTTTGTGAAGAACCGTCATTGGAGAATTACCTCAAAAAACAGGCTGGCCAGGATATTAAAAGGCAAGTTGCGGCCTGTTTTATTTTGGAAGGGGATGGAGGAGTTATTAAAGGTTACTATACGTTGTCTTCTGAGGGTATTCCTAAAGCGTTGATTCCAGACGATTTGCAAAAGAAACTACCCTATAGAACCCTCCCGGTTACCTTGCTTGGCCGACTTGCCCGCCATTCTGATTATAAAGGACAAGGGATTGGGGAATTGTTATTGGCTGATGCATTGAAGCGTGCGTACCAGGTTACCTCGGCAATAGGTTCCTGTGCTGTAGTGACCGACCCGATCAATGAGAAGGCTCGAAAATTTTACGAGGGCTTCGGTTTTGTTTCTTTAGAAAGCGGGAGAATGTTCATTGCTATGGACACCATTAAGGAATCATTGACTTGAAACCACCTAAGCATGCTGTTAATACGAACACCCGGAGGGAAAAGTCCTCGTCGCCCACCCGAGGGAGTTTCAGCCCCGCTTCCTTCGCCGCTACGCCGATTTAGACGCCGTGATGACTGGCGCCGTGGGCGAATATATTGACGACGTAAAGAAAAAAAGCTTCCCCTACAGACGAGGAAAGCTATTAGGATCATTTCAGCAGGAGCCGCGCTCCTGTTACTATTTTTGTTGATGGGTTAATGTTAGTGGCTGCTTACCTGTAGAACATGGCCATCACGAAGCTCTTCGCTGGCCTTGGTTACTATTACATCGCCTTCTTTTAGATCCCCGAAAACTTCTGTAAGCGAGTCCGACTGATTTCCTCTCTGCACGGCTACCCATTCAGCCGCTCCATCTTTCACCTTTATTACAAAATTGCCCTCTGGGGAAGAGAAGATCGCGGTTGCCGGAACAAACAGGGTGGGCACGTTCCTCGACATAGGCAGCTTTATTTCCGCATACATTCCCGGCTTCAGGTCTCCGGCTTTGTTGTCGAAGTCAAACTCAGCCATCATCGTCCGGTTGGTTTCCTGCAGGCTGTTGGCACTTCTGCCAAAGCCGGCTGTGAACTGGATGAAAGGATCGGAGGTGACCGAAAAGCTAACGGTGCTGCTTTCGGATATTGATTTGGAGAGGTATTCGGGAATAGCGACTGAAAGACGAAGCCGCGACTGATCCTCAAGTACAAAAAGCGGTTTTCCGTTACCTTCGGATGGCCCTGTAAGGACACCTGGGCTTACATTTCGCTCAATGATGGTGCCATCAAATGCTGCCCTGATGGACAAATAATTCACCAGCTGCCGCTGGGATGCCAGCTGGGCTTTGGCTGCGATTAGAGCACTCTCCAAAGAGCGGTTTAAAGCACTGTCGGCCGCCATCCCGGAGAGAGCCTGGTCAAGCTCATTTGGAGAAATAGCGCCCGGAGTTTGGCTGGTTTTCAGCATGCGTTGATAAGTGAGCTTGCTTGCCCGCAACCTCGCCGCCTGCTCTATGAGCTGTGCCTCTGCAGATGAAGCCCTCGCCAGCGCATTGCTCATTTCTGCCTCAATTTCCGGGGCCTCAAGCTGTGCCAGCCGCTCGCCTTTTTTCACCCTCGAGCCTCTGTCTACATAAACTTCGCCCACGTAACCCTTCACTTTTGCGTACATGTTTGTCCGGTTCCATGGTTTTAGCTCGCCGGGCAATATCACCTCGCGGATGGGCTTCATACTTATCACCCTGGTGGTTTCAACTGGAGCTATCTCTTCGGTCGCAATCGCCCGTTCTCCCTGCTGCGAAGAGCATCCTGGCAGAAAAATGGCCAGACCAGCAAGAAGGATTATCAATGATTTATTCATGGCATTAAGTTTTTCTTTGTTCTATTTGGTTGGTAAGTGGAATCTGCTTTCGGGGTCTTCAGGATCCAGCGAGACCGACGAAAAGGATGATCGCTGCTGCATCAGGGTGAATACACCGGGCAGAATAAGAAGCGATACGATGGTAGAGGCAATCAATCCGCCTATTACAGCCTGCCCGAGAGGCGCCACCTGGTCTCCACCCTCACCCATGCCAGATGCCATGGGAAGCATGCCCGCAATCATCGCGATACTTGTCATAATTATAGGACGGATTCGACTGTTAGCGGCCAGCAGACTTGCCTGTCTGGCATCTTTCAACTCAAGCCGGAGATTCTCCGCATTAGTGATCATCAGAATGGCGTTTGCTACAGATACACCCACCGACATGATCATGCCCATGTACGATTGCAGATTGAGTGTGGAGCCACAGGCAAGCAGCATTAGAAGCGAGCCGGTTAATACCGCGGGTACCGACGAAAGCACTGCAAGTGAGAGTTTGAAAGACTGGAAATTGGCCGTGAGCAACAGAAAAATAATTACAATTGCCACCACCAGGCCACCTTGTAAGCTACCCAACGTCTCGGCAAGCAATCTGGCCAAGCCTCTGAACTCAACAATCATTCCCCGGGGAGGCGTGCCGGTGTCTTCTATGGCTTGCTCCACTGCTTTGCTGGCAGCTCCCAGGTCCCGTTGGTGTATATTGGCCGTAATGGTTACCAGGCGGTTTGGCCCCGAGCGGTCGTATTGTGCTGGCCCTGTCCCTTCGGTAAGCTTGGCCACTTCTGCCAGTGTAGGATGTACTTGCCCGCTCTGCAGCGGAATGTTCGAAATGTCGTTGAGCGATCCCATTTCATATTCGGGCAACTGCACCTGCACTTGGTAGGCCAGTCCCTTAGATTCGTCAAACCATAGGTTTTTGTCGGTAAACCGGCTCGAAGAAGTAGCTGCCACCATCGATCTCGCCACGTGATTGGCACTGATGCCCATTTGGCCGGCACGCTCCCTGTCTAGCTCGATTTCAAGAATGGGATAATTCATAGGCTGTGCAAGCTGGACGTCCCGCAGAAAGGGGATCTTATTCATATGAAGTATGATCTTGCGAGCAAACTTTTCGGCTTCAACGATGTCCTTGGACGCGACGTTGATTTCGATAGGCGTAGAAGCTCCCTGGCTCATTATTTTATCAACCAGCTCAATCGGCTCAAACGACACGGCGAGTCCATCAATTTCTGATGTTAGCCGGTTCCTCAATGTTTCTTTCAATTCGTCGATCCGAACCGGGAAGTGTTCTTTTAGCGCCACCTGTAGCACGGCTTCATGTGGCCCGCTGTTGAAAACAAATACCTGCGATGATCCGTAGCTAGTCGGAATATTACCGACGTAAGCTGAGGTAATTTCAATATTCTCCTCACCTACTTCAGATTTGATGATGTCCAGTACCTTTAAAGTTGTCTCTTCGGTTCGCTCCACCCTTGTGCCATCGGCCGTTTTAATTCGCAACTGAAATTGATGGCTGTTGGCTTTTGGGAGGATGTCGGTGCCAATAAAGCCAAATGCGATGGCAATTATAAGCAGACTAGCCGCCAGATAGGCTCCGGTCCAAACACCTTTTCTATTCAGGAGTTCTTCCAGCAGTTTCTGGTACCTCAGCTTGAACCTGTCAAAAGCAGAGGCTTTAGGCGGATGCTTCCTTTCTTCTATTATTGTTTCGTTTTCTTCGTGATTCAGCGCAAGGGTTGGGGCGTGGTCCCTGTGGTCATCATGGTCTTTCATAAGCCAGTTGGCCAGCACGGGCACAAAGGTCTGCGAGAGCAAAAAAGATGCGATCATAGAAAAGCCTACTGCAAGCGACAGCGGCAAAAACATAGATTTGGGAACACCCGTCATTACAAATGCGGGGGCAAATACCGCCAGCACAGAAAGCAAGATAAGCAGCTCTGGAAAAATTATTTCCTTGCACGCATCCCAAATGGCCTGGGCTTTGGGCTTTTTCATCTCAAGGTGTTGATGAATGTTTTCGATCGTCACAGTGGCTTGATCTACCAGTATTCCCACGGCAAGCGCCAGCCCACTGAGTGTCATGATATTGACGGTCTGACCAAAAAGATTTAAAAGTATGATGGCGCAAAGGATGGATATGGGAATGGTGACGACCACAATGATTACGCTGCGCCAGTCACGAAGAAAAAGTAAAACCATCAGTCCTGTCAGCAACGCACCCATTATGCCTTCGGTCACAAGACTTTTGAGTGCATTGGAAACATAGACCGACTGGTCGAACTCATAGGAAATTCTGACGTCTTCAGGTATTGCCTGTTGCAGGTTTGGTATCGCTTTTTTTACGTTGTTAACCACGGAAAGCGTAGAGGCATCTGATTTTTTTACAACGGGGATATACACGGCTCTTTTGCCCTGCACAAGGGCGTAGCCGACTGTAATGTCTGCGGCATCTTCCACTGTGGCCACATCTCTGATGAATACCGTCGGGCCTGAACCAAGCCTGATGGGAACATTCAGAAAGTCTGCGGGTTTTTCGATCAGAGAGTTCACCGGTGTCATCAGCGTTTTGTTTCCGATTCGGATGTTTCCGGCTGGCGAAGGTTGGTTGGTGGCGATAACGGCTTTAATAATTTCATCGGGAGTGAGCTGATAGCTTCTCATGCGCTTAGGGTCAACTTTTATCACGATAGACCTCTGGTTGCCACCCAAAGGAGGAGGACTTGAGACGCCTTCGATCTTTGAGAACATCGGTCGGACCCGCGACGAAGCAAAGTCCTGGATCTCATTCAGCGTTCTTGTTTTGCTGGAAAACACCAGTTGACCTACCGGCACAGAACTGGCATCGAACCGGAGCACCTGCGGCGGTACTGTACCCTCTGGCATATAAGCCTTGGAGCGGGCAATGTTGTTGGCCACCTCCGCGGCGGCCTCACCCATATCGGTACCGGGGTAAAACAGCAGTTTGATGATCGACATGCCCTGTATGGTCCTTACCTCCACGTCCCGTACTCCCGAAACATACAAAAAGTGGTCCTGGTAGCGAGTGGTGATAAACCCGTCCATCAGGTCAGGTGCCATTCCCCCATAAGGCTGGATGATGTAAATAGTGGGCAATTCCAGATCAGGAAAGATGTCCACAGGAATTCTGGTAATCGATAGAATTGCGAAGAAGACGATTCCGATAATGCCTACCATTACTGAGATAGGCTTTCTGAGGGCTGACCTGATGATTTGATACATGTGTCCTTTAGCTTGAGTTGTTTTTTAGTTGTTTAGCTGCCCGAGAAATAGCTGGAAATCTCCATTCGCAGCGGCCATCATGAGCAACGCCCTCCAGGTATTGCTGAAAGTGATGGTAAGATCGGCTTCAGCCCTGCTGAGGCTAAGCATCGCCTGGAGGTAGGTTGGTAAATCGGTAAGTCCACTTTCGTATCTGGCCCTTGCTTGGTTATAGGCATGCCGGGCGGCGGTTAGTTGTACCGGGGCAAACCCGGCTTCTTCTTTCATATACCTAAATTGCGTGGCCGCATCCCTGTTTTGTCTTTCCAGTTCGAGCACCTGCTCTTCGTACAAACTCTGCTGCTGCTGCGTGATAAATTGTTGTGATTTGAAGCGATTATGGGTACTAACAAAATCAGTAATAATCCATCGAGTGCTTATACCAAACATGTAATTGTACACTTGGTAGGTAGTGCCACTTGAAAAATCTGTTCTGTAGCTTTCATCGGTATTGGAGATTCCCGAACCCCGCCCCCAGGCGGCAGCGGTAAGAGAAATAGAAGGCAGGAACGACCTCCTTATAACATGGCTCTTCTGTAGTGATTGGTTTGTCCGTGCTTCATGCACGCCAAGCAGCGGATGCGCGGGGAGATGACTCGTATCAGCGCTAGCTAAAACTGGCAGGGAACCTAGAAAAATCATGCTGTCGGCATAAACAAATTCCGTATCAGCACGGAGTCCGAGCAATTGGATAAGCCTGTTACGCTGCGTCTGCTCGTTACGTTCTCCTTCGATAAGCATAAGCCGGGCCTTTACGTACTCTGCCTGCGCCAGCGAGCTATCTACACCTGGTCTAATTCCGGCAATCACTCCGGCGTCCACCGATTTTTTAAATTCCAGTGCTCTTGTCACGTTCTCTTTCTGAATTGAAGTGAGCTTTTCATTGATCAGAAGTTGCAGATAGCTGTCGGCAACCCTTATTCCGTGTTGAAAAATTTCGTTCTGCAATGAGGCCTTTGCTACGGTAGTATTTAGTTCCGCCTCCTTTACCTCTTCTGAGATCTTGCCAAAGTTGATCACATCCCACTCAAGTAGCCCGCTCGTGTAGCTCCCAAACGTTCCTTGGTAAATATTTTCTGGTCGTATACCTCCAGATGGCGAAAGCACCGTGCCAGCGTTCGGATAGAAAGCCCCCGTTACACTATTGCTGGTGCCGTAGGTATATTGATGCTGAAGGGAGACTCGTGGAATATACCGATTGACTACTGCGTCTTTTTCTTCATCGCTTGCGCGTACCACAGCTTCGTTTGCCTTAATGGCCGGATAATTGCTTTGAGCGATCTCAATCGCCTCGTTGAGCGTGAACACCTGTGCCTTGGCCGGGAGATACGTAGAACTCAGGAGTAGCCCGCAAGTTCCTGCTAAGATCCAATTTTCTAGTCTGCTTAACATTGAGATAGTTTTCTTAATTCGGGCCAAGTCTAAAAGATGATTCTGAAAATATTTGGAAAAGAATGAGGCACACAGAGGTGGGCTGGTGCATTCACTTCGGCTTTCAGAATCTTTTCAGACTTGTGATTTATCTTTGATAAAAAATAGACCAAAACAGTCTTGAAACTATTAGTAGTAGAGGACGAAAGAGGCCTTGCAGAGAGCATCCACGAATACCTTACAAAAGAGGGGTTTATGGTCGAGAATGTTTATACCTACGAACTAGCGGTGGAAAAAATAAATCTGTATAGCTACGACTGTGTGGTGGTAGACATAAACCTCCCGGATGGGATCGGTCTGGACATTGTGCAGGCACTCAAGACAGTCAGCAAGTCAACTGGAATCATAATTATTTCGGCAAGGAGTGCCCTTGAGGATAAATTGAAAAGCCTTGAACTGGGCTCGGACGACTACCTGACCAAGCCCTTTCATCTCTCTGAACTAAATGCACGCATCAAATCAATATTGAGACGCAGGCACTTTGCAGGAAGCAATGAAGTAATTTTTGAAGAAATAGCAATCAACCTTAACTCCAGGAAGGTCTTTGTGAACAAAGAAGAAACTCCCCTGTCAAAAAAGGAGTACGATCTGCTGCTTTATTTTGTATCGAATATAGACAAAGCTCTTACCAAATCAGCAATTGCTGAGCATTTATGGGGCGATGATATTGAATCGAGCGACTCCTACGACATACTTTATGCTCAGATAAAGAATCTCAGGAAAAAGCTAACTGACAGAGGTGTAAAGGATTATATCTATTCTATTTATGGTATTGGGTATAAATTTGGAAAGAATTGAAACTCCTTGCAAAAACGAATAGGTCGTATATCTACTTTTCAGTAGTTACCTATTTGTTTGTCGCTATAGCGTTTTACATGGTAGTGCAGTACGTGATTTACCAGGAGGTCGAAGAAAGGTTGAGGGTAGAACGTAAAGACTTCGAAAACTTTATTGATGCACATGGAGTGTGGGAAGAGAGTTGTTATTTCGTAGAAAATAAAATCGAGTTAATAGGGGTAGCCGATACACTACACCCGGTGCCCGCTTTCAAAGACACTATTTTTTTCAACAAGTACGATCAGGAGTACGTACCCTTCAGGGAGCACAGCTTTTATGCACGAATTGGTTCGCAACCCTATAAGGTAAGCATTCGGAAATCCCTTATCGAATCGAACAAATTGCTTTCCTTTATCACGGCTTCGATGCTTTTATTACTGAGCTTGGGACTTTTCTTGCTGTACTTGTGGCAGCGCAGGATTTCAAAAAAGGCCTGGGCACCTTTTTATGATACCCTTACCAAAGCAAAAAGCTACGATGTGGCAAGCGGGGAAGGGTTGACAATCAAGCAACAGGAAATCTTCGAGTTTAATGAACTTAATGTGGTTCTGGCCCGGATGACGGACAAGATCTCCAAGGACTATCAAAATTTAAAGGAGTTCACTGAAAACGCCGCACACGAGATACAAACGCCGCTTGCCTTAATTAACTCCAGGATCGAGGAATTGATACAGGAAAAGAATTTTTCAGAGAAACAAATGTATTGGGTGCAGGAGATTCATCAATCTACAATGCGGTTATCCAAACTCCATCAGGCTTTATTGTTGCTTAGTAAAATTGAAAACAAACAGTTTATGGAAGTGGAACCGACGGACCTGGTGCAGGTCGCGAGCAAAAAGCTTGAGGAGCTTGACGAGTTTATTCAGCACAAAAAGTTGCATTTTAAGATCGAAGGCAGGAATGAATTTATTGCGCTCATCAATCCTCTTTTAGCGGAAATATTAGTTAACAACCTTCTCAGCAACGCCATCCGACATAACAAGGAAGGCGGCGAAATCAACATAGTGACAACTGATTCGGTCTTCTCGATTAGCAACACCGGAGCAGATCTTACCGGCAATCCGCTGCGGTTGTTCGAAAGGTTCAAAAAGCAGAACCAATCTTCCGGTTCGCTGGGGCTAGGCTTGGCAATTGTCAAAAAAATATGCGATACCTGTGAGTTAGGTGTCGACTACAATTATGTTCAGGGGCTTCACACAATTACCCTTATTAAACACCGGCCAGGCGGTTGAAATAGCTACCCCCGCACCAGTTCAGCAATGTAATCGCCCACTTCCGAAGTGCTGTAATATTTCTTCGGGTTAATGTCTTGCGTCACGTGGCCGTCGAGCAGCGCCGAACTTACCGCATGCTGTACAGCTTTGGCTTCGGCTTGCATGTTGAACGACATATCGAGCAGCATGGCCGCAGAAAGGATGGTGGCCATGGGATTGGCGATGCCTTTTCCCGCAGCTTCCGGATACGAGCCGTGGATAGGTTCGTAAAGCGCATATTTGTCGCCCACCGACGCTGATGGCAGCATGCCCAGTGAGCCGGTAATAACCGATGCTTCGTCGGTCAAAATGTCACCGAACATGTTTTCAGTAAGCACTACCCCGAAATGCGCCGGCCAGGTAATCAGCTTCATAGCGGCGTTGTCTACAAACATCGTTTCCAGCTCCACATCCGGGTATTTTTCGTCGCGAAATTTCTTTACTACCTCTCTCCAAAGGCGGGACGACGCCAGCACGTTGGCTTTGTCTACCAGCGTAAGCTTGCAGCCCCGTTTTTTTGCTTCTTTAAAAGCCAGCTCCGCAATCCGGATGATCTCAAATTCGTGGTAAACACAAGTGTCGAAAGCAGTTTTCCCGTCCTCGGTCCGGCCTCTTGGCTGCCCGAAGTAAATGCCGCCGGTCAATTCCCGGTACACAATAAAGTCAACCCCCTTTACCCGGTCGTTTTTTAGTGGTGAAGCGTCCCACAGGGCTTCGTAGGTAGCTACCGGCCTGAGATTGGCAAAAAGGTTCAGCGCCTTCCGCATAGCCAGCAAGCCCTGCTCGGGCCGCACTTTGGCACTGGGATCGTTGTCGTATTTCGGATGACCGATTGCACCAAACAGAATGGCGTCGTTTTCCTGGCAAACTCTGAGTGTTTCGGCGGGGAAAGGGTTGCCTGTGGCGTCAATGGCAGCCGCGCCAACCAGGGCTTCGGTGTATTCAAACGTATGTTCGAAGCGTTCGGCCACAATGTCCAGCACTTTTATAGCTTCTTTTATAACTTCAGGGCCAATGCCGTCGCCCGGCAACACAGCAATTTTTTTCTTCATATTAAAGGTTGATTTTCTCTATTTTCGAAGGAAGCGAACTTCAGCGTACCCGTTTTTCGCCTAAACCCAGCTTTGTTTTCTGTTTTTTTCGAAAGTTTCAATTTCACTTTTCATGCTCAGCAGGTAATCAATGTTGTCGTAACCATTGATCATGCAGGTTTTGTGGTACGGGTTAATGTCGAACTCCTCGCCAAGCTTCAGGTCGCTCATCGTCAGCAACTGCTTTTCAAGGTCTACTGTCAGCCTCGTTTGCGGCTTTCTTTTCAGTTCGCTGAAGAGCATATCGAGATAGAGTTGGCTTACCGTTACAGGCAGCAGGCCGTTGTTGAGAGCATTGTTTTTAAATATGTCTGCAAAAAAGCTGCTGATCACCACTTTAAAGCCGGCGTCATATATTGCCCAGGCCGCGTGTTCACGGCTCGAGCCACAGCCGAAGTTGCGTCCTGCCACCAATATTTGCCCGCTGTATTTCGGGTCATTCAGTACAAAATCTTTCTTGGGGCTGCCGTCTTCATTATATCGCCAGTCTCGGAACAGGTTTTCGCCAAAGCCTTCGCGATTGGTGGCTTTTAGAAACCGCGCCGGAATAATCTGATCGGTGTCTATGTTCTCAATTGGCACGGGTACTGCTGTCGAAGTAAGTGTAACGAATTTTTCCATTTGAGTAGTTATGCTTTTTTGGTAGCAACAATTATCCCGGTAGACCAGCATTGTTTCGTCAGCACCAGGGTGTCGTTCCTTTCCAGTTCTTCAATCAGTTTTAATGCTTTTTTGTCGTGCCCTTCGGGCCAGTTAGGCTGTGGCAGCATATCGTCTATTATGTACAGTCCGCCCGGGTTCAGCATGTCCAGTACTTCGTGAAGCATCAGGTACTTGCCGTGCCAGGTGTCTGCAAAAATATAGTCGAATTTAAGTGCGCCATGCTGCTTAATCCAGGCTTCGCCATCTGAGCACACCAGCGTTAAGCGTGGGTCGGCGCCTAACGATGCTGCCGCTATGTCGAGAAACGCCCTTTCGTTGTCCAGGGAAATGAGGGTGGCGGTTTTGTCCATGCCGCTCAGAATCCACGAAGTAGACAGCCCTGTGCCGGTGCCCAGCTCCAGAAATTTGCCTCCCGGCTTCGATGCCGCCATGGTGCGAAGCAGCGATCCGGTCAAAATGTCGGAAGCCATAGTGAACCCCGCCTCTTTGGTGGCCAGGTTAATCCGGCTATACTCCGTTGGCAGGGGTTGGTTTATCTCTTCTGTCATGGAATCCTCTATATATATTCCCTGACGTCCGAAATATAACCGTTGATAGCCGTAGCTGCCGCTGTGAGGGGGCTGGCAAGAAAAGTGCGTGCACCAGGGCCCTGTCGTCCTTCAAAGTTGCGGTTCGAAGTAGACACGCAGTATTCGCCTCGGGGTATTTTGTCTTCGTTCATTCCCAGGCAGGCAGAGCAGCCCGGCCCGCGAAATTCGAAGCCAGCGGCAATCAGCACTTTGTCGATACCTTCCGCCAGCGCTTGTTTTTCTACCTGCTTCGAGCCCGGCACTATCCACACGTTTACGTTGGAGGCTTTTTTCTTACCTTTCACAAACGCAGCCACTTCTCTCAAATCTTCAATGCGCGAGTTGGTGCAGCTGCCGATAAACACGTAATTGACGGGCTGGCCTTTCAGCGGCATGCCTTCTTTCAAACCCATGTATTCCAGCGACTTTTTCAACCCTGCAGGGTCGTCCACCTGGGAAGCTTTTGGCACCGCACCACTTACTTTTATGCCCATGCCGGGGTTTGTGCCGTAGGTGATCATTGGCTCTATATCGGCTGCATCGTAAGTCAGCACTTTGTCAAACTCAGCGTCGGGGTCCGACGGCAGCGTTTTCCAGTAAGCAATAGCATTTTCCAGTTCCTGCCCTTTGGGCGCAAACTCCCTCCCCCTTATGTATTCAAAGGTGGTGTCGTCCGGAGCAATCATGCCACCTCTGGCGCCCATTTCTATGCTCATGTTGCAGATGGTCATCCGGGCTTCCATGCTCAGACTACGGATAGCCGAGCCCGCGTATTCCACAAAGTAGCCGGTACCGCCAGAAGCGGAGATTTTGGAAATGATGTAGAGGATAATGTCTTTGGCAAAAACCCCCTTTTGCAGCTCACCGTCGATCTGAATCTTCATGGTTTTTGGCCGTGTTTGCAGCAAACATTGGGTGGCAAGCACCATTTCTACCTCGCTGGTGCCAATACCAAATGCAATGGCACCAAAAGCACCGTGGGTAGAAGTGTGGCTATCGCCGCAAACGATGGTCATTCCGGGGCGGGTAATGCCCAGCTCCGGGCCTATCACGTGCACTATGCCCTGAAACGGATGGTTGAGTCCATAGAGATTTACCCCAAACTTCTCGCAGTTTTCGTGCAGCTTTTCTACCTGGTGGCGGCTCAAGGCCTCCTTTATGGGCAGGTGCTGGTCTTTGGTAGGCACGTTGTGGTCGGCGGTGCCTACGGTGCGGTCGGTTCTGAAAACCGGTAGCCCTCTTTTCTCCAGCCCCGCAAATGCCTGCGGGCTGGTTACTTCATGAATAAAATGTCTGTCGATGTATAGTACGTCGGGCCCATCAGGAATTGATTTTACCACATGGGTTTCCCAAACTTTCTCAAATAGTGTTTTTCCCTTTGCCATTTTTGCTTAAGAGCTGTTCTACTTCGTCTATTTTAATCAATTCAAACAAATCTTCATCTTCAATTTGTTTCTTCTGGTCGGCCATTTCCAGGAAATGCATATAAATCACTTCCATTTCGTCCTTATCAAATTTGTAGCCTAGCACCTCCAGCCGGTGGGTAAGGGCCGCCCTGCCGCTACGGGCCGTAAGTACGATGGAAGACGAAGGAACGCCTACTTCGGCGGGGTCTATGATTTCGTAGTTTTCTCTGTTTTTCAAAAAGCCGTCCTGGTGAATGCCCGATGAGTGCGCGAAAGCATTTTTGCCCACAATGGCCTTGTTGGGTTGCACGGGCATGTTCATAAGTGAGGAAACCAGCTTGCTCATGCCGTAAATTCTCTTGGTGTCTATCCCAGTTTCCAGGTTCAGATAGGGGTGCGATTTCAGCGCCATCACCACTTCTTCCAGCGAAGTGTTGCCTGCGCGCTCTCCAATACCATTGATGGTTACCTCTACCTGCCGGGCGCCATTTACCAGCCCGGAAATTGCGTTGGCAGTAGCCATGCCCAGGTCGTTGTGGCAATGCACCGAAATAATGGCCTTGTCTATGTTGGGTACGTTGTTGTAAAGGTATTTGATACGCTCGCCAAACTGCCAGGGGAGGGTATAGCCGGTGGTGTCGGGGATGTTAACTACGGTAGCGCCGGCGGCAATTACTGCTTCTACCATGGTTGCTAAAAACTCGAGGTCTGCTCTGCCGGCATCTTCGCAGTAAAATTCTACGTCGTCTACAAACCTGCGGGCATAACCTACCGCGGCCACACCCTGCTCAAGCACTTTTTCGCGGGTCGACTTCAGTTTATGCTGTATGTGCATATCGGAGGAGCCGATGCCCGTGTGAATTCTTTTTCTTTTTGCCAGGTGAAGGGCCTGCGCGGCGCAGTCGATATCAACAACTTTGGCTCTAGTGAGTGCACAAACGATTGGCTCCGTTACATTTCGTGAAATCTCCACCACCGAATTAAAATCTCCCGGGCTCGACACGGGAAAACCAGCTTCTATTACATCTACACCCAAAGCTTCCAGTTGTCGTGCTACCTGCACTTTTTCATCTGTGTTCAACTGGCAGCCCGGTACCTGCTCGCCATCGCGGAGGGTAGTGTCAAAAATATAGACTCGATCTTTGCTCATGCTTTATTAGGTTGCGTTTGCGTTCAATGTTTAAAAGTACAGTAACTTAGGGCTCAGCTAAGAATAAAAATTCAAAAGTGCTACGATGGCCAACCAGGGTGGTGAGTCATGTTTTTCGCTGATTGTCAGCTTGTTGCTTAAATTTTAAGGCTTTTTATTTACAATGCCCAAGTACGAAACCGACCCTTTGTTTCAGGTAGTAAAGTCGCTTACGAAAGCCGAAAAGCGCAACTTTAAGCTTTACGCCGGGCGGATCAGCAGCGGGGAGGACAGCAAATTTGTAAGGCTTTTTGACGTACTGGATGCCCTGAAAGAGTACGATGAAAAGGAGATTTTGCGCAAGGCGCCCGAAATAAACCCGCAGCAGCTTCCCAATCTGAAGGCGCACTTGTATGGGCAGGTGCTGAAAAGCCTGCGGCTTATCCACATCAACCAAGACTTTACTATCGAACTGAGAGAGCAAATAGACTACGCAAGGGTGCTGTACAACAAAGGGCTGTACAAGCAAAGTTTGCGTATTCTCGACAAGCTGAAGCAGAAAGCAATTGAGAGCAACGAGGAGATTATATTGCTGGAGATAATTGATTTTGAGAAGCTTATTGAAGGCCAGTACATTACCCGCAGCATGGGCAACAGGGCGGAGGAGCTAACCAGCGAGGCAAGAAAAGCCACCGGCATTATTGAGAAAACCCAGGAGTTATCGAACCTGGCCATTTCCCTTTACGGACTTTATATAAAGCTTGGGTATGTCCGAAACGAGGAGGATTATCAGGTGGTGAGCCACTATCTGAAGCGGAACCTGCCAGCCTACCAGTATGATAGCCTCAGCTTTACCGAAAAGCTCTACCTGTGCCAGTCGATGGTGTGGTACTACTACATCGTGCAGGATTTTGTGAGGTGCTACCGTTATGCCCAAAAGTGGGTCGATTTGTTTCGGGCAAATCCCCTGATGATCAAAAGAAAGCCCGAC
>CBFGTI010000123.1:0-16006 GCA_965651695.1 uncultured Imperialibacter sp. | reverse complement strand
ATGACGGTAGAGGTTCCAAGGAGACGGTGTGCCGGGAGATACAATGGCCATTCTCCGTCGTCCACCTTTCAAACAACGATGATGGAGGTAGAGTTAACCGCTGCAGTGTATCACCCTCAAAGGGTTTGGCCATTGCAAGTGCAAAAGCCGGCGTGTTATACAGCCGTGTTGGTATTGGCCCCTTGGAGGGTTTGAGGTAGGAAATCTATGTCGTACCTGACGGCACTAAACTGCTGTTTATCTCTATTCTCCAGTACTACCGACGTGTCGTCCCTATGGGACGGGGCGATGACGGTAATGGGTTTATGGGTTTTGCAATTCATTTGGTGCGAATCGAAAACCTCGCCTGGTAACCTTTTATTGGACATTCGATGCTGTGATAAATTCGCCAGCCCCAACTGGCATCTTCCAATGCAAACGACGGCGATGGACTGCTGTTCATCTGTGTCGTACCTGACGCTGCTACCGATGCATCGTCCCTACGGGATTGGGTGGGCGACAAAGGGGGCGGGGCCATGGGAGATTCCCATTACCTCTTCCGTTTGAGTCTACGGTTTGAAAGTTTCGTTTTTTGGGATTGTGATTTTTAGCTGCTTGTGTTTTGCTGTTTAGAATTTCAGAAGCTTCTCCAGGTCAGTTTGAGCTAGTCGAAGATCTCTCCGCCTTCAGTATATTTTTAAACCCCTTCGCCAGCGCATCCGGGTTAAAGGAAATACTGTCTATTCCCTGCTCCACCAGGAAGCGGGCTATTTCAGGGAAATCGCTTGGGGCCTGCCCGCATAGCCCGATCTTTTTGCCGGCCTTCTTTGCCCCATTTACTGCCATGGCAATCATCTCTTTGGATTGAGCGTTTCGCTCATCGAAAATATTACTTACCAGCTCCGAGTCGCGGTCTACGCCAAGGGTGAGCTGCGTGAGGTCGTTGGAGCCGATGGAGAAGCCGTCGAATACCTCCGCAAACTCTCCTATGCCCAGTACATTGGACGGCAGCTCTACCATCATGTATATCTTCAGTTTGTTTTTGCCGCGCTCCAAACCATAGTCTGCCATAAGGTCCAATACTTTTCTCGCTTCATCCACAGTCCGGCAAAAGGGCACCATTAGCGTCACGTTGTCGAGCTTCATCTCCTCAAGCACAATTCGCATGGCCTCGCATTCCAGCCTGAATCCCTCCTTGTACTGCTCGCTGTAGTAGCGGGAGGCACCTCTGAAACCCAGCATGGGGTTTTCTTCCTCCGGCTCAAATTGCCGGCCTCCCAGCAAGCCGGCATATTCGTTCGATTTGAAGTCGCTCATGCGCACGATCACCTGCCGGGGGTAAAAGGCGGCGGCAATGGTGCCAACGGCCATAGAAAGCTTTTCGGTGAAGTAGGCTTCTTTGTTTTCGTAGGTAGCCGCCAGTGCCTCTATCTCCTTTTTTGCCTCCTCGTCTTCCAACTCATCGAAACGCAGGAGGGCTAATGGATGTACCCTTATCGAATTGTTGATGGTAAACTCCAGCCGGGTGAGCCCAACGCCATCAATGGGGTAGCGGGCGTAGTGAAATGCCTGCTTTGGATCGGCCAGGATCAGCATCACTTCAGTTTCGGGGCTGTCGAATTTTTCCAGGTCGATCTGTTCCTCGTCCCACTCCAGGATGCCTTCATAAATTTTGCCCTCACTTCCTTCGGCTGAGGAAACTGTTACCTCATCGCCGTCTTGCAGCACTTCCGTTGCACTGCCGGTGCCCACCACGGCCACCGCACCCAGTTCACGTGCTACAATGGCTGCATGGCTTGTGCGGCCGCCGCTGTTGGTTACAATGGCCGAAGCCTTATGAATGAGCGGGTCCCAATCGGGATTTGTGATTTCCGTTACAAGAACTTCGCCGTCCTGCAACCGGTCGGAGTCTTCGGGCGAATCGAGCAGTCGCGCCTTACCGGCCGCCACCTTGTTGCCAATGCCGATACCTTTTATCAGCACCCTGCTTTTTTCTTTCAGGTCGTAGCTTTTCAGCGATTTTTCATCACCGGATGAATGCACCGTCTCTGGTCGGGCCTGCACAATATACAATTCATCAGTTTTGCCATCTTTGGCCCATTCTATATCCATGGGCTTCCCGTAGTGCTCTTCAATACTCAGGCACCATTTGGCCAGCTTCGTTACCTCTCCGTCGGTAAGGATGAATTGCTTTCTTTTTTCTTCCGGCGTGTCCCGGTTCACGGTGCTTTCCTCGTTGTTGCTCTCCGCGTACACCATCGTTTTTTCTTTCGAACCCAGTTCCCTGGAAAGGATGGCCCGGAGGTCCTTCTTCAGGTTGTCTTTGTACAAATAAAACTGGTCGGGGTTCACAACGCCGCCTACCACGTTGTCGCCCAGGCCCCAGCTGCCGTTGATGTAGATCACTTTGTCGAAACCCGACTCCGGCTCAATGGTGAATGCCACGCCGGCGCTGGCAAGGTCGGAACGCACCATCTTCTGCACCCCTGCAGTGAGTGCTATATCCATGTGGTTGAAGCCGTGGTCTTCCCTGTATTTAATAGCCCGGTCGGTAAAAAGCGAGGCGATGCACTTGTGCACAGCATGGACTACTTCATCGTCGCCCGACACATTCATGAACGAATCATGCTGCCCAGCAAAGCTGGCTTCGGGCAGGTCTTCGGCGGTTGCGCTGCTCCGCACAGCCACGCTTTCAACATTTTTTTCACGCTCTTGCAACTGGTGATAAGCTTTTTTAATGGCTTCGGCAAATTCACCGGGAATGCGGGCATCCATGATCAGTTCACGGATTTTTTTTCCGGTTTCTTTCAGGTTGCTAAATTGCTGTTTATCGAGTTGCTCAAGGGCTTCCTGAAGCGGCTGCCCGAGGTTGTTTTCATCGAGAAATTTCCAATAGGCCTCAGCGGTAGTGGCAAACCCATCCGGCACAAGAATGCCCTCTGCTTTAAGCTGCTGAAACATTTCTCCTAGCGAAGCATTTTTTCCGCCCACTTGCTTTACCTGCGAATTGTCTAATTCATTGAATGGGATGGTGTATTTTTTCATTGCTTTCAGGGTTAATGGTATGACAGAGAAAGGATCAATTTTTATTATGCTCCTGCCTTCTCTTTTACAGGGCTTGCTGTGGCTTTTTCTTCTTTGAGCTGAAGGCTTTTTTCTTCGCCCTTGCGCAATGTAAACCTTTGGCTGCGCACCTGCACGTCAATGCCGTTGGTCCAGCCGCCGTAGCTTTTTAGTTTCAGGGTTTTGTGGGTGAGATCGACCTGCAGGTTGTGATCGTGGTAGCGCAGCATAAACCGGATGCGCTTTACCTCGTGCGGTAGCTGGGGGTGAAACTTCAGCACGCCGTTTCTGAACTCCATACCGGTGTAGCACCGCTGAATGAGGTCTACTGTGCCAGCCATTGCACCAAGGTGAATGCCTTCGGAGGTAGTGCCTCCCTGTATGTCTTCGAAATCGCTCACCAGTGCCTTACTGAAGTCGTGCCACGATTTTTCACGCTGCGAGCGGGCCAGTACCCACGAGTACACAAGCTTGCTTAAGGTAGAGCCATGTGATGTCACTTTTTGATAGTAGGCAATGTTTTCAGGTATATGCCGGGTGTCGAAATCGTAGCCCATGTGCGCAAGCAATTCTCGCAGCTCCGCCGCAGAAAACAAGTAGAAGAGCATGAGCACATCGGCCTGCTTCACCGCTTTGTAGTTGTCTACGGAGTCATTTTCATTTTCCATGATGCGGTCGAGCCGCAGAATTTCGCCATACTTTTGATGGTATTTTTCCCAGTCGAGGTCTTTCAGCTTATCGAACCCCTCAAACTGTTCAATGATTGTCCCTTTTTTCACAAATGGGATATACAGCCGGCGGCTTATGTAGTCCCACCGGTTGAAGTCGTCGTGGGTAAGCTCCAGTTTCACCATCAGGTCATGCACACGGCGGTCGTCGAGGATTTCCACCGCTTTAAGGGCGTGGATGAGGGTCCACGAAGCCAGGATGTTTGTGTAGGCGTTGTTGTTGAGGCCGGGGTCGCTTGCGCCGGGGTATGCCGTATGGTATTCGTCGGGCCCTACAATTTTTCGGATCTCGTATCGCTCCTTCTCGTTGTTGAATTCGGCCTTGCTTGCCCAGAATTTGGCAATATCGAGCAGCATTTCTGCGCCGTAGAAGGAGAGGAATTCAATGTCTTTGGTTACCTGGTAGTACTGCCACACATTGTACGCTATGGCTGAGCTTACATGGCGCTGAAGAAAGGTGTGGTCGGGCACCCACCGGCCCGACTGCGGGTTGAGATGAATCTGCTGGCTTTCCTCACGGCCATTGCTACCGCTTTGCCAGGGAAACATTGCTCCTTTGTAGCCTGCTTGCAGCGCCGCCTGCCGGGCTTGTGGTAGCCGCCGGTAGCGGTACATGAGCAGCGAGCGGGTAAGAGCGGGTATATTGATATTGAGGAAGGGGAATATGAAGAGTTCGTCCCAAAGAATGTGCCCACGGTATGCTTCGCCATGCCAGCCACGGGCGGGCACCCCCACATCATATTCAGTGGTATGTACGGAGCAGGTTTGGAACAGATGGAAGATGTGCAGGCGCAGCAGCAGTTGGTCTTTGGCACGGCCGTCTTCCAGCACTGTATCTGCCTGTTGCCACAGGGCTTCCCACGCTTCCTCATGTTTTTCAGCCAGTTCGTCAAATGCCGCAGCGTGTTTTAGCAGGTCCTGCGCCTCAGCGAGCGGGTTGGAAATGGCATTATCTCCGGAGGTAAATATGCTGACGGTCTTTTCAACAGTTGTTTCTTTGTTTTCCTGCACCGGAAACCGCAACTCGTGGGCGATGTAGTTTTCCGATTGCACAAGCTCTCTTTCAACAAAAAAGCCGTTACCCCCAAAGGCCCGAAGCCTGGCTGCCTGCGCCATTACTATTTGCGACTGCACTGTGGCGGCTTGCAGGTGGATGCCGTCTTCTCCGAAGGCTGCCGTTTCGTGCACTTCCAGGTGGCGGCTGTTCAGGTCGCTGTAGCGCTCCACGCCGCTATTGGTAACAGTGCCATCCAGCGCACCGTGTACTGTAACCATGCCCGACCAGTTTACGGGGGTTAGTGTCCATTCTATGGCTGCCAGATGAGGATTGGCCATGCTCACAACCCGCCGGGTTACCAACCTGGTTTTCCGTTGGTCGGTATCTTCGAGCAGCATGGTTCTTTTCAGAAGGCCCTGCCTTAGGTGGAGCTCCTGCCGGTATTCAAGTATCCGGGCGTTTTCAAGGCTTATCCATTCCCCTTCTGCAATTTTGAACCGCAGCACCAGCCAGTTGGGCCAGTTTACAAGGTCTTCATTTTCAATTACCCGGCCCGCAACCTCGGTTTCGAGCCGGTTGTAGCCACCTGCCAGGTAGGTGCCGGGGTAGTGCCATGCTCCGGCTGCCGACTCTTCAGCAGCACCCCTGCATACGAAATAGCCGTTGCCTAAAGCAGTGAGGGCTTCTCGCAGTGGCTCTTCTTTTGGATTATAGTGCTCATATTTAACTACCCATTCGTCCGTCATTGCGCTTTTTTCAGGGTAATCATCCAGTTCATGAATTCCTTCACCTCGTCCACACTTTCAAGGTGATAATCGGCCTGCGTGCTGGCACCGTGGTCGCCCACAAGAATAGCGATGCCTTTTCCCATCACCTTAAAAGCGTCCTCATCGGTAATGTCGTCGCCTATATACACGGGAAAGATGTTATTCTCCCCGCCGCTTATTTTTTCCATCAGCATTTCCACAGCCCTGCCCTTGTGCCAGTCGATGTTGGGTTGCAGCTCAATCACTTTTTTGCCATTGCCTTTTTTTATTTTGCTAAAGCCCGAAGCTACCCCATCTACTATTTCAATTACCCTTCTCTTCTGCCCTTCAGGCACCTGGCGATAGTGCACAGCCAGGGCATATTTTTTTCGCTCCAGCTGCACACCCTCCACATCTGTAAGGTTTTCGGCTACTTCTTTTTCCAACTCGTCCAGCTGCGGAATCAGCTTGCCGGCCTCAGCGCTTTCATTTATAAAGTGGTCGGGTCCTTCCATTTCGTAGCCGTGGCTGCCTGCGTAATGCACGTTGCCAAGCCCCACTTTTTGCTTAAGATCCTGCAGATCGCGGCCGCTAATGATGGCTGTGGGGTATTTTTCGGAAAACTTCTCCAGCAGGCCGGTCATGTCGTCGGTTAGCCCGGCTGCTTCGTGGTCGTCGACTATATGTGCCAGGGTACCGTCGAAATCGAGAAAAATGACCGGCTCCTTCTTTTTAAATTGCTCCTGTATGCTTTCGAAAGCCTGCAGCGCCGAAGGGAGATCGTGCGCCCGCCGTTCTTCCTTTCCCCGGTTGAAGGCGAGCTCATCCAGGCTTTCCACTACTTCATCGGCTCCTTTTTCGAGCAGGGCGGTTTTGCCGGCTTTGTTTATAATGCCCACCACCAGGTGAAAATTACCTGCTTTTCCGGCCTCGATTCCGGCCAGTGAGTCTTCCACCACTATGGCGTGGTCGGGTGTTACGTTCAGCGCCCGGGCAGCTTCGAGGAATATATCGGGCTCCGGTTTGCCTTTAATATTTTTTTCAAGCGAAACCACGCCGTCCACCCTTACTTCAAACAAATCCAGCAAGCCGGCGGCTTTCAGAATACGTTCGCAATTTTTGCTTGAAGAAATAATGGCTGTTTTCATTCCCCCCTTTTTCCAGCTTCGCACCACTTCCACATTTTCATCAAACACATCTACGCCTTCTCTGCTGATGATGTCAAGAAAGAGCTGGTTTTTCAGATTGCCAAGCCCGCAGATGGTCTCGGTGCCGGGTTCGTCGCCGGGCTTGCCCAAAGGAAGACTGATTTTTCGCGACTTCAGAAAATTTTTGACACCGTCGTAGCGGGGTATGCCATCGATGTATTTAGGGTAGTCTCCATCGATAGAAAAAGGCGTGAAGCCTTCTTTGCCGGCTTTTTTTCGCTGCTGGTTGTAAAGGTCAAACGTTTCTTTCCACGCCTGAGCGTGTTTGGATGCCGTGTGGGTAATTACCCCGTCGAGGTCTACAATGGCTGCTTCGATGTGATTTTTCTTTTCCATAGCTTTATAATTAGCACTTCCTTCTTCTGTAACGGTCCAAAGCCGTTTATCATTCGCTTTGGTTCTTATCTCTTCGTTTTCGCTGTATCCACTTGTAAAGTTCACCGGCCCATAATACCGTCGAGGAGATAGCTGTGAGCACCAGAAAATCGACCATGCCGAGATCTTCGAACCCGAAAATATTTTGCAAAAAAGGCACCTTTACTACCACCAGCTGCAACACAACAGATGCGGCAAAAGCCATATTGATCCATTTATTGCCAAAGATGCCAATGGTGAAAACCGATTCTTTCAGATCCCGGAGATTGAAAACGTTGAAAATCTGCGTCATCGATATAACCAGAAAAGCCCCCGTGCGGGCCACCTCTTCACCCTGGGGAAGGTAATAGTTGAAGGCGGCAATAGTGAGAGCAACCATTATTGCCGCCACGATAACCAGGTTGGGTATTACTTCCCACTGCAGAATTGATTCGTTTTTTTTGATCGGGTCACGTTCCATTATTTCTCCGTGGCCGGGTTCGGTGGCCAGGCCAATGTCCATTACACCGTCGGTCACCAAATTCACCCACAGTATTTGCACCGCTGTAAGTGGTATGGGCATGCCTGCCAGTAGCGCTACTATAATGGTGGCTACTGCGGCAATATTGGTGGTAAGCAGAAAGTAGCTCACAATTTTCACATTCTGAAAGATGATGCGGCCCTCGCGGATGGCGTTTACTATACTGGCAAAATTGTCGTCGGAAAGCACAATTTGGGCGGCGTCTTTGGCCACGTCAGTTCCTCGCTTGCCCATGGCTATGCCCACATCGGCTTTTTTAAGGGCCAGGGCATCGTTTACGCCGTCGCCGGTCATGGCTATCAGCTCGTCTTTTTTCTGAAGCCTCTCAGCAATCCGCAGCTTTGTGGTTGGGCTTACCCTCGCAAATACCGATACATGGGCCACAAGGTCGTCGAACTTCTTGTCGTCGAGGCCGGCTATGTCTTTTTCACTCACTGCTGCGGGGTATTCGCTGCCATTACCTGCCGATGTGCTAATTCCCACGTTGGCGGCAATGGCTGCAGCTGTCTTCTGGTGATCGCCGGTAACCATCATTACCCTGATCCCCGCTTTGTTGCAGGCCTCTACCGCGTCTTTAACCTCGCTTCTGGGCGGGTCAATAATGCCGGCAATGCCGGTCCACGTAAGGTCCTTTACATCTTCCTCGCCGATACTGTCTTTGCTGCCTGGCATTTCTTTGTGGGCAAGTGCTATAATTCGCAGCGCCTCTTCTGCCCACTCGTCGTGCTTCTTTTTAATAGCGTCCTTTTCTTTTTTCCCAGCCTTTTCAGCGCCTTTTTTGGTATAAACAGAAGTACTCAGCTCCAGTATTTTTTCCGGGGCTCCTACCACCAGCAGCTCTTTTTTCCGGTTTTCATTTTGAATGAGTGTAGCACGATATTTCTGGTCGGTGTTGAAAGGGAGGTCGTCTACAATTTTTATTTTGCTGAAGGGTTCGCGGTTGGCAATGCCGCTCTTTTTCGCCAGCACCAGCAGTGCCACTTCGGTAGGGTCGCCGCTTACATTGGGGCCAGCAGTGCCATTTTCTGAGTCGTTGTCGGCTTTATCCCCTGAAGCAGTAGCGGAGGCGGCCCCGATATCTTCAACCAGCTGGTCGATATCCCGATACAAAAGTTTCTTGCCTTCTTTTGCGTCTGCATTGCTGCGTAAATCTTCTTCTAACCGCCTGATGTCCTCGGTTACTCTTCGTTTGTCTTCGGCAACTCTCTTTTCTCTGGCGTTGCCATTTTCAGCCGTTTTTTCGCTCGATTTATCTTCGGCGGCCGCAGCCTTCTTCTCTTGTAGCGTGGCTTTGTTGCAGTAAGCGGCAATAGTGAGCATGCGGGCAAGCACTTTGTTTTTATCTATGGCTTCCACAGGCTTATCGTCATGTTTTATTTCGCCGTGCGGGTCGTATCCTTCGCCGGTTACCTCCCACTGGTGTCCGTTGCTGCCCGTTAGCTTGCGCACCGAAAGCACGCCCTGGGTAATGGTGCCGGTTTTGTCTGAAAGAATGGTTGTAACCGAGCCCAGCTCTTCGGTAGCGGTATATTCCCTGATGATGGCGTTGCGTTTTGCCATCCGGCTGGCACCGATGGCCAGCACAATGGAGATAACAACAGGGAGCCCCTCGGGGATAGAAGAAACCAGCGTGGCGATGGTAACGAGCAGGATATCCTGAAACTCGAAAGAGCGAAAGAAATAACCAAGGGCAAATACGATAGCCGAAGTGCCGATGGCAATGGCAGCCATTGTTTTTGCAAGCCGCCCGGTTTTTCTTCGGAAATTGGAATCAGTTTTTTCCATTTCGCCGAGGGTGCGGGCAATTTTTCCAATCTCCGTTTTTTCGCCTGTGGTAACCACAACGGCCTTTCCTGAGCCTTTTACTATGTGGGTGCCCTTCCAAAGCATGTTTTCACGGTCGCCCAACACAGTTTCTTTTTCCAGCTTTGCTGTATCTTTAGTTACGGCTTCCGATTCCCCCGTAAGCGAGGCCTCTGCGGCCTGCAGGTTTTTAACTTTTAGCAGCCGGGCATCTGCGGGCACTGTCTGGCCCTGCTCCAGCACAATAACGTCGCCGGGTACCAGCTCCCGGGCTTCCACCGAAATCTGCTGACCATTGCGCAGCACTTTTGCCTTGTGCTGTACCATGCTTTTAATGGATTCGATCGCCTTTTCTGCCTTATACTCCTGGGTAAAACCCATGATCGCATTGAACATGATCACCCCCAGGATAATGTACACGTCGATCATCTGATCCGCAAACCAGGCAATGCCAGCCGCCAGCAGCAGAATAAGGATGAGGAAGTCTTTGAACTGCTTCAAAAAGAGCATAATGATGCTCGACCGTTCTTTTTCGGGAAGGGTATTCTCTCCAAAATGCTTCCGCCGGCGCAGCACCTCCTCATCAGTAAGGCCCTGTTCGGCGTCGGTATTTTGTTCTTTAACTACTTCTTCTGCTTCTTTGGCAAAAGCAAAATTGGAGCTATCGCGATGGCTCTTTTTTCGTTGCTCTGTGCTATTATTTTTTTTCGAGTCTTTCTGCATTTGAAATCATACAGTGGTTTGTAGCCCGCCCGGAGCTATTGCTACACCACAGCGCTTTCGAAAGCGTGGGTTGGCAGCGGAAGCAATGGACTTTTGGTGGTTTGGAAGGTTGCGGAAATTAGCCGGCGTCTGTAAAATGTGCCGACTCTTGCAGTTGCCCGTAAAGCGCTTCTGCATCCTGCCGGCGAAATAGCTCCGTACCGGGTGTCATAATAGCCGCGCTTCCGCAAGCGATACCAAACAACACCGCCTCATCGAGCGACTTACCTTCGGCGAGTGAATGCACGATGCCGCCTACCATGCTGTCGCCAGCCCCCACACTGCTTTTCGTTTCTACGGTTGGGGCGGCGAAGAAATGGATGTCTTTTTTAGTAGCCAGCAAAGCGCCTTTGGAACCCAGCGACAAAACGATGCTTTCTATATCGTACTTGTTGATGACTTTTCGAAGGGCCTGACGCTGCTGGTCTTCATTCTCTGCCCGCACGCCTGCCAGCACCTCCAATTCATCTTTGTTAGGTTTGATCAGGTAAGCTCCTGCCCGGAGTATTTCGTTCAGCGGTTTGCCGGAGGTATCGAGGATCATTTTCATCCCGTTTTCCCTTGCTATGCGAGCTACTTCTGCGTAAAAATCGTCCGGGGCGCCGGGAGGCAGGCTGCCGCTGGCAACGAAGTATTCAGCATCTTTTATCCCCCTTATTTTTTCCAGAATGCTGTGGCACTCCACCCGCTCCAGCGGAGCACCCGGCGTACCAAACCTGTAGAGGCATCCGGTACTTTCTTCGCGCACAATAAGGTTTTGCCGGGTGTTTCTTTTTACCCATACGGGCAGCTGTTCAAAATCCTCCTCTGCCAGCATAAGCGAGTAACCATCGCCTATGTAGCCTCCATGGGTAAAAATAGCCGTGGATTTTCCCCCCAGTTTGGCTATTGCTTTCGATACGTTAATACCACCTCCGCCCGGCTCCATTCTGGGTGCGCCGCCGCGTAATTTCCTGTCTGCTTCCAGCTTGTCAACGGTCATGTAAATGTCCATTGCCGGATTCATCGTTAGCGTGATTATTCTGTTACTGGTCATATTTTGTCTTTCTTTTAGGTGCTGGTATAGAGGTGTTTCTATCCGGCTAGTTTTTCGTTACTGCTGTCTTTGGGCGAATCTCTTTATGCACCCTGCCCGTACGGTTTAGGCGAATTCCACGCTGCCGGGCGCTAATTGCCTGCAGCCGGTGTTTTCAATAGGAAATTGGTGAGATCAGAACTGTTGCCTGATGGGGTTGCCGGTGAAAAGCCAAGAATAATGCCAGCCGGATTAATGCGAAAAGTGCCCCTAATTGCCAAAAAATGAGGTTAAACTTTCTCAGTGCGCAACTATTTCCACAAGAATAGCCTGGTGTGTTTTTGGCATTCAAGGTGCTGGCGAAACACAGCTGGTGGCGGAAAAAGCAAGCCCTCAACAAGCGGCCTGGCCCTTAACCACCCGGCGATCGATAAAGGCTCCGGTGCTGCGGGATGTTTAATAGCTAATAGTGAGTACATTGAGCCTGCAATTTTTTGAATGGTGAGGCAACCTTTTGCAGCAGCCGGCAAGTATTGTATTGGTAGGTGTGAAGATTTAAGCATTTCAATTGAACGATACCGTAGACAGCGATTTACTGCGCATCATTAAGGGATGCAAAAAAGGAAAGAGGGCTCAGCAAAAAGAGCTTTATCAGGCCTTTTACAGCTATGCTATGAATATATGTATACTTTACTCCGAAAGCAGAGAAGATGCTGTTGAAACCATGAATGATGGGTTTATGAAAATTTTTCAATACATCGGAAAGTTTGATGTCTCCAGACCCTTTCGCCCATGGCTGAGGCGGGTAATGATTAATGCAACTATCGACCGGAACAGAAAGAACCTGAAGTTTCAGGAGCATCAAGATATTGAAAGAGCGGGACAGGTGCAGGGGAGTGAAAATATCATTTCAGGTATCACACACGACGAGATCCTGGGAATATTAAAGAAGCTGTCGCCTGCTTACCGTACGGTTTTTAATCTGCACGCCATAGAAGGCTATAAACATGAAGAAATTGCGGCCTTGCTGGGTATTTCGGTGGGTACGTCGAAATCGAACTACGCTAAAGCAAAAAAGAAATTGCAAGACATCTTAAGAGGTTTTTTTGAAGAGGAAAATGTCTGAAGAGAATGAAAATATAGAAAATTTTCTCCGTAAGGGGCTGGAAAATAAAGAGTTTCAGTTCAGGGAAGAAGACTGGGCAAAGCTGGAAGCACGGCTTGATGCTGATATGCCTCCTCCCCCGCCGTCCGGAATGACAACCGCGCAATGGCTCGGGTTGTCAGTGTTGCTCATAACGGTGTCTTTTCTTTCGGGTTGGTATCTCAGCACCCGTCTTCATGAGCAGGAAACTACTGCCGTGAAAGCTGTAAAGGTACCCGAAAATGAGATTGGAAAATTCGAAGACCATGATAACAATAGTTCGCAGGAGGTGGTTGAAAGCCAGGGCGTGGCTGATAAACACTTGCAGGAAGGCCCTGCTCGTAATACAGGTAATGCGAATAGCCAAACGGCAGGGGCCGGCGAAATAGGGGAGACGGTTTCCAACCCTCCGGCGTTTGCAACCCCGGCGGTGCCTAAAATGCAGCCGGCCGATACCGAAGACCAACCTGTGGCGCTTACCCCCACATCTACAGCGACTCAAATAGACGACGATGGTCAGGCGGGCGGATTAGCCGCTCAGCCTGTTTACGGCGAATTTGATGATGCTTCGGGCGGGATGTTTGCGGGGTTAAGAGGTGTGCAGCCTTACCCTGAAGAAGCACACATGCCGGCAATAATAAGCCTGACGCCGGTGATGGTTGCGCCAACTCACACAGTATCGGCGGCCTTGCCCGTTACAGTGGCAGCTGGGCACAAATTTGCCGTGGGGCTAGCGGTTTCCCCCGATTTTAGCAGCACAAGACTTTCGCCCGATTTAAGCGAAATCGGCAAGGCATACGGTATTTTTCTGGAGTTTCATCCTTTGAGCACCTGGAGATTAGGAACAGGTGTATTTAAGGCAGACAAGGTGTATACGGCGGGGAAGGGCGACTACAGCCCCCCGCTGTATAGCGGCTGGCCGGGTGGTGTAGAACCCATCAGCACCGATGCCGCCTGCGATGTACTGGATATCCCTCTTACAGCCGGGTTTAGGTTAATTGATGGACGTAAAGTAAGTTTTTGGCTGAATGGAGGGATATCTTCGTACTGGATGCTTTCCGAGGTGTACAGTTACCACTACGACGATTATAGCGGCTACAGGTTGAAAGGGTGGCAGGGCGAAAATGAGAACAAACACCCATTTAGTGTGGTTTCGCTTTCTGTAAGTGTAGAGACCTTTGTAGCCAGAGATATCTCGCTGAAAATCGAGCCTTTCTTTAAAGCGCCTCTTGCCGGAGTAGGCTATGGCAAGGTAAACCTGTACACAACAGGCTCCTTTTTTTCTTTCCGGTACCACTTCCCACAGCGTAAAGGCCGATAAACAAAAACTAGACCTTAACAATGAATATAACTTTTATGAAAGCAAATTTACTTTTCCTGCTGGCAGGGATATCGTTGCTGATTGCCTGCGGCGGCACCGATGACCCCGAGCCTGATTGTAATACCACAGACCTTGCCGTGCAAATAAGCAGCAGCCAGAACACCTCCTGCGGAGGTGCTGAAGGTGAGATTACCGCTACAGCAAGCGGCGGTGCGGGCGACTACGAATTCTCAAAAGATGGCAGCAACTTCCAGGCTTCCGGCACATTTTCCGACCTGGCCGCCGACAGCTATACCATTACTGTGAGAGATGGCAACGACTGCACCAAAACGGCTTCCGTGAGTATTCTCAACGAAGATGGGGTGAATTTGGAGACTGTAGCTGCGGCCTCGGGCTGCGGCACAAGCGAGGGCTCAATTACGCTTACAGCCACCGGAGGGGTGGAACCATACCAGTATAAGCTAAACAACGGAGCTTTTGGCGACAACGCCAACTTTAGCGGACTGCAACGGGGCACCTACTCCGTCACCACTGTTGACGCCGAAGGATGCAGCGTAACGCAGTCAGTAACCGTAAGCTCAGGAATTAGCTACGAAGCTGAAATTTCCCCGATAATTACCACCAACTGTGCCATTAGCGGCTGCCATGCCGGCACGCAATCACCTGATTTCCGCCAGTTCAGCAACATAAAGGAGAATGCCGCACTTATCAAAACCAAAACCGGCGACGGAAGCATGCCGAAGAACGGATCGTTAACTGCAGATGAGATTGCCAAAATTGCCTGCTGGGTAGATGATGGCGCACTCGACAATTAATTAGTCCCGGGAAGTAAAAAGGGGGTCAGCGCCCCCTTTTTTATACTTATTTTTTTACATAGTAAATGTTCGTAAGCCATTTGGCCGTATCAGGCTCGGTGGTAGGATCAGTAACGTACTCTTCTATTACAAGATCTCCCTCGCCATACTCAATACCTTTGGCGGTATAGTATTCATCCATTGCATAGTGCGCTTCTGCACTGCCCGCGTAATTGCCATAGTAGGCTATTTTAAGAGCACTGCCAGCTACCGGCCACGCACCGAATCCATCGAGTGTAAAATCACCTTCTACCGGAATGGCAGCTGCCATTACGGCCTGCTGGTTGGGCTCGTCCCACATAAAGTACAGGCCGCTGGGCATGCCCGCAATCGGAGCCTTTTTCCTGGTAAGGGCTGTCATGGTTTCGCCAAAAGTAGCACCAAAAAACGCCTCCATTTCCGCCCACTTCACCGTATCCATTTTGCCGATATAAGTACGTGGTGTGAGTTCGGCTGTCTCTATTTTGTAGCCTCTGAACGAGTCACTTGCGCTTATTCGCTCAGAAAGCGCTTTTAATTCGGCAAGGCCTTTGTCATAGTCTTTTCCTATCATGCCGTCCATCATTGGGTTCATCAGGTTCATTGGCCGGGCCGACTCGCTATCCATTCCCCATGTTACGGTAACCCCACCGCCTTCTGCATCTTTTATAGAAAGAAATGTGGTAGCCTCCGACTCGTAGGGTACAAGAAAGCGAAGCTTTTGGTCGACTCTGTTGCCCGATACGGCAATAATTTCCATTGAGCCCTCACCAACATCTTTATTTCCTTTCCAGGAGTACACCGCTCCTACCTGGCCATCAGTACCGGTAATGGTCGTAACCATAGCCGTGTCAAGCTTCGACCAGGGGCTCCATTTGCTGAAATTCTTGAAATAGGCAGCCTGCTGCATTACGAGCTTGCCTGGGGCGTTGATGGTGATGGACCGCTCAACATGCATTTGGGTTGGGATGACAAAAGTAGCAATCGCTCCAATAACTACGATTGCAAGCACGACGTAAAGAATGATTTTTAAAACTTTCATAGGTTAGAGATAGTTTGGTAAACTATAAATTTAGCTTTTTCCATACACCAAAACCCGTTTACATAGAAATATTTCCGCTTACCTGAAAAAGCTATGGGGGTTTTTGATGCGGCGTTACCTAAACTCATTGGTAAAAGCTTCCACCAAACCTGCGGTGTTCTCTGGTCTGTGAAAGATCTATAGATGTTCTCATTTATTCGGTGGGCGTGTGCTTATTCATTGTTTTTAAGACTCACCGTAGGGTTGGCCGATGCTGCACGATACGACTGGAAGCCAACAGTGCAAATGGCGATAGATAGTGTGAGTAGGCTGGCTCCGGCAAAGTACCAGATGTTTAGCTCAATACCGTATTCGAAATTTTGCAGCCACTGGTGCATCAAATACCACGCAAGGGGAGACGCCACAACAATTGCAATCAGAACCAGTCCGGCAAAGTCCCGGGTCAGCATTCCGATAAGAGATTTGAGGGA
>CBFGTI010000122.1:0-16308 GCA_965651695.1 uncultured Imperialibacter sp. | reverse complement strand
CCGCAGCGTGATTTTAAGGTAATTTCTGATCATGGCTCCTGAATTATTTTGAGTTCGTAGTTTCTTTCTTCTCCTGAGGTTGTAGTTCCGCGCCGATAGCACCACGTCTTTCAGGTAGTGGGTTGAGGCGAAAAGCTTTCCTTTTTCTTCCAGCCGCTCTTCGTACAATTCCACCAGGTCGCCATGGATCTCGTCGAACAACTCGTCGTCGTAGATCTGACGGAGCAGAAAAGTGCCGAGCTGCGGCGGTTTAGAAAATTGACGGTCAGCTTTCCCCATAAGGGCTTGTTAATTAGATTGTGACAAAAGACAGCTGAGGGATGTTGGCCCAAAGCTGCTGCTTCATGTCTTTGGCTTCCTGCAGGGAGGCAAACCCCGCGCTGGTCACCTTAAAAAATCGCTTCTTCTTGCCCCCCCTTTTCTGGGTGGCCCCCCCAAACTCCGATGTCAGGAAGCTCTTGTCCTCCAGCCTGTATAAAGACGAATGAACTGCGCTTATATTAACCTTCCTTCCTGACGCTCTCTCAACTTCTTCTTTTATTGTTACTGCATAGGCCTCAGCCCCCAATGAGGCCACGGTCAGCAGGATAAGCTCTTCAAATTCACCAAGGTATGTTCCCTTCATTCTAGTTGCAGTAAACGGTTGTCGGATATTTTCCTCATAAACGTAAATAAAATAAAAGAGTTTTCCTCAGGTTTGTAAATAAAATGCTGAATACGGTTATGAGCTGATAAAACCAGGTAAAAGCTCAAAGGCGTTGCTAATGTGTGTTACACAAGGAGCAAACCTGTGGCGGCTGAGATAGAAAAAAGGGGCCGGTTAGCTTACGGTTAACAAAACAAGAAATGGAACTTCAAAACTTCTCGTCACTCTGCTTTTTGAGATTTCACAAGCAGACTGCGGAATTTGTGATAGATCTCGTTGTTTTCATAAACTCCGCGAAACAGCTCTTCGCCGGGCCCACTGGCGAAAACTGGTACTGCTGTTGTGGTGTGCTGATCGGTAACAAAATAAACAGCCACGCTATCAGGCACCTCGGTCTGCTTTCCGGTTGCCGGATCGTGCCGGTACTTTTTACCCAGCGCAGTGCCGCCGGTTTCATGGTCGGCGGTAACTACCAGAAGTGTATTGGGGTGGCGTCCGATGTAATCCAGCACCACCCCAATGGTCGCGTCAAAATCCAGCACTTCCTGTACCAGTAGCTCAGCATCACGGTCGTGGCCGCCCCAATCTATGTAAGAGCCTTCGATCATCATAAAAAAGGGTTTATTTGCCGCCGTGAAATAATCCAGCGCCAGCTGGGTGGCATCCCGGAGATAGCTGCCGCGGCCTTCCAATTTGTTGGGTATACCGTCCTGGGCCAGTAGAAACCCGTAGCGGTTGCCGGGGTCAACTTCGTCTGAAAGTTGCGTGGAATCCATCAGATAACCTGTGGACCTCAATTGGGTGTATATATCCCTGCTGTCTTTCCTTTTATTGAAAAATTTTAACCCGCCACCGGCAAAGAAATCGACGCCGGAGCCGGGTAAAAAAGCCGCTATCTCCTCGTGCAGGTCCCGGTCTTTTACGTGGGCATAAAAACTGGCCGGGGTAGCGTGCGTGATGGAGGTGAGACTGATGAGGCCGGTTTTATATCCCCTGTCCTCCAGTTCCTCCAGGATCGTCGGTAGAGCAACGGTGTCTACCGAAACCCCGATCGCTCGCTTGTAAGTCTTTTCTCCCGTAGAAAAGGCTGTGGCACCTGCGGCAGAATCTGTTACTTTATGGCTGGTGCTGGAAGTTTTTATCAGGCCCATGCTTTTAAACCGCTCGAAGTTGGACGGACTGCCCGTGAAATAAAAGGCGGTAGACACCTGCGTAAGGCCCATACCGTCACCTATCATGAAGATGACGTTTAGTGGTTCACTTTCGTCGGCGTTGGGACGAGATACTTCGCATGCCTGCATGATTCCCGACAATAATATCAAAAGGGTTAGCTTGCTTTTGAATTTGGACATGTTCGTTGCTGATTTATTAACTACAGACAATCTCCAGCCCGTGGTCGGAGACGATATGGAAATGCTTCTCGCATGGCCATAAACCTGCAGGCCGGCCTTAAAGCCACCCCGATTCCAGCTTGGTTAAAATTTTAAGGTATCCGGCAAAAACTTAGCGGCCAGGTCCTCGTAGTAAGGCCTCAGTTCTTTTACGTTTGGCGGGCTGGGCGACTTTGAGTAAAGGTCGTAGGGGTTAAAGGCATTTACCCACTGAAACATTTCGTGATCATGCCGATCAAGCAAATGATCGTAGGCTCGCTCCCTGTGTTGTGAGTAGAACGAGTGGTACCGGATCATGTACAGCGCCGGTTCTGGCAGGTAGTCCTTCACGATGTGATAGAGGTATTCGTCATGTCCCCACGACATATGGACGCTACGAAGTCCGCAGTTGGGTTCATACACGCCATACATAGTGTTGTATTTTTCGTTATGGAAGTCCTGGTTCCCTTCAAAAAACTGCGGGTAAACGATCTTGTCGGAGTGCTTGCAGCCTACCGGAAATGTATCGCCTACTACTGCCCACTGTGGCTCGCCGAAGAGGCAGAGAACTTTGCCCAGATCATGCAAAAAACCTGTCAGTACAAACCAGTCCGGATGCCCGTCGGCCCTTATGGCCTCTGAAGTTTGCAGCAAATGCTGCGTCTGATCGAGGTCAGTGTCGGGGTCTGAGTCGTCGACCAAAGTGTTTAAAAACTCCACAGCCTCCCACAACGACATTTCCTTCCTGTTAAGCGGCAGAAACTCCTTTTCTTTGCCCAAAACAAAGTCGTAGGTCTGGTTGATGTGGTTAACCCTGTAAAACTCCGTTACGGTGTCTCTTGCCGGTTGATCGTAATTTCGGTAGGCGTCTTTTTCTTTATGCGGTTTTTCTCCGGAAGGTTTCCCCGGCTCAGGATACCTCCTCACCAAATCGTCTTCCCACTCGTCCAAACTCTTCAGCGGCCCGCCGCCTGAAGGAATGTTTTGATTTTGCTCTTTGCTCATAGTGCAGCTGTTTATTTTTTGAAGTTATCTTCCCACGGAAACCACCAGGTAGAGCAGCGCCACTATCAACACAACCATGCCCCACGACAGCATAAATCCGGTCCAGTCCTGGCGATTCCATTTGTATAATTCCCATTCGCTGTTTCTAAATATCAACTCTTCCGTTTTGTGTGCGGCTGTGGCGTCTGAGTCACCCCCAGGCGTTACACGTGTTCTCATTTTTGTATAAAATGCTTCGAGAAGCTCCGGTTTGTCGGGCGCCGTGCATAGAGCGATGAGGATCAACGCCACAAAAGGAAATGCCAGGCGAATGAGGAGTCTGATGGTTTCGTTGAGGGCGTAGGTGTGCTGGCTTAGGTCCCACCCGAGAGCATCCAGCAGAAGCAACTCCAGGTAGATGTAGCCACTGCCGTACAGACTCCCGTTTTCAGCTGTTTTTATGCCCTTGGACCAGAAAATGGATTTTTTAGGTGGCGCATAGGTGGTTTCTATCTCATCTCCTGGTGCCAGTTGTTCCGGCTTCTGAAATTGTGCTTTCAATTCCGCAGGCATACTCTCCCATTGACCGATTAAACGTTCTCTGGCCTCTACATCCAGTGTTTTGGCGGCATAGGAGCGGGAAACGGCAGGCGGGTTGGTCTGCTTCAGTAGCCTTTCATTTGTTCTCAGGGAGGGCTGCAGTGCAGGCAACAGCAGTGGAATTAAATAAAACAGCAGAAAAGTGGCCACTATAGACACCCAGGCTGCCTTGCGATTGGCCCGGCGCCATTTCAGTCCCAGCCAGAAAGCCGCCACGAAAATGACAAAGAACTCCCAGATGAATTTGAGTATTTGCAGTATGTTGTCGAACTGCGTGGTTATAAGGGCTGCGCCAATCAGAAAAAGCGTGCCGGATATTCTTCCGGCCCATATATAGTGCCGTGCCGATCGCTGCGGAAAAAACGGTTTGTACAGGTTATTAACCATTAGCCCCGATACGGTGATCATCAGGCAATCGGCCGTCGACATCAGCGCCGCCATTAAGCTGGCAAGCATCAGCCCCACCAACCCCATGTTCAGCGGCCCCAGCAATGTTCTGCTGGCATGCCCCCACACGAGGTCGGAGTTTGTAAGCTGGTTTCCATAAAGAAGAATCGCTGCGAGCCCCAGCACCCCCCACATCACCGTTACGATCCGCTTCATGAACGTGCCGGTAACAAAGCCGATACGTGCGGCGTACTCATCACGTGCCGCTCCCGCTGTTACCAGTTGATTTGGCTGTGTAACCACCGTGAGGCCTGAAACTAAAGCCGCTGCAAAAATAAAATACCACGTAAAATCGAGTGTAGACGGGGAGCCGAACACCTCAAAATAGCTCTCCGGCAATCGTTCGTGCAAATGATTCAGCGCACTCATCACTCCGCTTCCTCCGTAGGTTTCGTTGACAGAGGCCCACGCAAATGGGATGAGGATAAACGAAAGTAAAATGATGAAAACGCCCTGAAGCAGATCTGTGTAAAAAGCTGCTTCCAATCCGCCAAGGGCAGTGTACAAGATCACCATCAGACAGATCGACCATATCAGCGCTTCCTCAGAAAGGTAGGAAAAAAGAGACCTGGGATTTTGCTTTCGGAGCACTGAAAGCGTTGCCTTGTCTTCCTCAGAGAGGTAACTAAAGTCTTGACCTTCCAGCGTAAAGAGTTGCTCTGCTTTGGATTTTTCACTCAGCTCCGGCTGTGTCAGTTCCGCTACCGGCTTGGGTGTCATGGCCATGGCTGTGATGCTCACTGCCTTGTAACCCACCGATAGCAGGCCCATCATGCCTATGCTGGCAACCACGGCGTAGGTTGCGGCCATTTTGCGCGACCCGTAGCGCTCCTCATAAAAATCGCCCATGGTGGTTACACGCAGCCGCCTGAGCCATGGGGCCGTGATCCAGAAAATGGGTGTGGCAAAAAGCATTAACAGGGAGCTCCAAATGCCACTGGCCCCGTTGTTGAAAGTGGTGGTGGCTACGCCCGTGGGTCCATCGGCCGAAGTAGCCTGCCCAAAGCTGGCAAAGGTCGAAAACAGTTTGCCAAACTTTCGTCCACCTAAAAAGTAGTCCTCTTCCTTCCGGATATCCAGGCTCGACTTAATACCGATGTAAATGAGCACCCCGAAGTAGAGCGCCAAAACCAGAATATCGATGTATGAAAGTCCCAGCATTCGTTAAGCACTTTTTCAAATGAACTGCCATTGCGTGTTACCTTTCTTCACATAGTCCTGTTTATCGGGGAAAGCAGGTTCGCCTTCAAAGTTTTCTACGATCAACCCTTTAACATTATCTGCATGAATAGCGCTTCCGTAGTAATCCGGGCGGTTTTCACCCCAGGTGATACTGCAGTTATGTATGAAGATTTTTGTGGCATTGGTCAGGTAAAAACCCGATGTTTCTCCCGAAATTAAATCCTTCCCTTCGCAAGGACGGCAATCGTAAACTCCTCCGGGATAGTCGGTAGTTTTATTAATTTCAATGTCAATATCATTAAAGCGAATATTGCTGATAAGCTCCGGTGTTTCTGCCCCTACAAAAATTCCGTTTTCACTTTTGCACCTGAAATTGGCAAACGTAATGTTCTTTATCTCCCCCACTTCCCCTTTTGTGCTGCCGGGTTTCAGCCGCCAGCCGGCATCTTTATGGTCAATTGAAGCCCGGCGATAGGCCGTAACATAGATTGGTTCCGACTTGCCCCACCACACATCCGAAAACAACCGGCATTCGATGATCACGTTGGAGAAGATAACATCTGAAACGGTACCTTCATCGCGGTTTTGTATGCCGATACCGCGACTGCTCCCTTTAATGACGCAGTTATTAAAAGAAACCCGCCTTATGGCATCTACATTTTCTGAACCGATCTTTACAGCACACGAGGTAGACACAAATGTGCAATTGGAGATCACTACATCCTCGCAGGGGCCGTATTCTTGGTATTCCCGGCGGTTTTTCAGGCAAACGCAGTCGTCCCCCGATTCGATGTGGCAGTTACTGATCCGCACATTCCTGCAATGATCTATGTCGATACCGTCGCTGTTTCGAATCTTTAAATGATTATAAATGGAAATGTCTGACACCGATACATCGTCGCAGCCTACGAAATGGAGGCCCCAATAGGCTGCATTTTTAATCGTGACTCCGCTGATCTTAATATTTTTTCCGTCAACAAGGGTCAGAATATGTGGCCGCGGGTCTCTTACATCAACCGGGAGCAACTCATAGGCATCAGGCAACTCCTGCCCCATAAATGCAACGCCGTTGCCGTCGATTACTCCCTTGCCATGAATAGCCACATTTTGGATATGTTCTCCGCCTATCCAAATCGACCCTTCACCCCAGTTTTCGCGAAAAGCACTTCTTGTATAGAGCAGCTCATTAGGATGGGCACGTACCACTGCTCCCCGCTCTAAATATAGTTCTATATTCGACTTAAGGTCAAACGGACCGGCAAGGAATACACCCCCGGCGGGAACTACCACGGTACCGCCTCCTGATTCATGACAGGCATCTATTGTATTTTGAATGGCATTGGCGTCATCTGTTTTTCCGTCACCCTTTGCACCGAACTCCTTAATATTATATATTGCCATATGTAGTACATAATAACATATTGCAAGATATAAAAATTATGAATAAAAAGAACTCCTGGCCAAAAACCAGTCATTATTTTCTAATATTGAACAAATTGATCTTTTAACCTCCCTTCGTTTTTATAGTATGACCAATTCCAACAAAAGGCTGCGACCCATTAAAAATTTATCGCTTGCAGAGCAAGTTGAAGATAACCTTATGATTTATCTGAAGGAGAATAAGTTTAAAGCCGGGGATTCGTTGCCAAAAGAAATTGAGCTGGCCGAGTATCTGGGTGTGAGCAGAAACGTGGTTAGAGAAGGTCTGAGCAGGCTTAGGATGTTGGGTATAATCGAATCGAAAAAAAGAAAGGGCATGGTGATAGCGGAGCCGGATTTGCTAAGTGGAGTAAAACGGCTGATGGATCCGGATCTTTTGGGCGATCAGGCCATGCAAAACATTTTTGAGATCCGGCTGGTGCTGGAGGTAGGTATGGCCGATCTTCTTTTTATCAGGATGCAGCCAGGCGATATCAAGACGCTTGAGGATATTGCCCAGCGGGAGGCAAAAGATCCGGATTGTGCTGGTAGTATAAAAACCAGGATGAATTACGAAATAGAATTTCATTCTCACCTTTACAAAATGTCTGGCAACGATACCCTCACCAGGTTTCAGTCGATGCTGCTGCCGGTCTTTAATTATATGATGGTAGAAGAAGCCAAGCTTTCCAGAAAACCTGAAAAGGGAAATATATCGCACTTTGACCTGATCGAAACGTTGCGTTCGGGCACACCCGATAAATTCCGTGAGAATATGAGGGAGCATTTAAAGCCTCATTTTGGCAAGTTGCAGGCACTCAACACCCGGTCAGTTTTGTGAAAAAGGGCTGTCTGTCATTTTTAACCTGAGCTTCCCACCGTTGGTCAACTCGCTATGGCGGACTATATTACCCGGAACTGGTTTTTCATTCAAGCTTGCTTCAATTACATATACGTTTTTTGAACTGTTATCCACGGTTTCGATTACAAATTGTCCTCCGGGATAAAACTTCGGATGAAGGGCAATAGTAACGCGGTCAAAAACCGGGCTTCCTACTTCATAACCGGGATCTTCGTCGGTACCACCGTTCATCTGGAAGAGACCTATTTTCATCAAAACGGCCAGGCTGCCCATTAGTCCCTGGTCTTCATCACCGTTGTAACCCCGGGCGGTGCTGAGGTCCTCGTACACCGCGCCCACTACCTGCCTCGACCAGTACTGAGTCAGATCAGGGCGGCCCAGATGGTTGAAAATAAATGCAGTTTGTATAGAAGGTTGATTTCCGTAGTTGATGGGAATCCGGGAGTAGTCCGGGTTTTTTTCCCGATCGTGCGAAGTTCCTGAAGTGAAGCCAGCTTTCTGTGCCATTTCAAACTGGGCATTGAGTTTTTGAACGGCCTTTTGCCTGCCTCCCATCAGCTCCGCCAGGCCGCCCGGGTCGTGGGGAACAAACCAGGTCGCCTGGGCACCGTTCGATTCGTTGAAACCATGTTCATATTCATACGGGTCGTAAGGGGTCTTCCAGTTTCCCTCAATATCAAGCGGGCGCATCCAGTTTGTGGCGGTATCAAACACATTCCGGTAATTCTGCGCCCGTTTGCCGAAATACCGGTAGTCATCGTCTTTACCCAGAGCTTTTGCCAGTTGCGCCAGTGTCCAATCCTGGTAGGCATACTCCAGGGTGAGGCTGGCGCCATCCTGATGAAGGCCAAAATCACCTTCCGGGATTGGGAAAGGGACGTATCCTTTTTCAATATAATGGTCGAGGCCACCGCCGAGTGAGGTTTGGTGCTCATAGCCTGCCTTCGCCATCATGCCACCCGGCATATGGTTTTTCTTTAATGCCTGGTACGCCATTTCTACATCAAATCCCCTCAGCCCTTTCTGGTAGGCGCTTACGATAAACGGCGTAGTGCTGGCCCCTGTCATCACGTAGGTATAGTTGCCCCCCGACGGACCACGGGGCACCATGCCGCCGTCCTGGTGGTATTGTAAAAGTGAGTTCACAAAAGCTTCGGAAATCTCAGGGTACACCAGGTGCCATAGTGTGTTAATGGTCCACTGGGCGCCCCAGAAAGAGTCGGAATTGTAATGATCAAACAGCGGCTTGCCGGATTCATCCAGGAGAAGCCTTTTCACCTGAAAAGCTGCACCGGTGTTGTCAGGGTAGTAGCCATTCACGTCGCTGATAGTGCGCCTTCCCTGAAGCGCATGCCAGAGGTCGGTATAAAATCTTCGTCGCTGTTCTTCGGTGCCTCCTTCTACTTTGATCCTGCCCAGGTACTGATTCCATTCAGTACGGGAATCTTCCACTATCTGATCAAAATTCCAATGGGGAAGTTCCGTAGCCATGTTAATGGCAGCATTCTCCACCGAAGTGTAAGAGATAGCTGCTTTCATAAGCACAACCTTTGGCTCCCCCTTGCGGCTCAACCGGAGCAAAAATTTGTCATCCGTTGCCGACACTACACTGACGTCATGGTCCAGTTCGATCCGGAAAAAGACGGTGGCTTCTTTTGGTCTTCTCATGGTGGGGGCATTTACCAGTTGACCGGTGAAGACTCGTGGACCAATTTGCGCAAGCGAGCCTTTGATGATTTCAGAAGGACCTAACTGTCCACCCAGGTTGATAAGCACACTGTTATTTCCTTTCGGGAAGGTGTAACGGTGGAAACCCACCCGCTTCGTACTCGTGAGCTCCGCCTTTATTCCATACCTTTCGAGCTCCACGGCATGGTACCCTGGCAGTACCTGCTCCTTTTTGTGGTCGAACCATGAATAATAGTCACCGTAAATGTTTTTTTCAGAATCATCTTTTTGGTTAATCGGCATCACAGACAGCCCTGACAATTGCCATGCATGAATGTGGCTGAAACCTTTTATGGTATCAGTATTGTACCTGTACCCGCTTCCCCACGCACCGTCAGTTTCGGTATCGGGGCTTAGATTGACCATGCCAAAAGGCCTGCAGGCTGACGAAAAGAAAAACCACCGGGAGTTTTCGGTGTCCAGCAGTGGATACACGAGGTCCACGGGTTCTAAAGTTTCTTTTTTTAACTCGCAAGAACCACCGAGCAAGGTAATTGCGATAGTCAGGAGCAGATGTTTTCGTAGTAGTCTCATCGGAATTGTTACAAGCGTTGCACCCGGGCAATAACAAGTGAGGCCGTCGACAGACGGCCTCTTTTGCACAAAGTATGAATAAAAGGATTAATTGTAATTTTCGTTTTGTTCGATCACACCGTTGGAGGAGTCGACTTCACGTTGAGGGATTGGCCTTACCAAATTCCCGCTTGTGAGTGCGTTATGAAGCCTCGCATGCGGATTATGCGCCAAAGTACGTTCGATAAGCTTTCCGGTTCTTTTCAGGTCCATCCAGCGATTCACTTCGCCTGTCAGCTCCCTGGCCCTTTCGTCCAGTATAAAGTCCAGATCCACATCACTTTCAGCAACTGCCGCAGTAAGGCCAGCCCTTGATCTTAGCGTTGTAAGAAGGGCAGCAGCTGTTGTAGTATTTCCAGCTTGCAGGTGTGCTTCGGCGGCGATAAGGTATGCTTCTCCTGATCGCATCATCACCATATCCCGCACACCCTGGGAAGGTTGGTCTGGCTGAAACCACTGCACGCCGGGGTCGTCAAACTTACGGAACATCGGATAGTGAACATTGGTATAGCCGTTGTTGGTAAAGTAGGTTTCCGGGTTGATTACCGCATAAGGTACTGCATCTTTTTCTGCGTCGCTCCATGCAGTTTCAGGAAAATAGATAGCGGTATCTCCAGCCAATATTGCTCCATCCTCTGAGTCAACTTCAGCGTATATCACTCGCCTGAAAGTAGCAGCAGCTCGCTCATCTCCAGCTTCAAACAAGCTAAAATAAAATGGCGTAAGAGCCGAAGCATAAGCGCTGAACCCACGCTGGTAAGTAGAACTCCTGTTGGTCATTCCAAGCTCGCCGTAGTTAAAGTAGTCGAACTTGTACATCATGTGTCGTGAATTGCCCCAGCCTCTGCTTGTCGGGTTGTTGCCAAACAGATACGAAAAAACTACCTCGGCATTCCGCTGATTTTCTATGCTTACAAGATCTGCAAAAGTTGATACGAGCGGATGATTTGCAATGACCGTTTCAGCCAGTGAAGCAGCCTGGGTAAAGTCAGCAGAAGACCCGAAAGGTTTGTATCCCCTGGTTAGCAACACTTTCGACGTAAGGTGTCTCACAGCATCTTTGGACACCCTTCCGTACGCTGCGGGGTCTTCATCTACCGCAGCCAGTGCATCCTGCAGATCTGCCAAAATCTGAGTGTATACAGCCTCCTCCGATGCACGGGTAAAATTTGTTTGGGCTGTCGTTACCTGGTTCAACACCAGTGGCACACCGCCAAAGTTTTCCACAAGGTTGAAATACGCCCAGGCCCGGAAAAACATGGCTTCTCCAATCCCTCTTGTCTTGACCGCTTCTTCCACACCTTCTATCACATCGGCGTTATCTAAGGCAACGTTTGCCGCGCCAATGATTTCATACTGATTTTTCCAGTACACCTCATACACCCAGTTGATAGTAGTAACGTTTACATAGTCATTAAACTCGTCGGTACCCGATAAGGGCGACTTTCTGGTTGCTATATCGGTGCCCAGGTCTTCGAGCACGTAATACATGTCGGGACTGTACCTCGTAGTAAATTCGCGAGATCTTTCGTACACCGATGCCACCAACTGATTAAATGTTTCAGCGTGCGAATTAGCAGTTTCTATGGTAACGGATCTGCGGTTTTCTTCGTCCAGGAAATCTTCGCATCCGGCCAAACCAAGGCCTGAGAGAAGAAGCGTTCCAATGAATTTATAGTTGATAATTTTCATTTCTCCTTATTTAATAATTTGAAATAGTTAGAAAGTAAGATTGAGGCCCGTCATGAAGGTGCGGGTAAAGAATGTAAGACCCCAGGTATCTCTGCTGGCACTTTCCGGATCCCACCCATCGTACCCCGAAAAGGTAAATGGGTTTTGTGCCATGGCATAAACTCTCAGGTTACCAATGCCCGCTTTGTCCAGCAAGGTTTTGGGTAAGGTGTAGCCCAAACTGATAAACCCTACCCGAACGTAAGAAACATCCCTGTAAAAAATAGCTCCGGCATATGGTCCACCATTTCCTGGCTGGTACCACTCGTTGGTTGGGTTATCGGGTGTCCAGTAGTCCACATCGTAGGAACTGAATAATCTATGAGGCTCACCACCTCCATCATGTGCAAAAGAATTGCTCGAATGAAATGCGCTTCTGAACATGTTGCCCTGGCTGGTGTAAACGAACACTGAAAAATCGAAATTTTTGTAGTTCAGCGTATTGGTGATGCCGCCTGTCCATTTAGGCGTACTATTTCCGATCACAGTTCTGTCGTTTTCAGGAGTGATGCTGCCATCGCCATCAATGTCTTTTACTCTTACCTGCCCCGGATATTGACCGTACTCGGCCGCTTCGGCTGCTTCGTCCATTTGCCAGATGCCATCAAACTGGTAATCATAAATAGAACCCATGGGTGCTCCTACTCTGTGGATATGAGATGCCCCGGCCCAGAAAATTATTTCATCAACTTCGTCGTTTAGCTTATCGATCCTGTTTCTATTTGCAGCGAAATTGATTCCGGTTGTCCATCGCAAGCTGCCGTTGTCGATATTTACCGTGTTTAGGGCTAATTCAACACCCTTGTTGGTGCTTTCGCCTATATTCTGAAATGTTCCTGCAAAACCGGTAACATAAGGTAGTTGCCTGCTGAAAATGATATCTGTTGTTTTACGGTTGTAAACGTCCAGCGAACCGTTAACCCTGTTTCTTACAAACCCGAAGTCAAATCCTAAATTCAATTCGGTTGTCCTTTCCCAGGTCAGATTTTTGTTCGACAAATCGGTCACATAGGCCGTGGGAACCGCCACATCGTTGATATTTGTGATGCGAGTTTGCAACAGCGACTGCGTTCTTAGAGGCCCGAGCCCGGCTCCAGAGCCGTTGTTGCCGGTTTGTCCATAGCTCAATCGTATTTTTGCATCAGATACCACCCCTGCGGCCTGCATGAACTCTTCGTCGCTAAGTCTCCAGGCCAGGGCTGCTGATGGAAAAAACGCCCATTTGCTTCCCTCTGCAAGTATTGAGGATCCATCGTAGCGACCCGTAACCGTCACAAGGTATTTGCCCAGCAGAGAGTAGTTTAGCCTGCCGGTGTAAGATGCTAAAGTCTGTTTCCAGTAGTCGCTCGTTAGCTCGTTGATGCTTGCTCCTGCATCCATGTTATAGAAGAGGAAGTCGTCTGTAGTAAAATTTCTCGTTTGGCTGGTATATGCCTCGTGCTTCTCTGAAAATTGGGAATAGACAAACGTTGCGTTAAACCGGTGTTCGTCTCCAATTGAATACTCATAATTGAAGATATTATCCCAGGTAGATGAAAAGCTGTTGTATTGGTTAACCTGTGCCCGGCGATTGGCGGGATTACCAGTAACCTCCTTCGAATACAACCCTCTATACTCTCCATACCTGCCGTATTTCATATTAGGAGAAAACTTGGTGGTAATGGTCAGCCCTTTAGCAGGACTCACTTTAAGAGCAATGTCGCCAAGGTACTGGAGGTATTTATTTTCCCTGGTGGAGTTCTCCCTCATGGCGTCAAACAGCGGGTTGGTGATCTGGTGCTCGTCCGGCAGAAAGGTAAACCTCAAAGACCCGTCTTCGTTGTAGGGGCTAAAAAGAGGCTTCAGCCGGTAGGCGCTGCGAAACCCTTCCCAGCTGCCGTCATTCACTTTTCCGACTGTGATGTAATTACTATAGCTCAGGTTTAACCACTTGGTCAGATCGCTGCTCAGGTTGCCTCTAAGATTGTATCTGGTGAAGTCTTCACCTTTTACAGCACCCTGGTCGAAGGTATAGCCAAGGCCTATATTGTATAAGGTAGTTTCATTACCTCCGCCTAAGTCTACCGTATGGTTATTTTGAAAGCCATTTTGAGAGATCAGGTCAATCCAGTCTGTGTCGACGCCGTTTGCGTAGTTCTGCTGCAGACCCTCACTCATATAGTTATCGATGTTAACGTCGTCCCTGGTGAAGGCTAAGTTGCCGGCTGCGAACTCTCTGCCCACACCCATGTCCATTGTCAGGTTGTAGAATTTTTCTGAGTTCATTATTGGAGGTAAATGCGTGGCTTGTTTTACCCCGAAGTAATTGTTGTAGCGAACTGTCAACTTGCCGGCAGCCCCTCTTTTGGTTTTGATGATCACCACACCGTTACTACCTCTCGAACCATAGATTGCCGTTGCCGAAGCATCTTTCAGTACATCCATTCGTTCGATATCGGCGGGGTTCAGAAATGATATGTCGCTCACAAACATCCCATCTACAATGAACAAGGGGTTCTGCCCCGGAACGTAACCGCCGCGAAATGCCGTTTCATCGTTGTGTATGGTGCTTGCACCACGTATCCGTATGTTAAAACCTCCGTCACCAGGTTTATTGTTAGTTCTCTGGATCACAACACCCGGCACCTGGCCCTGAAGCGACGAAAGAGCATCGACTTTATTAGTCCGCTCAATCTGTGTGGCATCCATCGACACTACTGAACCGGTTAGGTCTGAGCGTTTCATTTCGCCATAGCCAATCACAACCACTTCTTCAAGCGATTTAATGTCCAGTTCCATGGTCACATCAATTGTGTTGCGTCCGCTAACGGCAACTTCCTTTGATGTGTACCCCACAAAACTGAAAACCAAAGTTCCTTGCGAGTCAACCGAAATACTGTAGTTTCCTCCAAGGTCGGTTACTGTACCGTTCGAAGTTCCCTTTACAAGAACGGCCACACCCGGAAGGCCCTGGTTGGTTTCCGGATCAATTACTTTACCAGTGACTTTAATCACTTCCGGCGAATCGCCGTGCAGTGGAAGCTTCCCTCCGGAAGCCCAAACTTCCGAAAGTACACCTACCTGAATCATCAATAGAATCAGGTAAAACTTGTTCCAATTCAAGCGTACATCTTTTTTCATAGACATTTTTTTAGCGTCTTAAGTAGGTGGCATGTTCTACATCACCTCCATATACACTTCATTTGATTAATAAGTATATATGTAATTATGTAGTACATATAAAACAATATTAGAAAACCTTCGCTGGTAAGTCAAATCTTTTTGCGATTATTTTATTTAAAGTCCCTGATTTTCAAAAGATGACAAGAATTGGAATGCCGGCAGATTGACACATCGATTTCGGAGTGGCTGAAATGTATACCCGGGGCATGCATGTGTCGCAAACATAAAGTGGCGATTTGGTCTCAAAACGAAGCAACTGCCGGTTAGATAATGATGCTTTCTTTATATCCTAATTCCTACCGCTGACCATTTTTTACTATACCATGTAATATCCATACTATAAATTCGACCTATTAAGGGCGATTTGTATTAATCGCTGTGAGACATTGATTTCGAACTTTAACCCAGTATAAATTGAAACGCAGAGATTTTGTACAACTGGCTGGAATGGGCATGGCCGGCATGGCCCTCACTATTCCCACGATAGGAAAGGCGGTAGCAGCAGAACGCCTCCTCGAATCCCCCCTCGATGTTTCGCAGAAAAAGCAGTTGGCCGACGTGGCCCTGAATACAGCAAAAAGCAGTGGCGCTTCTTACGCCGATGTAAGAATCGGACGCTACCTGAACCAGTATGTGTTTACAAGGGAAGCCCGGGTGCAGAATATTGTAAATACCGAATCGTTTGGCGTAGGCATACGGGTAATTGCCAATGGCACCTGGGGCTTTGCCGCTACCAACGACGTGTCTCAGGAGGGCATAAAAAAAGCCACCTCGCAGGCAATTGCGATAGCCAAAGCCAATTCCAAATTTCAAACCGAGCCGGTTAAGCTGGCACCGGTAAAGGGCCACGGCGAAGTAAGCTGGAAGACCCCCATTGAAAAGAGCGCTTTCGAAGTGCCCGTTTCCGAAAAGGTGGACCTGCTTCTAAGCGCCAATGCAGCGGCCATGGAGGCGGGAGCAAGCTTTGTAAATTCCAACCTGTTTATGGTAAATGAGCAAAAATACTTTGCTTCCACAGAAGGTTCCTACATCGATCAGGACGTGCACCGCATCTGGCCTACCTTTAACGTAAATGCCGTAAACCGCGAAGAAGGGAAGTTTAAGTCGCGGTCTGCCATGAGCGCACCAATGGGCATGGGGTGGGAATACATGATACCCAAAGCTGCCGATAAACTGCAGGGGCCCGCGGGCATGGTGCTTTACCGCAATAGCTACGATATAGTGGAAGATGCCAGAATGGCGGCCGAGCAGGCCAAAGAAATGCTCAGCGCCAAGTCGGTAGAGCCAGGTAAATACAGCATGGTGCTGGAACCCAACCATCTTGGCCTTACCATTCACGAGTCGGTGGGCCATCCGCTGGAGCTCGACAGGGTGTTGGGCTACGAAGCCAACTACGCCGGTACCAGCTTTGCCACGCTCGACAAGTGGAAAGCAGGCGATTTCAAATACGGCAGCAACATTGTCAACATCTTCGCCGACAAAACTCAGCCAGGCTCACTTGGTGCAGTAGGCTACGACGACGAAGGCGTGAAAACCAAACGGTGGGACCTGATAAAAGACGGTGTACTGGTAAACTACCAGGCCATCAGAGACCAGGTGCACAT
>CBFGTI010000121.1:0-16320 GCA_965651695.1 uncultured Imperialibacter sp. | reverse complement strand
CACAGGCCGTAAGCTGAAGCCGCTTAACCACAGCACAGAAAGGCTGTTGCCGGGGATTTTGCTGCTGGTCTGAGGGGACTCAGACCAGGGGGACGGAGGTGCCCGCTCCCGCATCCACTTTCCACGGCCTTGTGTCTCACAGGCCGTCAGCTGAAGAATTTTTATATTAGCCTCATGTCAATTCAACTGAGAAACTCCAAGATGGAAATTGGAGAAGTATATTTTTGGACAAGCTCCTGCTTTGAATGGAAGAAACTGCTTCAGCCAGACAAATACAAAGAGGTAGTGATCGACAGTTTACGTTACCTCGCATCGAACGAGAAAATCAAAGTATACGGCTTCGTTATAATGCCAAACCATTTACACTTTATATGGGAAATGCTAACCGTGAACGGGAAGGAAATGCCGCATGCCTCCTTCCAAAAATATACAGCTCACAAGATCCAAACAGATCTGGAAGAATTCCATCCACAGGTTCTGGCGGTGTTTCGTGTCAACGAAACCGACAGGGAATATCGGTTTTGGCAAAGAGACCCCCTTGCCGTGAAGCTGGAGAGTAGAACTATGTTGGAACAAAAACTGGAATATATTCACACAAACCCTCTCCAGGAGCGATGGCAACTTGCATTCAGCCCCGAAGATTACTTTTTCTCATCAGCATCTTTTTACGAAAGCGGAAAGTCCGATTTTGAATTTCTATCACATTATAGGGATCGGATGTAGTCCGGGCTCGGATGCTGGTCTGAGGGGACTCAGACCAGGGGGACGGAGGGGCTCGCTCCAGCATCCACTTCTCACGGCCTTGTGTCTCACAGGCCGTCAGCTGAAGCCGCTTAACCACAGCACAAAAAAAAGCTGTTGCCGGGGACTTTGCTGCTGGTCTGAGGGGACTCAGACCAGGGGGACGCAGATGCTCGCTGCCACATCCGTTCCCCACGGCCTCGTGTCTCACAGGCCGTCAGCTGAAGCCGCTTAGCCGCAGCACCGGCCCACGGGCACTATGGCCCCAGGCACTTGTTTATGGCCTCCATCAAATCGCCAACCTCGAAGGGCTTTCGCACATAGCCGCTGGCGCCCATCTCCATCGCCCGCTTTACCTCGCTTTTTTCGGCGCTGGCCGATACATACACTAAGGGTATATGAGATGTATTGGGTTTTCTTTTTAGCGATTCCAGCACCTCGTAGCCATCGAGGCCGGGCATCATGATGTCGCACAAAATGACGTCGGGTGCACGGTCAGCAGCCGCACGCAGTCCGTCATTTCCGTTGCTGGCGATAATCACGTTATAGCCGGCAAGCTCAAGGATTTCCGTTGTATTCTCACGGATCTCCTCATTGTCTTCAATAACAAGTATAGTTTTCATTTTTATAATGATTGAGAAAACTCAATGGTAAAAGTGGTGCCTTCATTCTCCCGGCTTATAAAACTAATATTCCCGTTCATCAATTCTACGTATCGCTTCACAATGGTAATGCCGAGCCCCGTACCGGGTATGCTTCCGGTATTTTTCGCTCTGAAAAACTTTTTGAACAAGTTTTCCTGCTCCGGTTCCGGTATCCCAATGCCATCGTCTTTCACTACTATCTTTAGAGAATTTCCATTGTTTTCTGTATGCAGCTTAACAGCACCATCTGTGGAAGAATATTTGAAAGCATTGGATACAAGGTTGGTCATAATGTACCGGAGTTTCTTCTGGTCGAGCAGCACCATTGGGTCTCCGGCGTGTTTAAAGTCAATAAACTGACCGCTTTTTCGCAGCACTTGTGCTTCTTCCATTACTTCGCGCATAAAATTGGCAATGTCGAAAACTTCTGTTTCCAGCTCGATGGTGCCTTGCTCCAGCCGGTCGAGAGAGAGGAAATCGTTCAGAATGGCCGTGAGGTTATTAACGGCTGACTTAATTTTATGAAGGTGTTTATCTACTTTGTGATCTTCTTTGTTGGTGTACTGCTCAATAAGCATGGTGCTCGACAGCACGATGCTCAGAGGTGTTCTGAATTCGTGCGAAGCCATCGACACAAATCTCGACTTCAGTTCGTTCATTTCCTTTTCCCGGGTTAGCGCATCGTGCAGTTCGGCAGTGCGCAAGGTCACCTGAAACTCCAGTTCCTCTTTCATGATGCGCTGCTCGTGGATTTCAGTGCACGACCCTATGAAGCCCGTAAACTGCCCTTCGCTGTCGTAGGTTGGCTTGCCGGAATCCCGTATCCAGCGGTATTGGCCGTCGTGCCGCCTCAGGCGATACTCCATTGAAAAAGGTTGCTCCGTAGCAAACGCTTTATCGCAGCTGGCGCGGCATGCTTCAACGTCGTCAGGATGCACGCCATCAATCCAGCCGTGGCCCAATTCCAGGTCCAGCGTGCGGCCGGTGTACATGAGCCAGGTATTGTTAAAATAAGTGCAGCGTTTGTCGGCCCCCGCCACCCAGATCATTACCGGGGAGTTGTCGGCCATATTTCTGAACCACGCTTCTTTGTCCGCTACAATTTTTCTGGCATTTACTTGCTCGGTAATGTCGGTAACGAAGGCCACAGCCAGGTTTTCGCATCCAAGCGTATAATGGCCCAAACTGATTTCTACAGGAAAAACTTCGCCACCCTTTTTGCAGGCAAACAACTCCATCCCCAATCCCATAGGCCGGGCTTTTGGCTTTTCAAAATAGCTTTCCCGATGGTGTATATGCTGACGCCTCAGGCTTTCGGGAACCAACACTTCGATGGGTTTGCCCGCCAATTCCTCTGGCTCGTAGCCAAATAGCCTCCCCGCGCAAGGGTTGGAAAGCTCAATAATTCCCCTTTCGTTTATGACGAGAATTCCGATGGTGGCACATTCGAAGAGAACCCGGAAACCCGCCTCGCTTTCAAGAGAGATCGGTTTCATTGCAGACATACAATATCTACATACTATAGAGGTATCCGAATTAGGTTAAATTGTTTGCTTAAAGGTACGATGCCACAAAAGGACAGGAATTAGCTTTAATACTTAACGCAATGTCGTGCGAACAGGGCAAATGGCAAGGATGAAAAAAAATTCCTATTCTTATCTTCCAATATAAATAAAATGCAGCAGATTGTAAAGCCACCGAAACAAATTCTCTCCTGCCCGCAGTCAGTTGCCGCGGCTTAAATGCAAGTGCTTATTGTGCAATTGATAGACTTTCAGCGGTAATGATGGCTGCTTCTTTGGTTTTTACGTAACTTGAGTTTGGTAATTATTTCGGTTTTTCTACTTGATTTTGAGGCTGTTGCCGGTACAGCAGTGCTTTGCAACTTTTGTGCGGCGCGCTCAGCAGAGATATCTGCCGGCGAAACATCTGGCATGTTCTAATTAATTAAGTTGCAGGTTGTTCGGCTTGCTTCCACCTGATATTCTGCAGGATGCCTCCAAAAGCCTGGCACACTAGTAGCAGCATGATGAGCGGCCCGGCAAAGGGGGCCAGCGATAGCAGCTTTAGTAATACAAATACGCCGAAAGCAGTCCACACGATTCTTCCCCTCGTCCAGCCGTGGTGGTAGGTATTATTAATCCAGTTGGCTGCTACCACCGCCACTATAGCCGTGGCAAGCAGTAAGATTGTGATGTACAAAACCAGCCCCAACAGGCCAATGGGCAGGCCGATCAATGTAACAATTGCGATAACGATGGCTACAGGAACGGCCACGAGGAACAGAAATCCGAATCCGAGCGATCTTACGGCAGCGTTCCTCACGGTGTCGGCGGCTTTTTTCATGGTTGCGCTAAAGAGGTATTGAAGCAGGAAGATGGTAACCAGGGCCATTCCCAGGTACCACAGCACCATAAGAAACGACGCAAAGCCGAGGTACTGCCACTTGCCGGTTTGCGGCGCCAGCGATTCGTCGAAGGTGGCTTGCGCAGCGTTCAATGTGTTGCCAAAGTCGAGCTCGCCGTCTTCATTCCAGTACCTCACGTTGCTGTTGAACTTTGCCGTAGCACCAAGCCGTATTGTTTGTGCAGCCAGTACTGAAGGGCCTTCCACTGTTCCGTTAATCACCACCTCTCCTCCGCGGCAGTCTACATCACCTTTGGCCGTTCCGTTGAGCGTAAACTTACCCGCAGCACTCCGCACCAGCCCGTCCACATCGCCGTCAACCGTTACCTGGCCGCCAGTAACGAGCAGGTTGCCTCCGATCACAGTTCCCCGTGCTACCTCTACCGTGCCGCCGGCCACAATCAGGTCGCCTGCCACATTCTCTGTAATCCGGATGCTTCCGCCTGCACAGCGCACATCGTCGCCCATGTAGCCGTTCAAAAAGAGATTACCTCCTGCCGCAAGCACATCCTGTTTTATCGTGTCGTTTACGTTAATTGTGCCACCCGCTGCTACAAGGTCGCCCAACACAGGCGCATTCACTGTTACAGTTCCGCCTGCCAGGTACAAGTCCTGAAGCGTTTTTTCGCGAATAACCACATCTTCACCGCCTCGCATTTGAGCGTATGCCTCGATGGAGATAAGGGCAAATCCGATAAGGATCAGTTTTGTTTTCATTTTTTTTGTGTGTTAGCGTTCCATTAGGGATGAGGCCGGATGTATGCCTGGGCCGCTGCTACCTGTTTTTTTTATTAACCACGTATGTCCAAACAGGGCATGTAGCCCGGTTTACTATATCTTCGGTGGTGCTCCCGTACAGCAGGTGAGCCAGCCCCCGCCTGCCGTGGGTAGCCATTGCTATCATGTCGGCTTTTATTTCTTCGGCAAACTGATGGATGCCCGCCTGTTCAAATAGCCCGTTGCGCACGTTGAGTGTGTACTGGGTCAATTTGTAGTGTTTGGCAAAGTCTTCCAGCAGGGCGTTTGCTTCGCGGCTGGGCTTAAAGTTGGGCGGTATGTTCACCAGAAGCACGTGAAGTGTTGCTCCAAAAAACGCCTGCAGCTCCTTCAGTTTGTCAATAAACTGCAACTGGTTGCCATGCAGGGAGCTGGGGAGCACAATGTTTTTGATGGAGTCGACAGGCACAGCCGTTCGAATGGAAAGCACGGGCACTGGCGACAGCCGGGTGATTTTTTCCGTGTTGGACCCCACCAAAAACTCTTTCATTCCACTGGCGCCGTGCGTTCCCATCACCACCAGGTCGATTTGTTTTTCGTCAATGAAATCCAGTATAGAGCGTTTAACAGACCCAAATTTCACATCGAAGCTCAGCACAGGGGCTCTGCGGCCGGCCTTTTTTTTAAGCTCTTCGAAACGCTCTTTTGCCCTGTCTTCCATCATCACGAACAGGCCGGGATCGATGCTGTAGGGAGGCATGCCAAAGGTGGTTTCGTGCCTCATTGGAAGATCGATGGCCTCCAGAACGAACACCTCTCCATTGCTCTCCTTTGCCAGGTTATTTGCAAAGATGTAAGCCTGCGCAGCGGGAGTAGAGAAGTCGCAGGGAACGAGTATCCTTTTCATGACCGGTTGTGTTTAACAATCCTGTTCGTGCCGGCTCCGCTTCTTTTCCGTGTAACGGTTTGGCAAATCAGCTTATTAGCCACAGTGAAGGTAGGGTGGTGCTTGAGACAATAACATGACCACCATCTCCGCATTTAAAGACCTTGGTCATTACCCAGGGCCGTGCAGTATGGCTGTTTTAGGGCTAAAATCTTGCTATGAGAAATATCTTTCTGGTGGAAGACTGCGGTCATTTAATGCCATACTAAATGCGTGGTAATTAACCACTAAAATCGGGAGGTTACGATGAGTAAGGTAATGGATTTCAATTCTGAGGCCCGCCGTAAACTGAAGGACGGCATTAACAGCCTGGCGCAGGCGGTGGTGATTACCCTTGGACCAAAAGGAAGAACGGTGGTGTTTGAAAAGCAGAACGGAGAGCCCCAGGTTTGCAACGACGGAGTAACGGTAGCCAAACAGGTAGAATTGGAGGAGCCCATAGCCGACCTTGGCGCTAAAATGTTGCGGCAGGTGGCGGTGAAAACTTCCGAGACAGCGGGCGACGGCACCACCACTGCCACATTGCTGGCCTATTCAATGATAGACACCGGCCTGAAGCGCATTGAAGCTGGCGTAAACCCGATGGAGGTAAGGCGCGGCATATATAAAGCGGCAAAGGTGGTGGTAGACGAAATAAAAAAACAGTCGGTGAACATTGGTAGCGAAACTGCCAAGATAGAACAGGTAGCCACTATCTCAGCCAACAACGATGCGGAAGTGGGTAAGCTGGTAGCCGAGGCTGTGAGCCGGGCAGGGCAGCAAAGCGTGATCACCATTGAAGAAGCACGGGGAATGGAAACGACCATTGAAGTAGTGGAGGGCATGCGGTTCGACAGGGGGTACCTTTCGGCGTATTTTGTAACTGACCGCGAAAAAATGGAAGCAGTGTACGAAAATCCGTACGTTCTCATCCACGACAAAAAGGTCAGCAATATAAAAGAGATACTTCCCATACTCGAAAAAGTAAGCCAGGCAGGCGAGCCTATTCTCATAATAGCGGAAGATATTGAGCCCACCGCACTGGCCGTGCTGGTTGTAAATACCCTGGGAGGCGTGTTGAAGGTGGTGGCGGTAAAATCGCCGGGCTTCGGCGACAGGAGAAAGGAATACCTTGAAGACATCGCTGTACTTACAGGCGGAACAGCTATTTCGGAGGAAAAGGGGTTCAAACTGGAGAACGTGGAGCTGACCCAGCTGGGCCGGTGCGAAAAGGTAATAGTGACCAAAGAAAATACCACCATAGTAAACGGTGCAGGCAACAAAGGCGCTGTGCAGAAGCGGGTTAATGAGATTAAAGCTGAAATGGAAAAAACGGACTCCGACTACGAGAAAGAAAAGCTGAGAGAAAGGCAGGCGAAGCTTTCGGGAGGGGTGGCGGTGATATACGTGGGTGCAGCCACTGAGGTGGAAATGGGGGAAAAGAAAGACCGGGTTGAAGATGCCCTCAATGCTACCCGTGCTGCTATGGAAGAAGGCATCATTCCGGGAGGCGGCATAGCTTATTTGAGAGCTATGCCTGCGCTGGAAAAGCTGAAGCCGGAAAATGAGGAAGAAAGGATCGGGATCAACATCATTAAGCGGGCACTTGAAGAACCTCTGAGGCAAATTTTGCGCAACGCCGGTTTGGAGGAAAACGAAATTGTGCACCGGGTGAAAGCAGGCAAGGGCGACTACGGATTTAATGCCAAGGCCGAAAAATTTGAACACCTTCTGGAAACCGGCATTATCGATCCTACAAAAGTATGCCGATTGGCGCTTGAAAATGCTGCTTCGGTGGTAGCAATGATGCTTACCACCGAATGCGTGATAGCAAGGAAACGGGAGAAGCAGAAGGAGGAGTACCCGGTACTGCCGGCAATGGCCTAAAGCCGCCAATAACTGTCAGCCGGGGCTACTATTATACTACGCTCAGGCAAGATCTGAATCATGCACTTATCTTTCTTTCAGTATTGAAATGCCTGGGCGAGCTTTCGGTGAACCGGCCGGGCGGTAGCCTTATTGGTTGTTTCTTCATAGGTGATCCTGCCGTTTCGTTCGCTGAAAAACCTGGCTGCATCTGCAATTGGGGTTAGGGTGTTTTTATTGTACTGCATAGCTCAAAAAGGTGGATATGGGTTATAACTGCTTTCTATTTTCAAAAGCTAAATTTCAGCCGTGGAGGGGAAGTGATTCATGACGCTAACAGGCCTTGGTAGAGATTTTTATCATCCACCGCAAAAAATTACAAGAGCTGTTTTTCCCGGGCAGCCAATCGGCTTAACGCCAAAAGTCTTCCCCCTTGACGATGGCCGTCATGATTTGGTGGGAAAAAAGAAGGTAGTATTGTATTGCAATCCTTAAAGAACTCCAGGGCGCTTGCCATTAACGAAATAATTTTCAACCAGCGCGATAAACCCGCCGGGGCCGACACATTCGTCTCCCCGGCGGTTGGTTTTTATTTCAGTACAACCCCTTGCTTATCATAATCTCCCAATCGGAACCTGGTCCCGGGCTTAAATCTACCGGCACCCCCTCAATCGAGCTCTTCTCTAAATCGGAACCGAGTTCCGGGGATTGCCGGCTGGCCATTTACTGAGCTACCCAAATCAGGTAACCTGCGGCAACAAGAATAATGATCAGAATAAAAGCGGCAACCATTATTCGCGAAAAACTGGTTGCTGCCAGGGCTTTTAGCAGGCTTTCAATGCGATCGATAAGGCTGTTGCTGTGCATAACAGAGTTCGTGTATTTAATCTCACAATGATGTTCATTGAATGCAAACTATGTTGGGCAGAGGGTTATGCCGCCACACAGGGCATGGCCAGAGAATAGTGGCGGATGACCTTTTACATTCTTGTACAAGATAGCAGTTGGCCAACAGGCCGCGAATGACCTGTGTAGGTGGTTTGGCAGATGCTGGTCATGAGGCAGGGGCTATGACCAAAGTCTTTTCGCCGCTGGACTACCGTCATCGCTGCCCTCGAGGCATGCATATAACTTAGCTGCATAAATTTAAAAATCAGGAGGTAAATATGAGCTCAGCATTAAGAACAAGAACCGGACTACCATCTTTATTGTCAGACTGGTTCAAGCCGGGATGGAATTCTCCAGCATTGTTCGATCGTGACATTTTTGACTTTGATAAAGGTCTTTTCCCCAGCCTGGGAGTTAACACACCGTCGGTTAATATCAAGGAAACTCCGAAAGAGTACTTGCTCGAATTAGCCGCTCCCGGCCTTGAGCGTAAAGATTTCAACATCGAAATAAAAAATGGCATGCTCTGCATCAGTTCGGAGAAAGAGGAGGAGAAGAAAGAAGAGGATGGCTACTACCGCAGGGAGTACAGCTACAATTCTTTTAGCAGGTCGTTTACACTACCCGAAAACGTGAAGGAAGAAAAAATAGACGCCCGGTATGAAAATGGCATATTGAGGGTTTCGCTTCCGAAAACGAAAGAAACACCTGTTGAAACAGCGCACAAAATTGAAGTGCGCTGATAGTGAGTAACGGGCGGGCTGCTGATGTGCAAACACAGGCGCCTGCCCTTACTTTTTTGAATCTGCCATAAAAGAAAAATTTTTAAAGTTCACAGTCATGGAAACGAAGAGTATCGATATGTTGCTGGGCGAAACTGCCACGCCTTGCCTTTCAATAGTTGTGCCCACCTATCGCACCTCGCCTGCCCGCACACAAAACCCCGAGGCGGTGAGAAAAGCAGTGCACAAAGCCAAACTGCTGCTTCAGCGCACACCCATGCCCAAAGGCACCCGGGAAAAAATGGCTGAAGAAATAGTAGAATGGAGTAAGTCGATCGACCACGTGCACTCCCTCGACGGCCTGGGATTATATATTTCGCCGACCGTAGAAGAGTCAGTAACTTTTCCGTTTCCTGTAACTGAGAAAATTATTATAGATAAAAGCTTCGAAACCCGCGACTTGTATTATCTCAAACAGTACATGGAGTTGTACTACGTAATGGTATTGAGCAAAGACGGGGTGAAGCTGCTGGAAGCTCATGCCGACACCGTGAAGGAGGTGCGGGACGGTACTTTTCCCATGGTGTTTGAGCAGGAGTATGAATATGAAAGATCGGCCGTTGGCAGCTCGTACGGCTACGGCATGAAGGCCTTTGAAAAAGACAAAGGCGAACTCACCTCAATCAGGATAAGAGATGGCCTGCGTGCTGCAGACGAAGCCCTGGCTTCCATTTTGAAGGACAGCCAAGCCTATTTTGTGGTGTCGGGCACGAAAGAGCTTGTGGCCGACTTTGAGGCTGTTACTTCGCTGAAAGACAGAATAGCCGGCCGGGTAACAGGCAGCTACACCTGGTATGCTTACGATGGGCTAAGGGAGCTGGCATGGGAAACCTACAGCGAGTTTTACAGCAAAAAGCTGCACGCCCTTATCAACCGGCTAAGGGAAACTCCGCCGCAAATGCGATCTGAAGGCCTCCGCGAGGTGTACAAGGCAGCTGTGGAAGGCAAGGGGCTTTACTTGCTGGTAGAGAAAGATTTCCGAAAAAGAGCGTACCTCAAAGACGAAGAAAACAGGCTTTACCTGAACAAACCCGGCGAAGATGCAGTACCCATGCCCGATGCTGTGGACGAGATTATTGAGATGGTGACCTCGAAAAATGGCAAAATCGTATTCGCTGAAAACGGGGAGCTGACCGATTTCGGCCAGATTGCCCTCATTCACCGGTATTAAGCTTACCGCCTTCGGGCCCGATAAACGGCACACCGCTGCCGGCCTGGCATATTGAAAGTTGCGATGGGTTAGAGGCTCTCAATCTTTTGATCCCGGTTATGAACACAGTAGCAGTAACTCCCCCGCAGGCAAACCTCTTCGAAAAAAAGCTAAGCCGCATGCTTGCCAAAGCCGGTGTGCACATTAACGGGTTCAATAGTTTCGATCCGCAGGTAAAAGACCACCGCTTCTACAGGCGGGTGCTGGCTGAGGGCTCGCTGGGGTTGGGCGAGTCGTACATGGACGGCTGGTGGGATTGCGACCGTATCGACATACTGGTAAGCAAAATAATAGATGCCGGCCTCGACGGCTACAAGGGAGTTGGCGTGCTGCCACTATTGGCAATGGTTGCCACTCGCCTGGCCAACGGGCAGTCGAAGGAAAATGCTTTAAGAAACGCAACGTTCCACTACAACCTGGGAAACGATCTCTTTATCAACATGCTCGACAGGCGGCTGACTTACACCTGCGCCTATTGGAAAAGTGTACGCACGCTCGATGAAGCCCAGGAAGCCAAACTTGAACTTACCTGCAGAAAGCTCCACCTTCAACCAGGTATGCAAGTACTCGATATTGGGTGTGGGTGGGGTAGCTTTGCCATGTATGCGGCAGAAAATTTTGGAGTTGAAGTGACCGGAATTACGCTGTCTGACGAACAGGTTGCCGTAGCCCGTGTACGCTGCGAAGGCCTGCCTGTAGAAATAAAGCTGCAGGACTACCGCGATGTGCAGGGAAAATATGACCGGGTGGTTTCGCTCGGAATGTTCGAACATGTAGGCCCTAAAAACTACCCGGATTTTTTTCGGGTGGTAAACAAATGCCTCAACCCTGAGGGCATTTGTCTGCTACATACCATTGGCTCGAGGGTTTCAGGAAGCAACATAGACCCCTGGCTTTCCAAATACATTTTTCCCCATGCATACATTCCGGGGCTGGCACAACTGTTGGCTCCCGCCGAAAAATACTTTGTGGCAGAGGATATCCACAACTTTGGCGCCGACTACGACAAAACGCTGATGGCATGGTACTACAATTTTACACACAACTGGCCCCAGCTGGAGGAAAGCTACAGTGAGCGATTTTACAGAATGTGGCGATACTACCTGTTGTTTTGTGCAGGCAGCTTCCGTGCAAGAAAAAATCAGCTTTGGCAAGTTGTATTTACCAGGGGAATAAAATCCGGCTACCACCCCGTCCGGTAGGTTACAGTTCGCTTTCAAACTCATCTGTTTTTTCAAACAGATCTTCCTCCTTCTCATATTGGTAATCGAGGGTGGGTTCTTTATCTTCCAGAAAACCCTGCTCATCAAATTTCATCCAGTGCGAACTACCGTTATAAAGTACTTCGGCCAGGTAGTAAATGCGCCCGGTTGCGTCGCTTATTTTTTTTATCTCATCTACTTCTGCACCTCTGAAGTGCTCGTGTATGTAGTCGGTAATGTTGTAAGGTATTTCAGCTATTGACTTGTTCATATTCTTAAATGTTATGATTGGTTTTACAGCTAGCGTACACTGGCAAAACTAGCCACGTGCGATGCGGCATGTGCGAGGTATTGGGCGCATATTTTCTCCCAATCACGGTCGCCCGACTTGTAGAATGGGCTTGTAATATGGCGAATGGATATTCTTGCGCGCAAAAACGCCTTTTTGGCTTTGTAAAATGAAATCAGCTCGTCGGGTACCTCATCGCCGCTGCTGGCCCTGTACGTATTTAAGAACGCCTCTCCAACCCACGGCTGGCCCAGTACGTCGCACTCCAGCGACAGGAACGCCAGCTCTTCGGCTATATCGAGAATGCGCAGGCTCCTGCTAAATTCAAGACAATCGATAAAATACGGCTGAGGCCCCAGGCAAATATGCTCGGGCCGCAGGTCGCCATGCGCTTCGATAATTCTTTTGTTTTCGGCCCGTGCCTCCAGCAGGTCCAGCTTGCGGTAAATAAAGTTGATTAGCCCGTCGGCAATGCCGTTTACTACATCTGCTCGCTGTCCGTATTCTTCTTTAAGAAGCCGTCGTCGGTCGTTTAGTATGCACTTCGTTATCCAGTTAACGTACGTCATGGCGCTTATCTCAATGGGCGTTGCTTTCAGGTAGAAATCGGTGAGCACGCCTGCAGCAGTTTTTAGTTCTTCCTGGTTTACCGTTCCGTTGCGGATGGCCTCATCAAGCATTTTTTCGCCTGGCAGCCGCTTCATCCACACCAGCCAGTCGATTGGGGTGCCGTTTCCGTCGAGCTCCATTTTGCCGTCGTCAAGTGCTGTAATTGCCACTATCCCCAGGTACACGTCTTTGGCCAGCCGCTGATTCAGCCGCACCTCGTCGAGGCTATTTTTATATCGGGCATCCAGGGTAGAAAAATCGAGCATTTCGAGCCTGATTGGCTTTTTCAGCTTAAACACATACTCGCCTGTTAGAAACACCCACGACATGTGAGTTTCTATCATTTTTACCGCGTCGATGGCGAAAGGATATGCCTCGGGCTTTTTTAAAAAAGCTACCTTCAGATCCGACGCCAGGCTGCTGCCGGTCAAAACTTCATACCTGTTCAATGGCAGCTGGAGTAAGTTCGTTTTCATAAATTGATTGTAATGAGTTCCCGGCATGAAGCTTTCCGATAACCTCCGCAAACAGAGGTGAAATATCCAGCACCTCAATTTTTGATTTCAGTAGTGCTGGTTCCAGGCGCAGTGGTGGTACAGTGTTGGTCACCACAATTTTTTGCAAAGCTTTTTCCATCAGCACTGTATTGGCTTTGGGGTTGAATATGCCGTGTGTGGCCGCTGCGTATACTTTTTGCGCACCAAGCTCCATACAGGCTTTGGCCGCCCTGGCGATGGTGGTTCCGCTGCTGATGAGATCGTCTGCGATTATTACATTTTTGTTTTTTACATCGCCGGCCACTGCCTCTCCGCTTACTACGTCCATGCTGCGGTACTTCTCCATAAAGGCAAAGCCCACAGCCTCCCCGGTGAGGCGTATGAGATGCTCTCTGAAGTTTTCTGCCCTTTTAATGCCGCCCGGGTCGGGAGACATCACCACCCAATTGTGGTGGCCGGGCAGCGAGGCAAAATAGCCTGCCAAAAAATGCTGGGCCTCCAGGTTTTCGCTCTGGCACCGGAAGGCATTTTGAAAAGCCTGCAGGTTGTGTACATCGAGCGTTACAATGCGATCGGTACCCACAGCTTCGAAAAGCGAAGCCAGGTAGCGGGTGGTAACGGGGTCGCGGGGTTTGGTTTTGCGGTCCTTGCGGGCATAGCAGAGGTAGGGCACTACCGCCGTTACTTTGTGGGCGCCGCTGTCTTTCAGGGCACCTATAAAGAACAGCAACCGGCACAGCTTGTCGTTTACCGAGCCGGTAGCGTCACTGTTCAGGGCGTGAATTACGTACACATCGCAGTCTCTCACACTTACCAACGGCCTGGTTTTGTGCTCCCCATCTTCAAAATCCCTTTCCTCATGAGGAGCCACCTGCATCCCCATAGCGCTGGCAACGCTGAGGCCGAAATCTGCCGTGGACTGAAGAGCAAATAGTTTGATCGGATAAGTCATTCTTTGCAAAAAGCTGATGATCTTTTGCAAATATTAAGACTGCTTGCTACTTCTTAAATGACTGGCGTCATGGGCAAAAGATAATTCTGGTCATCGGGCAGCGACAACTGACACCCTCGTCGCAACCAAAAAAACCTGCCCGGGAGCGAAAACCCGGTAGCCCGGTAACAATGATGATAATCACAATTTGATCGTGATGCTTGTTATTTCAATTGAGGCTCTATCACGGCATCTTTATTCTTTAATAGCGACGAGATTTTTCCTCAAATGGGCGTGCAAACGGTGCAGCAACTAAGGCGGGGGAGGAACATGTAAGACTCTAAATAAACCAACGGATATGAGAAAGACTGATTTGAAAAAGAAGATGCTGGAAGCAAGCATGAAGAAGCACCAGGGTGTGATAGACGACTTTAAAAGGCGGATAAAGGAATTGAAAGGGGAGGAAGAGGCCGTGTACTACGAAACCCGCTCGCCAGCGCTTGTGCCTTACAACGAGATGGTGATGCCGGAAATTGAGGCGTTGAACGAGCAGCTGGAATTTGCCAACGATGAAATGGAACTCTTGTATAAGATACAAAACCAAAACGACCGGCTGCATACCGTAGCAGGGCCCGGCGCCGCTGTGAAAACCAATAAAGACACCTTCTTTGTTTCGGCAAGCATTGAGCAGTTTAGCGTGGATGGCCAAAAATTTATCGGGATATCCGAAAAAAGCCCTTTGTACCAGGCTATGCGCGGCAAAAGGAAAGGCGATGCCTTTACCTACAACAACCGCAGCTACCTGATTAAAGATATCTACTGAAGGCATCACCTGAAAAAGATTCCGGCAGCTATGGAAGCTAACCTGACGATCGGTTTTTGCGGGGATGTGATGATGGGCAGGCTGATAAACAATTACCTCGACCATCATCACGGTTTTAACCCATGGGGCAACACCCTGCCGTTGCTTAAATCCACAGATATTACCATCATCAATCTCGAAACTGCCCTCACCGGTAGCAACGATGCCGTGCCAAAGACTTTCAATTTTAAGGCCTCGCCCGGCAAGGTAAAGCTGCTTGCGGATGCAAACGTAACGTTGGCTAACCTGGCCAATAACCACATCAAAGACTTTGGCACGAGTGGCTTGCTCGAAACCATCGCAACCCTGCAGAAAGCGGGCATTCGCTATGTTGGGGCCGGACGAAACGCCAGGGAGGCGGCAAAGCCGGTAGTTCTTTATAAGAAAGGAATAACGGTGGGAGTTTTGGGCTATACCGATAACGAGCAGCAGTGGAAAGCAACCGACAAGCCGGGAACAAACTATGTTGATACGCTAAATGAGGCGGACCGCACAAAAGTTTTGAGCGAAATAAAAAGCCTGAGGAGCACTGTGGACCTGGTAATTGTAAGCATACACTGGGGGTTTAATATGACCAAACGACCCACCGAAGAACAGGTGCAATTTGCCCGCAGTATGACCGCCCACGGGGCACACCTTATCCACGGCCATAGTGCACACGTGCTTCACGGAATTGAGGCGCACAAAACGTCATTGGTACTGTACGACACCGGCGATTTTCTCGACGACTACGCGGTGGACCCTGTGATGCGCAACGACCTCTCCGCTTTTTTTGTGGCAAGCGCAGGAAAAACTGGCATTTCAGAACTAAGAGCGGTGCCTGTGCGCATTTCTGACTATCAGGTGAACCTGGCACAAAACGAAGATTATGAGTGGGTAATACAACGGCTCAAAAGCCTGTCGGCCGAGCTCGATACAGCCGTAGACAGCGACGGCAGGGTTGCATTGGAAAACCGGCCCTCGGTGATAGTAGAATAACAGAGACTTAAACACGATAATATGATGTTCAGAGACAGAAAAGATGCGGCAGAACAGCTAGCGCTCGCCCTGGAGAAATACCGGGACAAAGGCGTCCTGGTTTTGGGAATTCCCCGGGGCGGTGCCGAAACGGCCTATTATGTAGCCCGTTACCTCAACGCAGAATTCTCGCTGGTGATTTCCCGCAAGCTGGGGTATCCGTTCAGTCCGGAAACGGCCATGGGTGCCATTGCCGAAGACGGAAGCACCTACATTACTCCGGCGGCCAGCCAGCGCACAGACGACATAGCCGAAGCTACACGACAGGAAACTGCGGAAATTAAGCGCCGGATACAAACGCTGCGCATGGGCAATCCTTTGCCATCCATTACTGGCCGCACCGTTATACTGGTAGATGATGGCATTGCCACCGGAGCCACGCTTTTTGCTGCCATTCAGCTTTGCAAAAAACATAAGGCGGCCGGCATTGTAGTAGCGGCCCCCGTAGCCAGTGAAAAAATGGAAACCATTCTGCGAAATATGGTAGACGACGTGGTGATACTGTACGAGCCCCCCTACTACCATGCCGTGTCGCAGGGTTACGAAACTTTCGAAAATCTGACTGACGAAGAAACGGTGAGCTTTCTGAAACGATGGGAACGAGAACAGCAGGAGGTATAGCGGGTGAAAATCCCAATCTTCAAAAGTCAAATCACAAATAAAACCCAATCAGAAAAGATCCAGTTTTCCGCCACCGCCGCCCTCGTTGGGTCTTTTGACCAACGAGCAGCCGC
>CBFGTI010000120.1:0-16390 GCA_965651695.1 uncultured Imperialibacter sp. | reverse complement strand
GATAGGCCAAAAAATAATATCTACCCGGCGGTTGAGAAGCTTGCCTTCGTACTGGTCGTTGTCGAAATACGGGTTGTCTTCTCCAAATGCTTTTATCGAGATATTTTCTATAGGGATGTTCTTCATCATCAGCTTTTCCATTGCCGCCTGGCTTCGCATTTCGGAGAGCCACTTGTTGTAAAACCGCCCGCCGATATTGTCGGTATGGCTATAGATGCTGATCTGGTATAGCTCCAGGTTGGGAATGGTATCAAGCAACTGAAATAATTCCTGGGTTTGTATCTCATCCACATAATAACTGCCACCGCCGAAAAAAATGCTCTTTTTTATAAGCCCGGGCGGCTCCTGCTGCTGCGATAGCGCGGGCACATGCAGCAAACAAAAAACGATAATGACGAGCGACCTCATAAAATTGTTGTGTAATAAATATACAAGGAATAAACATGAATTGTTTCACCCAGCAGCCGATGAAGCCGGTTGAAGCCGTGCGGGTTCTTGTGTGGCCCGTCCATCCGAAAAATCAAAAGCCGATCGAGCATTTATCCTCCGCTTCTCTAATTCTGTTTTTATTCCTTGCATTAGAAAATTTCAGGCTCTTATTTCAGTAGTTGAATATTGTTTATCTACCTGATAATCTTATGAATAGAAAAACCGGATTTTTTGCATTAACCCTTTTTTTATGCTTCAGTAGCGTGTGGCGCCCAGCGCTTGCGCAAGTCCCCACACCCGAGGAGGTCTTTGGCTTTCGGGTGGGCGCCGACTACAAGTTGTTTAACTACCAGCAGCAGCTTGATTATTTTCAGAAGCTGGACGCCGCCTCCGAGAGAGTTCAGATGAAGGAAATAGGCAAAACCACCCTTGGCAAACCGATGGTGATCGTTTTTATTTCCAGTGAAGAGAACCTCCGAAACCTGGAGCGGTACCGCAAAATTAGCGAGGACCTGGCGCGGGTAAGGATAGACGATGCCACTGCCCAGCGATATGCCGACGAAGGCAAGGCGGTGATTTGGATTGACGGCGGCCTGCATGCTACCGAAAGGGCCGGCGCGCAAATGACGCCCGAGCTGGCCTACCGGGTGGCCACCGAAGAAACTGCGGAAATGCGGAAGATCCGCGAAAACGTCATCTTCATACTGATGCCCAACATGAACCCCGACGGGCTGAACATTGTAGAAAGCTGGTATAAGAAAAATTTGGGCACGCCATGGGAAACCACAAGCCCGCCGTGGCTGTATCACCACTACATTGGCCATGACAACAACCGCGACTGGTTTATGAACAATATGCCGGAGAGCTACCACGTAAATGAGGTGCTTTACAACGAGTGGTACCCACAGATTGTGTACAACCAGCACCAAACCTCTCCCGGTTGGGCACGCATTTTTCTGCCGCCCTTCGACAACCCCGTAAACCCCAATATTCACCCCGGCGCTACTACAGGTACCAACCTGGTAGGCACCGCCATGGCCAACCGTTTTGCCCTGGAGCGGATGCCTGGGGTAATTTCCTACCACACCTTCAGCATGTGGTGGAACGGCGGCATGCGCACCGTGCCTTATTTTCACAATATGATCGGCATCCTTACCGAAACCGGTCATGCAACACCCACACCCCGTTTTTACGACCCCGATTCAATTCCCAAGTACATCCGCGGGTTGGGCGGCTCAAAGCCAACCGATGGCACTCACATTTTCTACTCCGACCCATGGAAGGGTGGCGAGTCTCATTTCCGCGATGCAGTGGATTATATGATCACCGGGTCGCTGGCCGTACTCGACCTTGCCGCCGACAGGAAAGACCACTACCTGTACAATATTTACAGGATGGGAAAAGATGCTATAGAAGCCAAGCTGCTGGAAAACAGCTTCGCCTATGTAATTCCCGCTGCCCAGTTCGATAAAGGAGAGGCAAGAAACCTTGTAAACATTTTGCGGCAGGGCGGTGTGGAGGTCCACAAAGCCACAAAGTCATTCGCGGCGGGCGGGCAGTCGTATGCCGCCGGGTCTTACGTTGTGTACTGTGCCCAGGCTTTTCGCCCTTATCTGGTCGACCTGTTAGAAAAACAAAACTACCCCGACCTTCGCTCGTCGCCGGGCGGGCCGCCCATTCCGCCGTACGACCTGGCGGGGTGGACACTGCCTATGCAAATGGGAGTGAAAGTAGACAAAGTAATGCAGCAGTTTGACGCGGCCACCGAAGAAATAAAAACCCGTGAACCGATAACAGCTGGCAAAATTTCTGGCAAGTCAGGCTTCGGATATAGTCTGTCGCCTAACGAAAACGCCTCGGTAAAGGCTGTCAACTTCCTGCTCGCCAAAGGCGAAAAGGTGTCGCGCCTGACTGGGAAACAGGGAGATTTGCCTGCCGGCACTTTTATCATTGAAAAGGGCAGCACCACTGATGCTACCCTGCTGGAGGCCGTTAAGTCATTCGGCGTCGACTTTAATGGCCTGGCAGCCAGACCAACAGTGGCAGCACGGTCGATTAAGCTGCCTAAAGTTGGACTTTACAAAACCTGGCAGGCCAACATGGACGAAGGCTGGACCCGCTGGCTGTTGCAGGACTACGGCTTTCCCGTAGACACACTGCACGACAATGACGTACGAACCCGTGACCTTTCGCTGTACGATGCCATCATTATTCCTGACCAAAGCCCGGCCGGCATACTCAACGGCTATCAGTTTGGCTTTATGCCGCCGGAGTACACAGGCGGAATAGGCCTGGAAGGCTTGCAGGCGTTTAAAAACTACGTAGCAAACGGCGGACAGCTTATCACTTTTGACGAGGCCAGCGATTTCGCTGTGGAGCAATTTGGCCTTTCGCTAAGGAGCACAACCAACGGACTTTCTGCGAATACGTTTTTTATTCCCGGTTCACTCATTAGAACTGTGGTGGATACCAACCACAGCCTTGCCGCAGGCGTGCAGGCTGAAGTGGCCGCATCGTTTAACCAAAGCCGGGCCTACCGCCGGGTACTGAAGCAAAATACGGGCGAAGGGGGAAAAGAACCAACCGTGAAAGAGGCGCCGGAGCCCCCGCTGGAAATTGTGGCTACTTATGCCAAAGACGACCTGCTGATGAGCGGTTGGGCAATGGGAGAAAAAGCCAACATAGGTTCCAGGGCGGCGGTTGTTAAAGCTGCTTATGGCAACGGAAGCATTGTGTTGTTTGCTTTCAGACCGCAATTCAGAGGGCAGCCACGGGCTACTTACAAGCTAATTTTTAATGCGCTGTACGAAGGGGCGATGGAGACCACTGCGGGGCTGTAAGCCGCAGTTACAATGTACAAAAGCTCCCGTTGGAGCCGAAATGGGCTTCCGAGGGAGTTTTGCTGTGCGATGATGCTTGCATAAATGGCCCGGTACAAAATAAAAACCAGCGAACACACGTCTTTAGTAAAAGGGAACTTGCTCGTACTTCATTGTACGCAGCCGGTTCTTATTTCTGAAAACTAATAACGTTACATTATATGGTTGAGAGTGAAAGCAAAACCACTACCGATCACGAAAAGATCAGAAAGTGGGCTGAAGAAAGAGGAGGGAGGCCAACCGTGGTTCATGGTACGGAATCCGATGATTCCGGGCTTCTGCGAATAGATTTCGCGGAAAAGGATGAAAACCTGGATGAGATCTCCTGGGAGGATTTCTTCCGGATATTCGATGAAAACGATCTGGAGTTTCTCTACCAGGAAAAGACGAAAAGCGGAGATACCAGCCGGTTCTTCAAGTTTATCAACAGCGATAATTAATTCAAAATCAGTGGGGCCTGCCTCCGGCAATTGCCAGGGGCAGGCTCGCTATTTTTGCCCCATACAAGAGCCAAAAGAAGCTCCACCTCACGCCGATTTCCCTCTTAACGTTTGTTAACCTTTTTTAACCCGAAATTAACAGTGCTGCCTTTGGCTTGTGCGTACATTGTGTGAACTAACGGATCACATCTATGCAATCATTTTTACGGACAGCCCTCCGGGTTTTTAAAAAAGACAAAGCTTTCACAATTATTAATGTACTCGGTCTTACGCTGGGTATCATGTCATCCATTATCATTTTTATGGTGGTAAAACAGGAGATGAGCTACGACAAATTCCATCAGAATATCGAGCGCATTTACCGGGTAAACAGCAAGGCGAAAAGAAATGACGGTCTTTCATTTATGACAGCCACACCGGCACCTATGGCAGCGGCTTTGAAGTCGGATATCCCCGAAATAGAAGAAAGTACTTTTACCTACTACCGGAGAACCGGCGAATTTACTATTCAAAACGACGGCACTGAAAGAAATTTCACGGAGGATGCAGGCGTAGCCCTGGTAGAACCTCAGTTTTTCAAAATGTTTTCATTCGAAATACTGTCTGGCGATCCGGCTGCGCTAGCTCTTCCTGGCCAGGTATTTTTGTCGGAAAGCATAGCCAAAAAGTTTTTTGGTACCGATGATCCTCTCAGCACCATTGGGGCCGGTTTAAAGCTGGATGGCCAGATCAATCTCACCGTGGCGGGAATAGTAAAAGATTTTCCCTCGAATACTGATTTTCCCTTTACCATTTTTATCTCCCCTCAAACGTTCAAAGATCAGATCAATTTTGAGGCGTGGGACAGGATCGACAACTCTCTCAACACTTTCTTGATGGTGTCGACCAACGCCGATACCACAGGCATGAAAGCAAAAATAGACACCCTGGCCAAGAAAAATACAAACGCATTTTTTGCGTCGCTTTTCTCGTATCAAACGCAACCATACAGCGAGGTTCATTTCGATACCAGGTTTAGCAACTACAATGCTCGCACTATCTCCGACACTACGCTCACTGGCATGATTGTGCTCGGCGTATTTTTACTGCTCACGGCCTGTATCAATTTTATTAATCTGGCTACTGCCAATGCCATGAAAAGAAGCAAGGAAGTGGGCATCAAAAAAGTGCTGGGAAGCTCTGCGAAAAACCTGGTGGGGCAGTTTTTGGGCGAAACTGCCCTGCTGGCGTTAATATCGCTGGCCATTTCTATCCCTCTTGCTTATTTTGTGAAGCCATACATCGAAGACATGATCGGCTTTCCATTCAGCTTCAGCCTCTTCTCCGATCCGTTTGCTATAGCTTTTATACTGATGTTGACGGTAGTGGTTGTGTTAGTGTCAGGGTTGTATCCGGCAATGGTAATGGTGCGCTTCCGACCGTCGGAGGTTATCAGAAGCGGGCTGTCGGGCAAATCGGGCAAAGGAAGCCTGCTGCGAAAAGTGCTGGTGGTGTTTCAGTTTTTTATCAGCCAGCTGCTGGTTATCGGGCTGTTCGTTATCTTCACCCAAATGGACTACTTCATCAGCAAAGATCTGGGCTTTGCAAAGGATGGCGTGATTACGATACCACTACCCCGGGGCAAACATGCAAAGGGGCAAGTGTTTAAAGATGAGCTGCTAAAGCTGCCAATGGTGAAGAAGGTTTCCCTGGCCAACGGAAGTCCCACTTCCAGAAGCAGGTGGGTCACATCTTACGATTTTGAAGGGGCCACGCCCGATACCCCCTACATGGCAGAAGTGAAGTTCGGAGATAAAGACTACATAGACATGTACCAGTTGCCGCTAATAGCAGGTCGAGAATTTATGAGCGACGACACCGTGCGGGAAGTAATAGTGTCCAGAAAAATGACCCAGGAAATGGGTCTGGCCGATCCGCAGGAGGCGATAGGGAAGAGGCTTTTGCAGGGAGAAAATACCTCTGTGCCCATTGTAGGCGTGGTGGAAGATTTTCATACCAGCTCCCTTCGCGATCCCATGCGGGCCAGCTATTTAGCCACCAATCCGGATTCTTTCAGAGAAGCAGGCGTAAAACTGGACATGGAAAACTCGGAGGAAACAATTAGAGAGATTGAGCTGGCCTGGAACGAAGTGTTTCCCAACGAGCGGTTTCAGTACCAGTTTCTTGATGAAACCATACGCAGCTTTTATGAGGCCGAACAGCGCCTTACAAAGATTATCGGTGTGTTTACCGCAATAGCTATTGCCATTGGGTGCCTGGGTTTGTACGGTCTTGTCTCTTTTGTAACAAACCAGCGCCAGAAAGAAATTGGCATACGCAAAGTGTTGGGTGCCGGCACTTTCAATGTTTTTTACATCATTTCCAGGGAGTTTGTGGTGTTGGTTGTGGTAGCTTTTGTGGCTGCAGCGCCATTGGCCTGGCACTATGCTACGCAATGGCTCGACGGATTCGAGTATCGGGTAACGTTGCATCCGGCTACTTTTCTGCTGGCTATTGTGGTGAGCATCGCCATTGCGCTGCTCTCGGTAACCTACAAAGCCCTCGCTGCGGCTAAAATAAACCCGGTCGATACGTTGCGGGCCGAGTAGTGCACCCACTTCGTATTGTATCATTCGCCGTATTCCGCCCGCCGGAGTACGGCTTTCCATTTTAAAATGATCATAAGCGTTTTTAAAATTTTATTTATCTTTAGCGGAAATCATTTTTTGGATATGGACTACATCCTTAGGAAACAGATCAGCTTGCTTATAGAACTGGCGTTGTCGGACAATAAATTTGATGCGAAGGAAAAAGCTTATTTGTTGAGATTTGCTGCAAGCAAAGGAGCTACCAATTCGGAGGTTGTTCGGATGATCAACAACCCAACACCGTCTGGGTCTCTGGAAATGCTTTCTGTTACTCAGAAAATGGATCTGCTAATCAACTGCGGCATGGTGGTAACTGCTGACGGTGTAGTAGAACCCGAGGAGCGGGCCTATCTGCTTGAGGTTTCGAAAAAAATGGGCTTTAAAGAAGCTGTTGTCGATTACCTTCTTGAAAATGTGCAGGAGCTAAGCGTGCCTGAGCTCAAGGAAGGGTTTATTCCGTACGTCGAATAGCTGCAATTTGGCAGTCGCCTGTAGGCGGGTGGATCCGGTTTTAGGCTCCTCACATGTTTCCCGCTTAACAAAAGTTACAGGGCAATTCACTCACTTTGCCGTGAACTGGTTTGGCTACGCAGCCATGCCAGCGAAAACTGTAGTACCTCCTCCTGGTTTACCTCGTTGTGAGTTTCGTGTTTCAGGTTGTCCCAAATTTTTAGCTGCACAAAATCAGGAGCCTGGGCAGCAAACTGCCGTGACGCATCGGGGCTTGTAATTTTGTCGTCGCCACCATGAACCACCAGCACGGGTATGTTAAGGTCGGTGGCTTTTTCCAATGCACGTTCTCCGGCTTCCAGTATGCTAAGCGAAAGCTGCGCCGAAATGCGGTCGTGCACCAGTGGATCGTTTGCATACTTATGCACCTCGGCCGTCACACTGGAAATTTCGTTTACATCCAGCTCACTCGGCACGCTGAAAGCCGGCCACATTTTTCTCATAAGCTTGCCCAACTTCATTTTCACCTTTGGAGGCTCAAATGAAAGGCGAAGCCAGGGAGACGTAAGTATGGCTCCTTCAAGCTCAAGCGTTTTTCTGTTGGTAAGAAAGTTGGCCACCAGGTTGCCTCCCATACTATGGCCGTAGAGAAACATCGGAGTTTCAATAAACTCAACTCTCGCTTTTTTCATCAGGTCTTCTACATCTTCCAGCAGGTGGTCGTACGAAGGTGTGTGCCCTTTCTTGCCTTCGGAGCGGCCATGCCCCCGCAGGTCGGCGCCAAATACTGCAATACCCTGAGAGGCAAAGAAGCTTCCCACGTGCTCATAGCGCCCTATGTGCTCGCCGTGGCCATGAACCAGGCACATTACGGCGTCGGGTTCATTGTCGGGCAGCCATGCCTGCCCGTAAAGTTTCAGACCATCTCTGGAGATTAGATCAAATTTGTCGAAAGTCATTTTCGATTGCGGCTTGAGGTAGCTAATAGTGGGGTGAAGATACGTCCGGCTGTCATTTTTTTCTTACTTTGATGCAAAACTTTGCGCGAAGTAGATAATTTGAAGGCACATTAGATGCTGTGGATACATTCACAACTTTTTTTTAGTGCACATAACATATTAACACAAGAATGAACAACCGATTTATCGTTGCACTCGACCAGGGAACTACAAGCTCACGAGCCATCATTTTCAATGCCGACGGATCGATTAAGGGGGTAGCACAAAAAGAATTCAGGCAGATATTTCCCAAGCCGGGATGGGTGGAACACGACCCTAGCGAAATATGGGCTACGCAATGGGAGGTATTTAGAAGGGTACTGGCCGAACACAACGTGCGCCCGTCTGAAATTGCGGCTATTGGCATTACCAACCAGCGCGAAACCACTGTGGTGTGGAACCGCAAAACAGGCGAGCCGGTGTACAATGCAATTGTGTGGCAAGACAGGCGCACTGCCGATATTTGTGAGCAGCTAAAGAGGGATGGGCACGAAAAGTACATCAGAGAAAACACAGGCCTGGTAATAGACGCTTATTTTTCCGGCACCAAGATCCGGTGGATTCTCGACAATGTAGAAGGCGCAAGAAGCCAGGCAGAAAGAGGCGAGCTGTGCTTTGGTACAATCGATACCTGGCTGGTTTGGAACCTCACAAAAGGAAAGGCGCACCTTACCGACTATACCAATGCCTCCCGCACCCTGCTTTTCAATATAAAATCACTGGAGTGGGACGAGCATCTGCTGCAGGTGTTGGATATCCCCGCCTCGCTGCTGCCCGAAGCAAAACCTTCAGCCTGGCATTTTGGGGATTTGGAAATGGACGGTGTTAAAGTCCCGATAACCGGTATTGCAGGCGACCAGCAGGCGGCACTTTTTGGGCAGGCGTGTTTTGAACCCGGCATGGCAAAAAATACCTACGGCACCGGTTGCTTTATGCTGATGAATACAGGCACCAAAATGCAGCTATCGGAACACGGCCTGGTTACCACCATTGCCTGGGGGCTGAAGGGAAAGGTGGAATATGCGCTGGAGGGGAGTATTTTTATAGCCGGCGCTGCAATTCAATGGCTGCGTGATGGGTTGAAGTTGATAGATGAAGCACCCGATTCCGAATATTTCGCTGTGAAAGCAGGTGACTCGGAGGGCGTATATGTGGTGCCGGCATTTGCCGGCCTTGGTGCACCCTACTGGGACATGTATGCCCGTGGTGCTATATTCGGCCTCACCCGCGATACCGGCAAAAGCCATTTGGTGAAGGCCACGCTGGAGTCTATGGCTTATCAAACGAAGGACGTGCTGAATGCCATGGAAAGCGACGCCGGGCTGTCGCTTAAAACGCTGAAAGTGGACGGCGGCGCAACGGCCAACAACTTCATCATGCAGTTCCAGGCCGACATACTGGGCACGATGGTCGAGCGGCCGAAAGTAATTGAGTCGACAGCTATGGGAGCCGCTTTTCTTGCGGGTATCCAGGTAGGGCTGTGGACGCAGGAGCAAATAGTAAAAAACAGGGAGATAGACCGGGTTTTTAAATCTGAAATGACGACTGAGGATCGCGACAGGCTGTACGATGGATGGAAAAAGGCCGTGAAAAGATCAATGGGATGGTTGAAGGATGAATAACCCGCATCGGAATAAGATGATACGGGCATGTAAAAGTATACGAGGAGTTTTCAGATAGGCAAGATAATGTGGAGCAAGATAATTTATTCCTTTCCGGTTCAGCTGTTGCTATTGCACCTTAAGAGAAACTTATTTCTTTTATTCTTCTGGGCTTTCCTTGTAATGATATTTACGGGAAACTTCGGCCGGGTATTAGGCATACCTTACCTTTTTCTGGACCCTGAGTACCTCAACCAGGTAAACTTCTGGAGCTTTTTCATAGTGGGTTTTACGCTTGGCGGGTACACCGTGGCTTTCAATATTACCTGCTACATTCTATACGGGCACGAATATTCATTTCTCGGCGTGCTCGAAAAGCCTTTCACAAAGTTTTCTATCAACAATAGTTTATTGCCGCTCATAGTGAACATCACCTACCTGGGCTTTATTATCAACTTCCAGCTTCAAAACGAGGTTAACAGCTTTGCCCATATGTTTCTCAAAGTTTCGGGCTTTGTGGTGGGGTTTGTGACCATGCTTGTGTTTCTGCACACCTACTTCCGGTTTACCAACAAAGACATTTTTAAATACCTGGCGGGCAGTGTAGACAAGCGCCTGAAGAAAGTGAAAGTGAACAGGCAGAAAGCCCTTGAGAGATTAAAGGAAGTAAAAGGGCGCCGCTACCATGTCGATTATTACCTGGACGGCCGGCTTCGCTTGCGGCCTACCGAGCACTTGCACGATTTCTATGATAAGGAAGCCATATTGAAGGTATTTGATCAGAATCACTTCAACCTGGTGTTTATCGAACTGCTGATTATAGTGGTGGTGCTAATGCTGGGGTTCTTTATGGACAATATTTACTTTCAGATACCGGCGGCTGCCAGCTGCATTTTGTTTGGTACAGTGTTGATTATGCTAACGGGCGCTATTCGCTACTGGTTTGGTAGCTGGGGTATGACGTCTGCCATTGCAGCACTGCTCGTGCTTAATTTTCTGGTGAAGATGGAGGTGTTTAAAAACCTGCACCCGGCTTTCGGTCTTGATTACGACGGCAAACAGGCCGAATATTCCATTCAAACGTTAAAAAAGGTAAACACCTACCAGAAGTATTTGGACGACAAGGCGGCGATTATTCCTATACTTGAAAACTGGAAGCAGAAGCAGACTAATAATAGTAGTAGTGCAGGCATGAGGATTACGCCTGTTGAAAATACAGCACCACCTGCGATGGCGGCGGGCGGCGCTAGTGGTAAGCCGAAAATGATCTTTCTGTGTGTGAGCGGCGGTGGCCAGCGCTCAGCACTCTGGACAATGCGGGTTTTGCAACAGGCAGATAGTATGCTCAACGGCAAGCTGTTGGACAAAACGATGCTGATTACCGGCGCCTCCGGGGGTATAGTGGGCGCATCCTACTACCGGGAGCTTTACCTGAGGGAAAAAAGCGGGGAAGTAGAAAACCGGATGGACCAGGCGTATCTCGAAAAGATCTCCATGGACAATCTTAACCCGATGATCTTCAGCTTGTTTGTAAATGATATTTTCATACGGTTTCAGTATTTCAAATACAACGGAAGCGCCTATGTAAAAGACAGGGGCTATGCATTCGAAAATCAGCTGAACAGGAATACGTCGTTTGTAATGGAAAAGAAGCTGAGCGAATACAAAGAAGTGGAGGCAAAATCGATTGTGCCCATGATTTTGATGGCCCCCACCATTGTGAACGATGGGCGGAAGCTTTACATCTCCACTCACGACGTAGGGTTTATGACGGTGAATGCGGCTTACAACGACCAGGACTTGTCTAATAAAATCAGAGGAGTGGATTTTCGTAATTTTTTTAGAGAGCAGGGGGCGGAAGAGCTGCGTTTTTTGAGCGCGCTAAGAATGAGCGCCACCTTTCCGTATATAACCCCGAATATCGAACTGCCCAGCGACCCGCCATTGGAAATTATGGACGCCGGTATTTCAGATAACTACGGCATATCCGATGCAGTACGCTTTTTGTATGTATTTAAAGATTGGATAGCTGAAAATACCTCTGGCGTCGTTTTTCTCTCCATTCGCGACCATCAGAAAGATGAGCCGGTTGAGAAAAAAGCATCAGAATCGATTATTCAAAATTTTTCGGCACCGATAAGCAGCGTATACAACAATCTTGGCAATATTCAGGACCTTAATAATGATACCGACATTGACTACGCCACGAGTTGGTTTAGCGGCGATATTTTTCAAATCGACATCGAATACAATACGAATACGATTTTTGATAACAATGAGAACCTTCCTGAGGAACTCTTGCTGGAGCGCAAACAAAGTGAGCGGGCAGCTTTAAACTGGCACCTTACCACAAAGGAAAAGAAGAACATTATCGATAACATCAAGCTACTAAGCAACCAAAAAGCACTTGCCCGGCTGAAAGAGCTGGTAGGGGATGAGTAGTGGTGTGCACCCGGTCAGGTTTTTTGTTTTTTCTTTTTTGCTGAGGGAAAAAGCACATTGTTGAGGATAAGCCTGTAGCCCGGTGAGTTGGGGTACATGTCGAGGTCGGTCTTGTTTCGCCAGCCGCCGGGCTGTCCTTCCGGGTCGTGCCCGCTATAGAAAGTCCAGTGGCCGTAGCCCATTTCTCCATAAATATACCGCACCTCGCCTTCTTCCGCATTTTCGCCGAGTACCAGCACATCACTTCTTACGCTGTGGTGGCTGAACGCCGTGGTTTGCCCGAAAAAAGATTTGACGATGAATTCGTGGTTTTGTGTGAGCAGCGTAGGTACTATGTCGTATTTGGCTGAAAACTCGAACAGGCTGAAGTAGTTGTTGCCCTCGTCGTAAAAATAAGACCTGCCCTCAGCTACGTTGATGTCGGAAAACCTCCGGGCATGTGCCGGCTCAAGTGTAAAGTTGGTGAACGCAAATGTTTTGCTAAAATCCAGCTTTGTTTGTGCATCAGGGTCCATGCCGTCGCCGTCGTAAATACTCTCAACAATATCTACACCTTCAGCTGCCAGCGCTATGTCGAAGGTTTCGGCCCCGGAGCACATGGCAAATAAATAGCCGCCGGCGGCACAAAAGCCCTTAATTTTTTTGGCTACTGCCAGTTTCATCTGCGATACTTTTTCAAAACCAAACTGCAGTGCAGTGGCCTCCTGTATTTTAGCTTCTATTTGCGACGAATGCCTCCTGAGATGGCGGCCGTATTGTCCCGTAAAGTCTTCATGGTGCAGGTGCAGCCAATCGTATTTCGCCAGGCTGTCGTTTAAAATCTGTGGGTCGTAAATAATGGCATACGGTATTTCAGCATAATCAAGCGCAGTAATTACAGCGTCTGTTTCGTCGTCTACCAGTTCGTTTTTTGGAGAATACACCGCTATTCTGGGGGCGGTTTCCATTTTTACTGCGTTGGTATTTGTTTGCGGCCCGGTAACTTCCGCGAGCAACGCTTTGCTCTGGCTGTCACTCATTATCTCAAAACTTACCCCCCGCACTGCACATTCATTTTCCAGAAACACCGAATGAGGGATTAAGAAGCTGCCACCCCTGTAGTTGAGAAGCCAGTCTACGGAGAGATCTTTTTGCAACGAAAGGTAAGCAATGCCGTAAGCCCGCAGGTGATTTCTCTGCCGTCCGTCCATAGGTATGAGAATGGAGGCGGCGTGGCCCACCGACATTAATAAAACGAGCGATAGCGACAAGCACCCTTTGAGCATACAGAAGGCGAGAGAATGTTGCCTAATAAAGTTACCGATTTTTTTGGTATCCTGTTAAAACTGCCTGAAAAGGAGCAGATTGGTAATTTAATTGTAACCTTATGGCGGTTGCAGAGTGAAAATAAAGCTAGCCAGCCAGAAATACTCTCGCCAAACCGTAAAGCGCAATGCCTGCAATTGAAACAATACTAAGCCATAGGGCGCCGGTATAGAATGTGCCGGCTGGGAGTGGCTGATTTCGTTTGTAATGGAAGTGGAGGCCCGCGAAAGCTACCAGCAGCAGCAACGCCGATCCGATAATGCCGCCCGACAAGATCATTAAAACAGGAGATTCTACAAAGAAAAATGCCAGAGCCCAAGCCACTGGAATGCCCCATGCCAAACGTCGTATAGTTTTCTTTCGAGCTGCCGGTTCGAAAAAATCTACCCACCCCAGCTGGCCGAAGATGTCGGCAAACAGCCTCGTCCAGAAAGCGAGTGTGGCGAAAACGCTGGAGAAAAGCACGAAAAATGCACCGACAAGGAAAACTGTTTTCACGTCCGGCCCCAGAGACTCCGTGTAGATGGTGGCAATGGTTTCTACCATTTGCAGGCCCTGCGGAATATTGCCACTTCGGTGAAGGATAGCGGCGCCAAGCAGGTAAAATGCCGCCGTAACAGAGGTGTAGATAATCATTGCCACAAGGGCATCCAGGTACATTACCTTTGTCCATCCGGTTGCCCTTTTTACCCATTCGGCGCTGCCGTCGTTGGGTCCGGTGTAGGCCGCATAGCCTTTTTCGCGACACCAGTAGGTGTAGGCGATTATTTCGTCGCTGGCAACGCCCGTGATGCCAAAAGCACCGATAGCTACCGCAACCATATTGCCCGAAAGGTGGAACTGTAAGCCACTCCAAACATCGGCCAATGAAATACTATACTGGGTGTTTTTGAGAAAAAACAGGCACAGAATTGTCAATAGGGTAAAAAGAACAGTCATTACCAGCGACCCTTTTTCAACCGGCAGGTAGTAGCCGTTGTAAATGAGAGCGGCCACAAGAAGTGCCACAAACACGGTCCAGAGAGTAGTGTTGATTCCCGGCATAAGCATATTGAGCACCATAGCGGAGCCGCCCACCATACCGCCAATCTGGAAGACCTTGAGCGACATCAACCCAAAAATGGTCACTATTGTCCATTTTCCATTGTGTGCACGGCTGCCTGGGAGTTTTTTAAAAGCCTGCATAACAGTTTCGCCGGTTACAATGGTATACTTGCCAAATTCCAACTGCAGGGCCACCTTTACCAGGCAGCTGGCAATGATGATCCAGAATGCGGTGAAACCCGCGGTAGCACCCAGGGTAGTGGTGGCAATAAGCTCGCCGGAGCCAACAATGGAAGCCGACAGAATGAACCCCGGACCGAGAAACTTCAGCCGGTCGATGAAGTTTGCTGGCGCTTCCTTAACGGTAGCGGAGCTGATGAGGTAGGTGTTGTTTTCGGTCATTTGGCAGGTAAGCGGGTGTTGGCAGCTTACCTAATTATAAGAACAAGCAGCTGCTTTTAAAAGCAAGGGATTGATAAACGGCTTTCTGCAACATAAATCATCTAATTTACCCGATAAAAAATGGACCTGCCAAACCAGCTGTTGTTCGAACTAAACCTTACAGTCAATCTCAATACATCGCCGCTGGTGTATAGCGAATCCGGAAAGCTTGATTTCACGATGACATTTTTGTAGCTGAGGTTTCCGTCCCAGCCGCTTGAAGAATGCTGGATTAATTCAGAGTCTGAAATGTCAATCACTTCCTCCTCATTCTTTTGCGTGAGGTACTGAAAAGAGTGACCGTCCGACCCAGCTTCCACCAAGAGTTCGTGCCGGGAATTGACGGCAACGTCTACGGTGTCTTCTGTAATGACTTCCGCATAAGTGTCTTTAAAAATAATATACGGCCCAGGTGAATTGTAATAGCACGAGCTAAGGGAAAGCAGGGCGATGACTACTAAAAAAATGGTTTTGTTCATGGCTTAATTTTTATTCGTGTTGATAGGCAAAAGACAACTGTGCGGCGAAAAGGTTTCTAAAATGGGAATTTCTGACCGTGTTGGACTTATTTGGGATTCGATGCGAAGCGGACGCTTCATTTGGAGTAGTCCAGGATTCCTATCCGGGCGAGCCGCTTGCACTATCTATCGTTCCTCCTGTAGCAGAACTTAGTTCCGAGCCCCTACAGCGGGACTCAGTTCCGAGCCAATAGCAGACCACTAATTTTGATTCAGCACCTATAACTGCATCAATTATTTACCTTTGCCTGTCAACTCCAGATAAGCATTGCAAAAAGAGATACAAATTCAGGCATCGCCGGAAACGGCCGCCCATCCTGAAGAGCTAAAAAAGCTGGTAAGCCAGAAGACAGGCATAGCACCCGGCGAAATTCGCCATGTCGAGATACTTAGACGGTCGATTGATGCCCGGCAGCGTACAATCAAAATAAACCTGGCACTAAGGGTGTTTGCCAACGAAGACTTTACCGAGGAACCTGTTGCTCTTCCTCACTACCCTGATGTGCGGCACGCTGAAGAGGTAATAATAATAGGTGCGGGACCGGCGGGCTTGTTTGCTGCTTTGAGGTGCATGGAGTTGGGAAAGCGCCCTGTGGTGCTGGAGCGGGGAAAAGATGTGAGAGAAAGGCGCCGCGACCTGAAGGCGATAAACATCGATCACCTGGTAAACGAAGATTCGAATTATTGTTTTGGCGAGGGCGGTGCAGGTACATATTCGGACGGCAAGCTTTATACACGCTCAAAAAAGCGCGGCGACGTGGATCGGATTCTCAAACTGCTGGTCGGCTTTGGTGCTACAAAAGAGATTTTGATTGAGGCCCATCCACACATTGGTACTAACAAGCTGCCCGGTATTATTGCTGAAATACGGAAGTGCATTCTGGCGCACGGCGGCGAGGTGAAATTCAATGCGCGGGTAACGGATATTCTGCTGAAAGGGCAGGTGCTAGCTGGTGTTCAATTACAAAATGGAGAAACTATAAGCTCCAGCAGAGTCATTCTGGCTACAGGCCACTCCGCCCGTGATATTTTTGAGCTGCTCCACCGGAAGCAAATTGCTATTGAGCTAAAGCCGTTCGCCCTGGGAGTGCGGGTGGAGCATCCGCAGGCGCTTATCGATAGCATTCAATATAAATGCGATGTGCGGGGGGAATATCTGCCGCCTGCGCCCTACAGCGTAGTGAAGCAAATCGGAGCTAAAGAGACCCGGGGCTCC
>CBFGTI010000119.1:0-16502 GCA_965651695.1 uncultured Imperialibacter sp. | reverse complement strand
CTGAGTTTTCAGTTCTGAGTTCTAAGTGGCGGTGCCGGGGCGGCAGATTGCTATGGTTGCTGTTTACAGTTTAATAGTTTAAGGTTACAGGGCAGCTGGCGGCAGTTTTGAGTTCTAAGTGGCGGGGCCGGGGTTATGCTGCGAAGTTACGCTGCACGCACCATCGTGGCAGAAAGGAGTGGTTGGAGATCAGGAGCCACCCATTTTTTTCTGGCCTCACGGCTCATCAGCAAGTCCTTTGTGTAAAAATGGAACGGATACTCTCTCTCTAAAAACGGCTGAAGATCCAGTTGCCGCAGCAGGGCCTCCAGGTCGTCTTCTACGGCGAACGTTAGGCGGTACAAAACCAACACCTGAATGTAAAACTCAGTAATGGTTTCGTGGTAGCCGGAATCGTCGGTGTTTTTTCCCCCGTTCAGCACATTGAATTTCTTAATCCCTTCTTTGATCAGCCGCCGGGCTTTATGCAGCGGCTCATGATACAGGTACCACAGCGCCATTACAAAATGCGCTTTGTGTGTCCAGTCTTTGGCAGGAAAGCTTCCGTCTTCGAAACCCTGCACCAGTTTTTTTGCTTCTTCGTAAATCATCTTTTTTTGAATTTTCAACTTTAATAACCTCAATCGTTCAAGCGTCCCATCATCGTTCAAGCGTCCCGCTTGGACGCCGATATACGAAGCGTCTCGCTTCCACACGCATTCCCCGCGCCTAATCCACTATCGTTCCAGCGTCTCGCTTGGACGTGGTTTTGTGAAGCGTCTCGCTTCCGAGATCTCCACACATCGTTCCAGCGTCTCGCTTGGACGCAGACATACGAAGCGTCTCGCTTCCACACGCATTCCTCCGCGCCTAATCCACTATCGTTCAAGCGTCTCGCTTGGACGTGGTTTTGTGAAGCGTCTCGCTTCCGGGCTCTTATGGTTGAGACGGCCGACCTCCAACTGATTGCCGTTTACAAATCAAACCGCTCACCGATTCACTTCCTCCTTATAAGAGCTCAGCACGATGGTAGTGCTGGTGCGGGTAACGCCCGGTTGGCCCTTTATTTTTGCCGACAGCAGCGTTTCCAGTTCCGCAGTATCGTGCACCACCACCTTCAGCAGCAGGTCATAATCTCCCGCCATGTGGTGGCATTCCAGCACCTCCGGCAGCTGCAGCATGTAATCTTTTGCTTCTGTGGCCTTCGCATGTTCGAGCCATACCTGTATAAAGGCCGTGATTTTCAGGCCAAGCTGCGCCCGGTTGAGCCGTATGGTGTACCGGTCGATAATGCCCGATTTGTCAAGCTTGCGAAGCCTTTCGGTAACCGCCGGCAGCGACAGATGGATTTTTCGCGCTATTTCCGCGCCGGTTATCCTGGCATTGGCCGCAAGCGCCTGCAGTATCTTCTGGTCGATCGGATCAAGCATTGTATTAACATTTAGTGCTTCAAAGGTATAAACACATTTATATACGCTTCAAATAAGATTAAAATTAACAGCGAATATTAGTTAAAATTGAAACATATCCTTACAATATGCAAAATGCTCCCGATGCGAAAAGACGAAAGACAGTTGAAATAAACCGGGACTTAGAACGCTTTCAGTCCTATGGCACGCGGGCCAAACCTCGCGGGCAGAATTTCACGCTATAAAAAGAAAGCCGCAATGGCCCGGTGGACAATTGCGGCCTGACGGCGTGAAAATTAAACGGGGCAGTGTCGTTTACGCCTGGGTAGCCAGTACTCTTCAATACTTCCCCTACTCATAACTGAGGGCATTCACAGGGTTGGCCCACACAGCTTGCATGGTGTGATAAAGCAGCGATAAAGCCGTGAAAAAAGCACACACAAATACTGAGATTGCAAATGGCCCCGCCGTGATGTCGATGCGGTAAGAAAAATTGTCGAGCCACATTTCTACCAGGTAATAGGTTAAGGGTAAAGCGACCGAATTGGCCAGCAACAGCAGTATTGCAAACTTCTTTGAGAGTAACATTACAATAGATCTTGCCGGCGAGCCCAGCACTTTCCTGATAGCTATCTCCTTCCTGCGCAATTGGGTGGTATAGGATATCAATCCGAAAATGCCCAAAGAAGCGATAAAGAGAATAACAAACGAAAAAGCTGCAAGCAGCCCCAGAAACTTCTCTTCTTTTTGATAGAGCGCTTCGAGCGACTCGTTGAGCCAGTAAACCTCAAACCCGTATCCCGGATACAAGTCGTTCCATTTCCTTTCAGCCGCTGCCAGTGCATTTAAGCCCTGATGCGCTGCCGCCCTGATATACAAGGTAGATCCACCCTCGTTGTTCAGAAAAATAATCAGCGGATTGATGGTTTGGTACGATACCCCCAGGCTGAAGTCTTTTACCACTCCCGCCACCTGGTATTTCGTCACCTTGCCCTCACTGTCGGGGTAGCCTACATATTTTCCGCCCAAAGGATTCTCCTCCCAGCCAAACTTCTTCACAGCCATTTCATTAATGAGTATAGACCGGTCTTCCTCGGCCTCCGAGCCTTGCAAAAAGTTGCGGCCCGCCACCAGCTGCACACCTATCGTTTCCAGAAAATGTGGATCCACGGTAATCAGATCAGCGCCGGTTCGGAAAGTAGTGCCGTCTGCATTTTCCAGTGTGGGTGTAAATTGGTTGGCCTCCTTTTCAAGCTCATAATACGTGTTGGTTACGCCGGCCACCGTAGGCATATTTCGGAGCCCATCTACAAACGGCTTTATACGCCGCGACACGTTGGTATCGGCGGGAATCCTTACGGCCACTATGTTTTCCCGGTCGAAGCCGATGTCTCTGTTTTTGATATAGTGGGTTTGCCTGCCCACAAACAGGATGCTGGCAATGAGAACAGATGCAATAATGTACTGGCTCGTTACCAGCAGCTTTCTAAGAAGTTCGCCTTTTGCGCTGCTGGCAAATTTGCCTTTCAAAACCCTTAGAGAATTGAGCGACGACAGGTAAAAAGCAGGGTACAACCCGGCAAACAGCCCGATGGAAACCGACAAAGCCAATACATACAGCACATTTTTCAAATCGAGTAAAACCAGCAAGCTTAGCTGCAGGTCGGCCAGCTGATTGAAATATGGAAGCAGCACCGAACACAGCAGCAATGCGAACACCCCTGAAAAACCAGCTAGCAAAACAGCCTCCGCTATAAACTGGTAAACAAGAAACCTCCTCGGCGAACCCAACACCTTGCGTAGGCCCACCTCTGCAGCCCGTTCGACCGCCCTTGCTGTTGCCAGGTTTACATAGTTGATAACCGCGTAAACCAGCAAAAAGACGATCACCAGCGAGAGTGCCTCCACGTTCGTTTCGCTTCCGTGCGGATTTGGCTCCCATACGTATTCTTTGCTTAAATGAATATCTGTGAGCGGCTGAAACATAAGGTCGGCAGTGCCATTGGCGTTTTCGAAGGTTTCTTTCATGTGCTTCTCGTAAAACTCGGGAACCTTCTGCCGAAGCGCCTGTATGTTGTTGCTTTCGTTCAGGAGAATATAGGTATAGGTGTGCGCACCGTACCACTGTGTCATTTCGTACTGGTACGGATAGGTAGACCACGAAATGTAAGCCTCTATGGGAATATGGCTGTTGCGAAGCTCGTCTCGCACTACGCCTGTTACTTTTACGGTTTTGGGCCTCGACGACTGAACAATAAGCGACTGACCAAAGGCAGGCTCGCTGCCGAAAAGCTTTACAGCCAGCGACTCGGTAAGTACAATGCTGTTGGGTTCCGACAGCGCGGTAGCCGGATCGCCTTCCACAAACACCCGTTCAAAAATTTGGAATACGCTGGAGTCAGCCACAAATATTTCCGTGGTTTTCACCCGCTTTTTATCCACCTCCAGAAAGCAGGTGTGTGTGCTGAGCCCGCCCATGCCGTACATTCTGGCAAATGCGGCTATTTGCGGATAATCTGCTTTAAGTGTGGGCCCAATGGGGCGTGGGGCGTTACTGTAAATGTCGCGCTTGCCGTTCATGTTGAAGTCGGCATTTATCCGGTATATTCGCTGTGCATTTGCGAAATGCCGGTCGTACGAACGCTGGTCTTTCACGTAAAGCCAAAGCAGAAACGCAAAAGCGATACTTGTTGCCAGGCCAAGTATATTAAGCACAGTGTAGACCTTCCGCTTCATCAACGAGCGGATAGTAATGGCAATAATGTTTTTGAGCATAATTGAAAAGATAAAAAACAGCTGTTTGAATGTGACAGCACCAACACTTGGTGCGGGCTCAAAAATCATTATTAGGCAACGCAATCCATAATCCTGAAGGTATACATAAGCTGTACAGTAAATTGAGGACGGTAGACATGAGGTGAACTATGCTTTTGCCGGGGCGTAAAAGTGTATTTGCGAGGAGTGCGGCATTCCTGCCGTCGACGGGTTACTTGCGGCCTGTCAATTCACATCGGTTTTCGGGCCTACACCCCGTCATAAAATTTCAGGTGCTTAACCAACCGATCGAGCGTTTTGGCCAGTCGCTCCACCCTGGTGTCGTCGGTTTTAGCTGAGTAAATCCACTTAGTGTAGTGCTGTTTTTCGCTCTCGCTGAGGGTATTGAAGAACTGCAGGGCCGCCGGTTCCACTTTTAGGCACAAGAGCATTTCTTCTGGCACCTCAGCAGGCTCGTTGTCAGCATACAGCACTACATGTACATAATCGCCCGCTTGCTTCCCTATTTTCTTTCTTATTTCCGCCCTCACAGGCAGAAAGAGCCGGCCATTCCCCATCGGAGCCAGGTGCTGCTTTTTGAGCTCAAAGCCATCGATAGAACCTTTTACCTTCACCCACCCAAACGGCGTCTCCTTATTTTGCAAAACTTCGGGGATTGCGGCATAGGTCCAGCCGCCTTTGCCCGGAAATTTTTCAAGCAGGTAGTGGTTGTCTATGAGTGGTGCGTCCATACAATGGTGTTTTTTACAACACTAGCACGGTCTACTGACAAAGGCATGTCAGCAGCCTTCAACAAAGTTACATTTGCGGGGCTACCTGCCCGGATTGCTTGCTCAAGCAGCTTCTATTTCGCGACTACTCCTGCGTATTGGCATAAAACTGATAGCCGATGAACCCGTAAATCAGCCAGGTGAACAGCTTGAGCGCCAAGCCTGGCAATATTACTGCCGACACTATCAAAATGCCGCAGGCCACGGCAAACACGGTTCCGAACCTTTTGAGGTTTCGCTTGCTCTTTTCAAGCGTGCAGCCGGCAACCGAACTTACTACCACCGTGAGCGCTATGCCGGAGCATAAAAGATAAATGCCCAGATTTTTCCATTGGTGCGTAGGGTCGTCGACGGTAAGTAGGATAACCGCACCGGCCATTGCCGCAAAAAGCAAGGCGGCACAAATGTTGGCTACAGCTTTTTCGTCCTCCGAAAGCACATACTTGCCAAAGGGATGAAACTTGAGAAAGATGTTGGATACCGGACCGATGATCCACGTGGAGATGGCGAAGACCAGGTACAGCACAATAACACCCTCTGCAACAGGCGCAAATGCACCCATGTCGTCGGCGTACCTGTTCAGCGCCTGAACAAGCAGGTACCCGATAATAATAACCGCCCACCTCACCTGCGGCTTCAGGCCCTGCATCCAAAATACATACTTCAGGAACAGCCGGTAATACGGGTTGGTGGCCCTGATGGCCTGCAGCATGCCCTGCCGGGCGTACTCATTGTTAGGGTCTATCCGCAAGGCTTCGCGGAAGTGCTCCTTGGCTTTGGCATGTTCACCCTTTTTTAACGCATTATAGCCCACCGAGGCATGCGTATTGGGGTTCATCGGGTTTCTTTTCAGGGCCTGCTGGTCAGCCTCCATATGCTCCTCTTTGCGGCCAAGGCGCAGCAGTGCCATACTGCGGTGGTTGAGGCACATTTCGTTTTCAGGGTCAATACGCAGGCCTGCATCGGCCGCCTCCACTGCTTTTTCAAACTCTGCCTCTGCAAAGTAAATAGCCGCCTTTAGCCCATGCGCCTCGCTTATCAGGGGATCGTAAGCCAGCGCATTGTTCAGAAATTTCAAGGCGCTCTTCCTTTTGCCCAGCTGGGTTTGTGTTACTCCTTTCAAAAACAGTATCTCAGGGTCGGCCGGGTTCCTCTTCACCAGCTGGTCTGCAATTTCATCAGCCTTTTCATCCTGGTCCATGCCCAGGTAGGTACGGGTCAGGATGATTAAAGCAGGTGTGCTTTCGGGGTCGAAGGCCAGGTACGAATGCACTTCTTTTTGCGCTTCGGCATACCGTTTTTGCTTCAGCAGGTGCTCTGCTTTGTAGAGGGATCTATCGAGTTCCATTGGGCTTATTTCAATTTCAGGTAAGTAAGTATTTCGTCGTAAATGCCGGAGTCGTTGGCATAAATGGCGTAGTTTTTCGCGGTTTGAAACCACTCTTTGGTGCTCGGCTTCACTTTCTTTATGGCATTTGCTATGTCTTTGGTTTGCAGGGCCGAAGGTTTGCCACTCTTAATCGCCTCCTGAAGTTTGGCTTCCACGGCCACATCAATGCAGGCGTGGATATCGGCACCGGAAAAGCTATCGGTTAGTTTTGCCAGGGCAGCGTAGTCGATTTTTTCTACCGGCTTACCGGCCAGGGCCAGCTTAAAAATTTCTGCTCTGCTTTCCTGGTCGGGTGGCTGCACGAAGATCATGCGGTCGAAACGGCCCGGCCTGCGAAACGCCGCATCGAGGTGCCACGGCGCGTTGGTAGCACCCACCACCAGGATGCCCTCGTTGTCGCTGTCTACCCCATCGAGCTCGGCCAGAAATTGGTTGATGAGGTTGCGGCCCGCACTGGTGCGCAGGTCGTTGCGGTTGGCTCCCAGGGCATCTATTTCGTCGAAAAACAGCACGCATGGCGACATCGCCCGGGCCTTCTCAAACACCAGGTTCAGCTTTCGTTCGCTCTGCCCGATGTACATGTCCAGTATGTCGTCGATGCCCACTGAGATAAACTGCGAGTCTATTTCACCGGCCGTGGCCTTGGCCAGGTAGGTTTTGCCGCAGCCGGGCGGGCCGTAGAAGAGTATGCCGCCGCCCACCTTTTTGCCGTACGACTTATACAGGTCGGCATGCTTGAGGGGGTGAATGATTTTGAGGCTGATCTGCTCCTTTTCGTAGGCCATGCCGCCCACGTTTTCGAAGGTGGTTTTCTCCCTTTTGGTGAAGATCCTCGACTCCACCTCATCGGAAAAAGAAGTATCGTCTGCTTCGCCCCCCGCCTTTGCAGGATTTACCAGCAGCTTGCTTTCTATTTCCTTGTCGTGGAAGTCGGGCTTTAGCTCCGTAATTTTCCGGTAGATCTCTACGGCATCGGGCAGGTTATTCTCGGCCATGTGCACCCGGCACATCAGCACGTGCGCCTCCACATTTTTGGGGTCGTTGCCAATAAGTTCGTCGAGCACCACGGCGGCTGTGCTAAAGTTGCCTTTGCCAAAATAGCTCTGTGCCAGCCCCAGCTTGGCCGTTTTGCTGCCGGGTTCTTTGGTAATCCACTCCAGGCATTCGGCCTGCAGGGCATCCCAAAAGCCGCCCTTCATCATGGCATCGAGAATAAGCTGCCGCAGGTACTGGTTTTCCGGCGAGGCGGCTAGTGCCTCCTTTAGTTTTTTTATTTCGTCGTTCATCGGCTAAGAGAAATTCAATAGGCCCGGGTTGTTTCAATGAGCACTAAAAGTTTGTTTCTACATTTAAAAAAAGCCTGAGCCGCAAGGTTTAAGGCTGCAGCCACAGACCTTCGCTTCGGACCAACGCACAAGGTAGCATGTTTTTTCCGGAAGTAGGATGTGGGGATGGGAGTTGGTTGTTTAAGATCGGACAAGGAGGGCATGATGAGCGAAGGCATAACGTCCAAAGCCCCACCAGCATCTGGTGCTGACAAAAAACTAACTGCTCCACCTACTGCTGCAGAAGGTGATTGAGTTTATCAGAACGATCGGGTTTATCTTAAGGGCGCTTACTTTGGTCGCGATATGCAGGATGTTTTAAAACTCTGAGATATCTCCTGAAAGATCTAGAGTTTTTGGCAATTTCTAATGGGTCAACAAGTGTTGAAATTTTATGTCCATCTTTTTTTTTATCGTAAGACTTACCTCTGACAATCTTTTTTAACTCAGATAATCCGTCGATGTCATCGGCTTTATTCGGTACAACTCTATTGATCGTAGATTGTCCGCAGCTAAATCTGGAATCCATCTTTTTGATCGCTCCTATATCTGCAATTAGCCAATTTTCAAACATTTTACATTTAATAACAGCTTTTACGTTATGATAACCCATCCGTTTAAATGCGCTCTCGATACTTTCAGCTATTTCACCAGGGCATTTCTGTTGATTCTCTTTGTCGACTAAGAGTATTATCAGATCCACCCCTTTATTACTAAGCAGGATTTTAACCCTTGACTCAGCCGCTTTTGCGATTTGACTAGGAGTGGCTTTAGGGTCAAGTGAAGCATACAACGTCCCGACAATTGTACTTTTGGGAATCTTAATCCTCTTGTTAATGGAGTCGAGGGGAAACAGTTCCTGCCTCCCCTCAGTTATAATCCCGATCTTCATAGCGACTAGTTATGACCAGGAATTGCTTGAGGCACCAATCCGGTATCCAAATACTCAGATATTCTATACACCCCGTTTTTCCAATTTTTCTCCAGATCGCCAGCAATGTCAATCAATTTTTCTATTTTCGTTTCCGTTCCTGGCTTGGAAACTGTCCATATTTCTTTCGGCTCTAACATGTCAATTAAGATAGGGGAATGAGTGGTAAGAATGATGTTTTTCTCTTTGCTCAGTTTTCTGAAGGAGTCGACTAAAACTCTTATAATCCATGGATGCAAACTATTCTCAAGTTCTTCAATTAAGATCAAACTTGACCTGGGGTCGGCCGTCGAACACAAGATAGCTAAAGTCAGAATGGTCCCGTCTGAAACATCTTCTGCAGTCCAAGGTCTTCCGTACCCAGATTCATGAAAAAAAAGACCAAGTCTTTGATTGTGCAGATAGTCGGTGGTTATATCTTCTATTGATTCTACAACCTCTCTCATAGTAGACAAAACAACTTCCCATTTATCCTTTTGATGAGTTTTAAGCCAATCTACAAGCGCAGGTAGGTTTTCACCGTCAGTAGAAAGCTGCGGGTTTGGTGTAGGGACACCTGAAAGTCGAGATTGTTGAGAAGAAAACTGAAAAATTTGCCATTCCCTAATCTCTTCACTCAGCAAAAACTGTATTGAAAAATATCTCAGATTAGACAAAAATAGCTCCTGGCGGCCTATTCTGGAACTTCCATCGGTAAGGAAGTCTAAAGATTCCTTAAGAGGCTTGGTAAATTCTGTGGATTTATTCTCCTCGTAAACAATTTCGTTATTTTCATTCCTATATATCCTCGCGAGGAATTCACCTTTAGATTTTAGATCATACACAGAGAATTCTTCGAACGCAACCATGAAGTCTGACTTAATGTCTCGGCTCTTAGCTTTAAATGAAAACCTGTGTTTGAGAAGAAGCTTACCCTTACCGGATTTGCTTGTCGGATAAAAATAAAATCTTTTACTTTTTATAGTCTCATCGAAAACTAACGAAACGGAAAATTCGACTGCCGATCTTGATCTGGATTTTCTGCGCAAGGCAATGTTTTCATATCCGCCTTTCCTTTTTACTGCAGTTTCAAGACCAAAACTATATACCTCGGAAAGGAAAGATAAGGAGTTGGCGAAATTGGACTTACCAGACGCATTAGGCCCTATAAGAACCGTAAGATCCGACGGTTTAAATGTTACGTCCTGAAGAGACTTGTAATTCTTTATATTAATTTCTTTTACTTTCATCTTATTACATCAAAACTTGAGGAGGCCATTTTTTATCCAAAAAAGCGACTATCCTGACCGTTGAATATCACCAGTCAATCTAGTAAAGTTTTCTGAATTTGGAGAGGTTCGCTAACCCGATCGTACATTTCCTTACTGTTAACTCTGAACCAAGGCCTATTGGATCTAATCAAAATCACCCCACTCTCACGGGGCCAGCTAGCCTCCGTTAGTCCAAGAACTTAGCTCTATTTACTCCACCAACTGCTGGTTCGATCCAGCGCCTCAGCTCCGCCAAAATAAGTCCGGGTCACAACCAAAGCCCCGGTCCCCTCACGCCGCCCTGTCCACAGAAACTCCAGCTGTTCAAGGGATGTCACTGCTCTTTCCATCCAGCAGCCGCCACGCTTCACCCCCCCCAAAAAAAACAGCCCCGCTTATCAACCAAGGGCTGTCCGAAGTCAATGGAAAACAACTTAAATTTTAATGCTGCACTATGCCCAGCATTTCGAGGTGCTGGGGTTTGTCTTCTATTTTGTTACGCCACGCTCAATACGGGCGCTGCCTAATGGATTGGGCGTCCACCACTGTCAGCCGGCTGCTGAACTCTAAATCAGTGCCGATTAACTGTAAAAGTAATTTTCCGGGATCGTCCGGTTCAAAATCGAACAACCGAAAATAAATTACGCCTTCACGAGGCCTATAATCAAGCTTGAATATTAGCTCTCCATAGTCGCTATCATGTGTCAGGATGACCCGACTTTCACTGATAGCAAGGTTCATCACTTGTTCGTCAGAAATACCAGGAGAGGTTTGAGCGATCGACTTTATGTCGATGTTGTTTTCTTTTAGAAGGGCAATACTTGGGCCGGGGAAGTTTTCGTTGGCAAGAAATCGCATCAACTCGCTCTTTTTCGCAGCTCAACTACCAAACCATCTTTTACACAATCATTCAGATAAGCAAAAACCGCCTGAATATCTTCCCTTTTTAGATGTGGATATGATTGGAGTATCTTTTCTTCAGTCCATCCATTGGCAAGGCGCTCCAGTATGAATTCAACTGAAATCCGTGTCCCTTTAATTATGGGTTTGCCAAGGAGCACATTTTTGTCGGAAACAATTCTTTCATTCCAATTCATAGTCCAAAAATACACATTTTGAATCAAAAGCTTCAGTAGGTGGTTGGCTAACTTATCTGCTGCCGCCAGCAATGACATCCCTCCTCCCCAAAAAAAACAGCCCCGCCTATCAAGCAAGGGCTGTTCCATGACCTATGGAAAACATCAATCTAGTGCTGCACTATGCCCAGCATTTCGAGGTGCTGGGGTTTGTCTTCGAGGGCTATGTGGGCTATGGCGATAAATTCGCTCATCCACTCCTGCAGGTCGTCGAAGGCAAAGTCTCTGTCTACCGTAGCCTGCTGGGCCTCTCCTTTTTCCTTTAGCTGGGCGGCCAGCTTCAGTTCTACATCCTTCACGGCGGCCTGCCCTTCCTGCAGTTTTTCCAGCGTAATATTGTACTTACCCATCTTCTCCTGCACATCCGGGGAGGCAATAGCGTTGGTATAAAAGGTTTTAGCCTGCTTCAGCCAGCCGGAGTCGCTTTGTGCCCGGTCGCCGGTCAGCAGCAGCGACTCCCACAAGCCCCGGTCTTTGGCGAGCGCCACCCGTGCGATTTTTACATGCGGCATATAGAAGCCGTTGGCAGTTGTCCGGGCGGCATCGAGCGCATCGGTGGCCGCGTATTGCTCACCGTACTCCCTCTTTTGTGCTGCCTGCAGTGTTTCAGCGTTGGCAAGCAGCTGGCTTCCTTCCTGTAGCCGGGTTTCATCGTACCCGTAGCTTGCCAGCGGTTCCGCTAGCTGGGGCTTGCCCGCATTGGTAATCACCGAGTTGGCGAAAAGCAACTTGCTTTCGATAGTCTGATTGGTCATAATAGATATGATTTTAGTTAAACAAATAATTATTCCTGGCTTATGCTTACCGCAATGGTTTTAGCCGCTTCACACACATATGCTCCCTTTTGTTGTCGGACTAAGCGGTTTTGTCATTTCCCTATGCGGTTTTCCCATTCCGGGGAGCGTTTCTATAATTTTCTCATGCGGTTTTATCATTTCCCGCTGCGTTTCTCCCGTTCCGGAGAGCGTTTTTATCATTTTTTCACGCGGTTTTGTCATTTTCCCTTGCGGTTTTATCATTTCCCGCTGCGTTTCCGTCATTTACTAAAGCGTTTCTCTTAAAGCTCCATGCGTTTTTGCCTTTGTGGTATTGCTCAGCCACCCGCCCCGGCAGTTCTTCAGGTTTTTCCTGCTGTTGCTTTACTTTCCCGTGCACTAGCAATTGTTCCATTCGCTGTCTGGCGCTTGCTTTTAGCGCCTTTTTTTATTTAAGAAGGGCAATAATAGGGCGCTCATTAAAAAGATTTATACCTAGAATTAGGTATTTTGCCTCTGGTGCTGATTTGAATTCACCCCTGAAAAAAATGCCACCCTCGGTGAATGCGGTTTTGCAGCAAATGGAAACGGCGGCCAGCTGATTGTAGTGGTGCCGGCTTTAGATACGGTGATAGTGTTTACCGGTGGCGCTTACGGTACCAACTTCCTGCCCCGGCTATTGGGGCTGGTGAACGGGGGAATTTTGACTGCGGTGGAGGGGTAGGTGGTGGAGTGGGGAATTTGATTGGCTGGCGGTGTAGGTATTCAGAAGGGCGCTGAACACAATGTTTGAGTCAACAACCAACTTCTTTTAATGAACCTATCCCCGTTATTTGCCCGCCAGGATTTGTCTATTTCAGAAACCATTTGATCGGCCTGCTCCCAGGTGGCGTCGGCCGCTTCTTAGAAATCAATTGAAATTCTAACCTTTCCTCCCAATCCCTTTTCAACGATATCGAACAAAGTCTTTAGCGTCAGGTTACTCCCATTGTTTTCCACCCGCGAGATGTAGGTTCTTTTTTTGTCCAGCAGTCCGGCCAATTGCTCCTGCGTTAAATTTTTCTCTTCTCTGGCTTTCCTGAGGAGCAATCCTATTTTAAAGGGCTCCATTTCTCTATCCAATTCGTCCCTCCTAGGGGTACCCTTCTCCCCGTAAATGTCATCTTTTATATCCTTCCAGTTTTTCGTATTCATGGCTTTTTCTTTTTCGTCTTTTCAAGTTCCTTTTCAGCATAGTAAGAATCCATCAGCTTCCCTGCCTTATCATTTTTTTCTGGCTGCGGTCACGTGCCATTGGAGGGATTGATATTTTGCCTTTGGAGTTTTTTTCTTCGCCATAGATTGAAATCTATGCCGACAAGATACATCGTGCCGCTGGCACTCTTTACAGGTTGCAGCTTTTAGTTTCATGGAGAAAAGTTTTCTGCGGCTTTTTTGAAAGCCATTCAATAAAATGACGGGGCTGCCTCCATCAAAAAAACACTCCCCGGGAATCGGATCCTGGTATCCGAGCCTCAAAAAGTCCTTTTTTGGACTTAAGTGGCTTTAGCTACGCCATAGATTGAAATCTATGCCGAAAAGATACATCGTGCCGCTGGCACTCTTTACAGGCTGCAGCTTTTAGTGTCTTGGAGAAAAGTTTTCTGCGACTTTCTTGGTTTTTATTGGCTTCAGGTAAGTTGGAGGCACCATCTCCAGTGTTTCAATAGCCTCAATTACCTTATAAATCTTGTTTTGGACTTTCTGGTCCTGCTTTTTTAAAAAGTTCTCAAAATAGTCCCGGTAGGCTATAACTTCCCTGACTTTCTCCATCGACACAAAGGTAACTTAAACGTTACATTTCTGCAATCCAAGTACTCCCCCATTCAATGAAAGCCTCGACCGACAAACTTAAACACCCAAACACCAAAACACTTCCGTTAGCCAAAGCCATTCTCTTTTTATAGATTAGTCCCCTTCTTTGTTTTTACACTACTAAGCTATTTTGTATGAGATCCAGACTTCTCCCCTTTCTGTTTATTACTCTCTTTGTTTCATCAGCCGTGGCGCAGCAAATACCGCTGCCTGAGCATCCCCGCCCCGATTTTGAACGTGCCCAATGGCAAAACCTCAACGGCCAGTGGCAGTTTGAGTTCGACCAGAACAACGAGGGCCAAAGCAAAAACTGGCAATCGGGCAACACGGCCTTCTCCAAAACCATCACCGTGCCCTTTCCGTGGGGCTCCGAACTATCGGGCGTGAAAGACGATGCCGACATTGCCTGGTACCAGCGCGACATAACCGTTAGCCCCGAATGGAACGGCAAGCGGGTGTTCGTTACCATTGGCGCCTCCGACTGGGAAACCACTGCATGGCTCGACGGCCAGCTGCTGGGCACCCACCAGGGCGGCTACGTGCCCTTTTCATTTGAACTTACCCCACACGTAAAGCCCGGCCAGAAGCAGAAGCTGGTGATAAAGGCCGACGATGTGCGCCGCGACTTCACCCTCTACGGCAAGCAGGGCTACGGCAACGCACGGGGTATCTGGCAAACGGTGTACCTCGAAGCACGTGGGCAAAACTACCTCGACGCCGTGCACTTTACCCCCGACATCGACAACAAAAAGGTAACCGTAACCGCCTACCTGCCTGAAGATGCCAAGCAAGATCTCCCTTTCGAAATCGAGATAAAAGGTGCGGCCTCGCCCCTCTCGCAGCAGGCCACCATTCCCGCAGGCGAAAACAAGGTGAAGCTGGACATCGCCATTCCCGACCAGCACCTGTGGACGCTGGAAGATCCGTTCCTCTACGAAACCGTGGCCAAACTCGGCGACGATGAGGTAAAGTCGTACTTCGGCATGCGCAAAATATCGGTGGTGGACCTGCCCGGCACCGACTACCCCTACATAGCGCTGAACAACGAGCCCATTTATGTGCAGCTTACGCTCGACCAATCGTACCACCCCGAGGGCTTCTACACCTTCCCAAGCGATCAGTTTATGCGCGAAGAGATCGAACGTAGCAAGTCGATTGGCCTCAACGGCATTCGTGTACACATAAAAGTAGAAGTGCCCCGCAAGCTCTACTGGGCCGACAAGCTGGGGCTGCTGGTAATGGCCGACCTGCCCAACAGCTGGGGCGAACCCGACGAAAAAATGCAGGCAGAGTCGGAATACACCCTGCGGCAGATGATCAAAAGAGACTACAACCACCCATCCATTTTCTCGTGGATCGTGTTTAACGAAACCTGGGGGCTGCGGACGGCCGTGGAAGTGGACGGCAAAAAGCACAACCGCTACCTGCCCAAAACACAAATGTGGGTGGCCAGCATGTACTACCTGGCCAAGTCGCTCGACGAAACACGCCTGGTGGAAGACAACTCCATTTGCTGCGGGGCCGGCCACACCGAAACCGACATTAACTCGTGGCACGCCTACCTGCCCGGCTGGGAGTGGGAAAGCTACATGAAAAACCTGGTGGAAAACACCTACCCCGGCAGCGGCTTCGACTTTGAAGAGGGCTTTACACAAGGCCGCCAGCCCAACATCAACTCCGAGTGCGGCAATGTGTGGGGCTACGACGGCAGCACCGGCGACGTAGACTGGACGTGGGACTACCACCGCATGATGAACACCTTCCGCAAGTACCCGAAAATGGCCGGCTGGCTGTACACCGAGCACCACGACGTGATAAACGAATGGAACGGCTACTGGCGCTTCGACCGCTCGGAAAAGGAAAGCGGAATGGGTGAATTGGTGGATGGCATGACGGTGAACGACTTCCATTCGCTGGTGTACCTATCGACCGGCAACGAAATAAGCAAGACTGTGAAAGGGGGCGAAACAGTGAGCGTGCCACTTTACCTTTCGGATATGTCGGGCCAGGATTATGGCAGCCAGCTGAAGCTGGTGTATGAGCTGGCGCACACCAATGCCATTGGGGAAACAACTAAAATAACTCAGGGCACACAGCAAATTGCATATAAACCATGGATACAGTCGGCCCCCAGCGCACTGCAGGTGAAAATGCCTGAAAACGCCGGTGTTTCGATACTGAAGCTGCGGCTCGAAAACCAGGCGGGCAAGGTGCTGCACCGCAACTTTATGGTGTTTGAGGTTGAAGGCGGGCAAGCTCCTGGCGTACAGGTAGTGAGTGTATCGCCTAAAAACTTTACCAATGCTGAATGGAGCAAAAAACAATGGGAGGTGCTGGACGGGCTTAAAGTGAATGGAGCCGGAAAGGGCTTTTTTGAGTATACATTCGACCTGGGCGGTATCACTAATGCCGGCAATGCAAAAGAAGCATTTTTCATTGCCGAGCTTTCGGCCAAGGAGCTGTTTGCCAAAGACCGCCAGGAGTTCGACACCGACAAGGACTGGATGCTTGGTGCCCGTGCCGAACCAAGTGCCAACCCAAACAGCTACCCGATGACCGATGAGACGATGTTTCCCTCCACGGTTTCCATCTGGATCAACGGCAGCAAGGTACAAACCGTAAAGCTTGCCGACGACCCGGCTGACCATCGTGGGGTACTCTCGTGGCACAACCAGCTGCAGGATAAAAAGCTGCGGGAGGCCGGATCGTACGGCTACCTCGTGAAGGTGCCTGTAACGAAAAGAATGCTAAAGGACGCAGCTCTTACAGGTAAGCTTGTAGTGGAGCTAAGAACCGAAGGAGAAGGCGGCGTAGCAGTGTATGGTAAGAAGTTCGGGAGGTACGCGGTGGACCCGAGTGTGGTGTTCTCGACAAGCTCGAACTGACAAATTTCTCGACACTTCGATAAACTCAGTGCGCGAACTGACA
>CBFGTI010000118.1:0-16512 GCA_965651695.1 uncultured Imperialibacter sp. | reverse complement strand
ATCCATCGCTCGATTTTCCAGGCTTTGAGCGACTTGTCGGAAAGCTGGCGGTAAGGGTCGCCGAGCGTTTCGGCCAGGCCACCGCAGCCACACACCCACGAGCAATACCAGCGTTTGCCATAAAAATAAGTGAATACCGGTACTGCTATGATAATGAGAGCTATACCCCAGCCAAGCATAAAAATGCCGAGAGTGCCGTTTGCAATCAGCGTGTTTAACTCATTATCAAAAAAGAAATCGTAGTCGAGCGGCCATATGTTTTTGAAGTCGAAATAGGGTTTATTCAGCCTCAGCAATATTTCGGGCAGCAGAAAGGCAAAACAAAGCTGGAAGAACATAACCGACGCGGTGCGGATCATCTGATAATTGCTGTGCCGGTATTTGATAAACATTCTTACGCCCATTACCAGTATGCACAGCGTGTAAATGAAGCCGTACAAGAAAAATCTGCCAGCCTCTTCTCCCTTTATGAATTCGCTCACCGGATCCACCATAATGATCCACTCGGTCATGTATTCCGGGTAGAAATACAATACGATATAAAACACGATGAGAAATGTGCCCAGCAATATGCCCAGCCAACCGCGGTTTTTTAAGGCGCTGTGGAAAACGCCATTGTTTTTCACGCCGGGAGGGCCGTCGGTTTTATACTTCGGCAGCAGGTACATCATAGCGCCAGCAATGGGTAGCACGTAGCATAGCCACAGAAAAAGGCTTCTGTTAGATTTCACCGGGCCGGATGAGGCCGCTTTGGTGGCAGCATACCGCAGATCTTTCGCTTTATACCTGTCTATGCCTACCTCGTTTATTATTCCGTACTTCCTAATGCTGCCGGCAATACTCATCAGGTCTTTTTTGAAATCCTCCCTCGACGTGTACTCCTTGCCATCAATCCAGCTACCATACTCTTCAAACTTTTCTCTCTTAAACCGAGCTATCGGGTGAATTTTCGGGAACACCATTTCCAGCAAATCCATCGAAAAGGTAAAAGGAGGCTCGCCGGCTTCACGTACCAGCACATTTACCTGAGCTTCCTCAATGGCAAAAAATTTAAGCTGCTGTGCATTAAAGCCGTTAATCCCTTTTTGAAGCACTTTTAGGAAGGCGAAGTTGGTCTTGTATGTGTTGTCCGTGAGCTCGGGCGCATACATTAATACGCCTTCTATTCTTCCGGTATCCCCTGCTGCCTTCAGCAAGTCAGCCTTAGAAATACGGTAATCGGCCATAAAAAAAGCGCTAAGAAAAAGTCCGAAGCCGACGATGAAAAGAGCAAGGCCTGTAAGTTGTATCGCTTTCATTCTTTAGATCTTCATTTTTAGAACACACCAAATACTTTTTTTCTCTTTTTTCGAGACAATTCCGGAGCTGGATATTGGCTTACGAAAGTTTGCCGGATTTCTTCTTCATGCCGCTCGAAAAACTCTGGATCGAAATTCGCCTCTTCCAGGTGGTTCAATACGTAGCCAATGTCTTTTTGCTCCGAAATCCAGCGATCCCACACCTCATGCTTTTGCCGTATCCCCAGGGCATTTATGCCTGTTACGATGCGGGTCTCTTTTCTAAAGTTTATTCTAATGCCTTTTTTTCCACCACCGTGCTCCCACCAAAGCGATTGTTCCCCTTCGTTGGCCCTTGAAGGTACATTGCCATACGTTTGATACTCTATATCAAAAAATTTGGCTGAGTTGAACCATACGCCCGGCTTGTAAGCAGTTCGACTCGCGGTGAGTGTTAATGCCAGCGTTTCGCCCATCATCCTGCCGCTGTACCAAACCGGCTCAATAGCCCGTCGGTGGGGGAGAGGCCGCCGCAGTTCGGCACAATCGCCAATAGCAAAAACGCCGGGTACGTTGGTTTCCAGGTATTCGTCCACAAGAATGCCAAGGTTGGTTTCTATCCCCGAATTCGCCGCCAGGTTTATATTGGGCCGTACGCCGGCCGTTAGCCCTACGAGTTCGCAAGCAATCGTTTCTCCCGCAGTGGTTGTTACTGCGGCTACCCTTCCTTTGGCTCCGGCGCCGATTTGCTTCAGCTCAGTTGCCAGCCTCAAGTCTACATGATGTTCCCTTATGTGCCTGTTGATCATAGCACTTTCCTCCGCTGGCAGCACGATGTCCCAGAAACCATTTTCCCGTATGAGAAATGTTACGGCAATTTTCCTTGAAAGCAGCATTTCAGCCAGCTCTATGCCTATAAGCCCTCCGCCCACAATTACCGCTCTTTTGCAGTTTTTGACATTTTCTTCCAATAGCTCCAGGTCCTGGTAGCTATAGAGCCCCTGAACCCCGGCTAAATCCTGCCCTGGCCAGCCGAATTTGTTGTACTGAGAGCCAGTCGCCAGCACCAGCTTATCGTAAGCCAGGGTTTGGCCATCTTTTAGCCGCACATTTTGGGTTTGGGTGTCAATTTGTTCAACAAATCCATAAACCAGGTCGATCCGGTTTTTGGCCCAAAACCAGTCTTCGTAAGGCTTGATATGATGATACTCCATATGCCCCATAAATACATACATGAGGGCGGTGCGGCTGAAAAAGTGCTCGGTTTCAGCTGATATTACGGTGATTTTATCTTCGCTGCTGCGCTTTCTTATATGACGGGCACAGGTAATTCCTGCAATGCCGTTTCCGATAATGACTATGTGTGCCATAATGGCCTCAAACTTACAAATTCCGGCGAAAGTTCGATTGTCTTTGAAGAGACCGATGCGGGTATTTTGCGCCCGGGCCCGTCAAACTTTTTCATTTGCAAAAGGAAAGGGTGAAATGGCTTAAAACTGAATCCCAAAGCTGTAGCCCGGCCAATACTGGAGATTCAGTCCCTGTTCTTTGTTTGGTGCTATTTCAAAATTTCTTCTAAGATCTTCGCCGGTATGCAGATAGTTGTTGAGCGAAACGCCTCCAAAGAGCAGCGGCCCCCGTTTTCCCCGTATATCGGGCTTGCCCGACATGCTTCCCTGAAGCATTTGCATCAGTGTTCTCAGTGCCCACCTGCTTCCGAAGCCGGCTTCTATATGTGCCCGCGTCAACAGGCTCAACTGCTTGTCAAACTTTTCTGTCCTGTTAAGGTGCATTGCCCGCAGGCCCCAGCTCAGCATAAACCGTCCGTTTCTCGTGTCGCCGCCGATCATCGAAGATTTGTTGTAATATACTTTTGTAAAGCCATAGCCTATGCCCCACTTTACTTCGGCGTTGTATTGTTGCCAGTGGTTGTAGGCAAAAATCAGTGCATTCTGGTTCATCACCTTAAACCGTCCGCTGAATGGCATTTGAGAGGGAGTAAAGGTGCAGTTTTGGCAATTGCCCGTTGTGCGTTCAATCGTGGTGAGGAAAAGCTCATCGGCATACACCCGTATATGGCTGCCGTTGGAGCCTATGTTCAACAAACCTACTGGTGCGCCGTAGCTACCTGTAGAAGAGCCCCTGTACGGGCCGGGCTTAAAAAAATTGATGAGCCCAATCTGGACACCGTGCGACTTACCGGCGAAGTTGATTAGCCCGATCTGCGTGCCATCCATTTCGCTGGCTATGTTGATTAGCCCGAGCTGAAACCCCCTGTCGTTAGACGGTCGCAAGGAATTCTTCCCATTCATCATCACCGCCCTGTTTATTAGTCCTAGTTGCAAGCCGCTGAGCTGTCCGTAGGTGTAGTTAAAAAGCACCGATAGCTGGCTGCCGGTCATCCCGCGTAGTGCCACGTTGTACAACCCAGCTATTTGAACGCCGAAAGCTTGTTTGCCAGCCATATTTGCCAGCCCTGCCAGCTGAAAACCGTGCATATAGCCATTGTTGAAGTTTACACCACCGGTAAGCTGAATGCCCTCTGAATTATTTCTAACGTAGTTGAGCATTCCTGCGAGCTGAATGCCCTTCATGTCAACAGAAAAGCCGTCTTCCACCAGTGCTAGTTCTTCGCCTTTCGAAATATTGAGGTAGGTATTGCTGCCTACTACATTGGCGAGGCCGGCTATTTGAAGCCCGGTGCTCGATTGAGTGCTTACGTTCGACACACCACCAATCTCAAGGTGGTAGTTTCCCGCCGAAATGCCTCCGAATATATTCAGCGAAAATTTGTTAAAGTAGTGGCCGCTTTCCATTCCATTGGTGCCAATACCCGGAAAAAAGGAAAGCTGAAAACGCCGGTCCTTAAATCTGCTTTGGCTGGTTTGGGAGAACGACACGTGCCACGATAAGGACAAAAAAAGTAGAAGAAAGAAAAATCTGATCAAGCTGAGTGATTTACCGGTTATGCAATGAAAGACGACCGGAAACTCAGTGCATTACAGCGAATCGGCTTGCGGTATGCGGTTATTCAAAAAGCCGAGGAGTGCCTGAATTGAAGCGAATTTTTGGCGACCAACCTGCCAGTAAATAATGTTTTCCTTCGAAAACGACTCAATCATCATGGAGTCGTTTCCCTCCGAAATTGAATAGCCATCCCTTTCCAAAGCTCTCCTGGTCCATTCGTAAGCTGGCATGCCGGCTACTAATGAAACAGATGCCTTTGTACCCGCCGGCAAAATCACCCTGCCATTTAGCAAGTCCAACTCAAAGCCTTTGTGAAACATGCTTTCTTCCAGCCGGCCGCTCACGGCGAGGTCTTCGGGCAGGCCCTCATAAAGGGGGCTGTTAAAGTTGGTGAGCCACAACCTGTCGGCAAACTGCATAGCCAGGTGAAAGTCGTGTGTGGATACTACAACGGCTTTATTCTTTTCATAAGCCAATTTTCGCAGGAGCAGAAAAATTTCGACGCTGTTGTTCAAGTCGAGAAAGGCGGTAGGCTCATCCAGTATCATCAGCTCGCCGTCCTGCGCTACTGCCCGGGCTATCATGGCCTTCTGGTACTGGCCATCGCTAAGTTCACCTATTTTTTTCTCCGAGAGGTAGTTAATATTTGTAAGGGCTATTGCTTCATCTACAGTGGCTTTGTCGGCAGTGGAAAGTATTCCCAGCCAGTTTGTGTACGGGTACCTTCCCAAGGCCACCAGGTCGTATACGGAGAGGTTTCCGGCGGTTACTTTTTCCGTAAGTACTATGCTAATGCGCCATGCCAGCTCCTGCGGATTCATTTGAGTCAAATTCCTTTCATTGAAAAAAATGGAACCCTCGAGCGGAGGCTGAATACCCGCGATGGTGCGTAAAAGTGTCGACTTGCCAACGCCGTTTTGCCCCAGCAAACACACCACTTCGCCGCGCCTGACATCCAGATTCAGATTTTTAATGAGTGATTTTTTTTCACCCTTTGCAATGTACCCCACCGCAAGGCCCGCCAACGCCATTACCACAGTGCCTGCCATCAGATTGAATGCTTTAGGTTACGCCTGCTTATAATGATCCAAATTACTATTGGGCCTCCCACCAGCGATGTAACTGCGTTGATCGGCAGCAAATTGGATGAGCCGGGCAGTTGTGCAATCAGGTCGCAAAACAGCATGGTGCCAGCACCCATCAGGCATACCAGTGGTATAAGCAGCAGGTGGTCGGAGGTCGGGAAGAGCATTCGAACCATGTGGGGCACGGCGATACCGATAAATGCTATCGGGCCACAAAAAGCCGTAACCGTGCCGGCCAAAATACAGGTGCTTGTAATGATGATAAGCCGGGCTTTGCGAATATTCAGGCCCATGCTTCGGGCGTATTGCTCGCCCAAAAGCAGCAGGTTTAATTGCTTGGCAGAGGCAAAGGAAAGCAATAGCCCCAACATAATGACAGGTACAAAAACCCACATTTCTTGCCAGCTGAGCCCTCCCAGGCTCCCAAAAGACCATAGCATGTACGCTTGTATATCGTCCGACTGACTGAAGTACTGCATAATACTAACCAACGCACCGGTTGTGCTGCTAAACATTAACCCGACGATCAGCAGACTCATGGCGTCTCGCAGCGACCGGGCTACGGCTATTACGGCCAGCATTACAAGCACAGCCCCCGCAGCTGCCGCAATTACCTGCGCGCTGGCAAACACCACACCGTCCCAGGCACTTATGCCCCAGCCGAATCCGCCAAGTATCAGCAGGGCGGCTCCCAGGCTGGCACCGGAGCTTATGCCGAGCACAAACGGCCCTGCAAGCGGATTGCGAAAAAAGGTTTGCATTTGCAGCCCACTTATACCTAATGCCGATCCTACCAGGATCGCCGTCAGCGCTTTGGGTAGTCGAAAGTTTAACAGAATTTGCTCCGAAGAAACTGAATCGATGGGCTGGCCGAAGAGAATCTTTAAAGCATCAGCCGGCGGAATGTAAACTGACCCAAGCCCCAGGCTCAGAAGAAAAAGCAAACCGATTGCCATCATCAATACGATGAAATACTTCCACCACTGTGTCCAGGTTTGCTTTAAAAACTCCCTCAGCATGGTGCAGGTTAGGGTAATTTTCTGTAAAAATAAAGCTTGTGCCCGGGAAGCTGCTCGGGATGCAGGATATAAAGCAGGTCGGCTAGTACCAAATCGGGCCTGCTATAGCCCTCTTCCAGGTAATTATTGCCGCCTTTGCTATTTACCTGGTTGTCGTAATTATAAACTTTATCTGTAACGATCGGCCGAAACATGTCGTACCGGTTCTCCTGGGCCACCATTTCAGCCTTGGTGCCAAAAGAGGCCGTCCCGATCCAGTAATCGGCATCCGCGGCTTTTTCGTATACCGATTCAAAGCTCAATTCCAGCCACCCGTTTTCTTCGCTGTCATTCCACAGGTACTCTCCACCTGCATCTTCAAAAAAGACCGCACCATAGTTACTACCCCCCGGTAAAAACCACGTTTCGCCATACACAACTCCGGTAAGCACCGTCGGCTTACTTTCTGCAGCAGCACCTTTTTGTTTTAGTTGCAGGTAATTTTCCTCAATTGAAGAAAATACTGAATCTGCAGCTTCGAGTTTGCCGAAAAAGGCCGCTGTAAATTTGATCCACTCAGCCCGCCCCAGTGGTGTTGTTTCGAGGTAGTCGGCGTTGTAGAGCTGAGCTATTCCCGCCTGTTCCAGCCTTTGCGAAATCGTGCGGTCGTTGCCCATCGAAAAGGTAAAAACAGCTTCCGGCTGAAGATTAAGGCAAGTTTCAAAGTTTATGCCGGTACCGTCGCCAATTTCTATCAGTGAATTATTGTTGAGCTTTTCGCGAAAGAAGGGAGAGTAAACATAGTCGGCGTTGGCAAACCCTTTTAGCCGGTCAGCCACAGCCAGGTTCTCGAAATGGGGCAAATGCGTTGTGCTGGTGGCAGCTACCTTTTGCAGGGGTACTTTTACAGTTTTGTAGCCTGCGGGTATCGTTACCGTTGCGCCGGTTTCTTCTACCAACGCATACTTTATTTCTTCCCTTGCGCCTTGCCACGGTTGTTTTACAACTACCTCGGTCCAGCCATTATGAGGTACTATCGCCAGTCCGGTTGCGTATTTTACCAGTGAGGCTGCATTGTCATTGCTTATATTATTGACTGCCTTTTTTTTGCTGCATGCTGCAAAGCACACGACCAGCAGGACCAGATAGAGGGGTTTCAGGTTCATGGCACAAAAATAAAAAATCCGCCCTCAGTCAAAGGCGGATTCTTCATATGCATTTATTCACTGACTATCGTATCCTGTTGCCGCCAGCCAGCATGGTAGCATACTCCCTTATTTCCTCGTAGGTTTCCTTCTCCAATACTGCTTTTGCATCGCCCCACTTTGGCGGCTGATAGCTGCCGCGACTTTCCCACCACTGTGTTGCATGTTGCTTCGCTTCGTTTGTGTCAACTTCAAACTGCTTTACACAGGTATCGCATACCAGCCATGTTTGTTCTTTTTCAGCGGTTTTTTCGAAAATAATTTTCCGCATTTTGGTGGCATTGGCATCTTTTTGCTTGAAGTGGGCCGTGGTGTAGCCGAGCGTTTCAGGTTCCACCATTTTGTGGTCCCAATATTCTTTTGAACTTACAACTTCTGAGGTGGTAAGTGCATAACCCTCGTTGTATTCAAGTAGTGTTTTACAAACCGCGCACTGCGAAACCGGTTTCTTTTCTTTTTTCCCAAAGAGCTTTCCAAGAAATGACATGTCCTAATATTTAAATCCTAAGTTTTCGACGCTATTCAACCTATTGACGCTTTTTCAAGTGTGCGGGTTGCATATAAGCTCCGTTTTTCGACTAAAGATACTTCCAAATGGTTAAATGGTTACGCTGAGCGGCTCTAAAAAATGTTAAAAAGCACATTTTTTTACATTTTTTTTCACATCTCGGTCACAATCACTTATTTCGCAAAAGATTTGATGGTTCCGAATCCTTATCCAAAGGATTTGATTAAAAGGGAACCCCGTGCCTCGTCTTCGGACGGGAATTCGGGGGCTGTCCCCGCAACTGTAAGCCTGCAAATGGCCACCATCTCACAAGCCACTGTCCCGACACGTCGGGATGGGAAGGCGATGGAGAGGCCGGGCGAGCCAGGAGACCTGCCATTGAATAGAAAGATTCAAAGCTTTCGGGCGAAAAGCAGCGAGTGAACTGAGAACCGTCTTACTGGCTCCCTCTTCATTCCACCTTATTCCCTGTACTGCTTTGGTTTAGGTTAACTATGTTAATTTAATTCAAGCGTATGTTTGCAGCTGGGCTAAGGGTGGTTGGGCTTATTGCCTGTATCACCTTTTTTGTTTTTAAGACCGCCGGCCAGGAGCTGGCCGATACCACATGGCTGGCACCCGTAGAGGTTTCCGGCATGCAAATCAGCACCTATTCGATAGGGAGCCGCACGCAACGTGTCGATTCATTACAACTTGCCAGGTTTGCTACTACATCACTGGCTGCTGCGCTCCAGGGGAGTCAGGCTATTTATTTCCGGGAATATGGTCCTGGTATGCTTAGTTCGATCAGCCTTCGGGGCACAGCAACGCACCACACCGCCCTGCTTTGGAATGGCCTGCCGGTAAACTACCCTTCACTGGGGGTGGCCGATTATTCCGTTGTGCCAGCTTTTTTTATAGACGACGCAGAGGTTTTTTACGGAGGAGTTGCTGCTCTGGCAGGCTCAGGGGCAATTGGAGGCGCTGTTGCCCTCGACGACAAGCTATTGCCGGATACAAAAGGCCTTTCGCTGACACAGGAGGCTGGCAGTTTCGGCACCTGGTTTTCCGGTGCAAAAGCACAATATTCAGGGGCGAAGATGCGAGTTGCCATGGCTGCATTTTATAAGCTATCGGAAAACAATTTTCGTTTTAAAAACAGGGCAAAAGCCGGTAGCCCGTGGGAGCGGCAAGTGCATGGCGCTTTTGATGCCCGGGGTCTCAAAACAGCGCTGTTTCTCACGCCGTGGAAGAAAGGCGAATTTCTGCTGAGCAGCTGGGCCACCTCTTACAACAGGGAAATTATACCTCCTTATACCGTACCGGGCGGCCACGACCGGCAACAGGACCGCTCAGTTAGAATGTCGCTGGCGTACAAGCATCAGATAAGGAGTGGCAGAAAATGGGATACAACCATCGGGCGCATCGATGACGTGATCCGCTTCAACGGCCTCGCCTCAAACACTACTCAATACATGTGGAGTGGCAATTGGGAAGGCCGGCTGAAGCCGTGGTGGCAGGCGCGAGTGGGATATATGCTTACCCACATTGCTGCCGATGTGCCTGAATATGGTAGCCGAACAGATGAAAACAGGGGCGACATGTATGCCTTTTTCAACTTCTTTCCCACTGAAAAATGGGAGATAAGCATTAATAACCGGTATGGTTTTGTTCAAAATTTTGCTGTGCCATTTACGCCGTCTGTTGGATTAGCATACGCAATCATGAGCACTAAAGCTACCAGGCTGGATTGGCGGGGGCGGCTGTCGAAAAGCTACAGGACGCCTACTTTAAACGACAGATACTGGAAACCGGGAGGCAACCCTGACCTACTGGCCGAAGAGGGCTGGAATGCCGAATCGGGCCTGGACTGGTTCCGGGGTGGGCAGACTCACGAGTGGTCAGCGGCTCTTTCTGCCTTTGTGCACCGCATTGAAAATTGGATTCTGTGGTTGCCGGAGGGTAGCATTTGGACGCCACAAAATGTTAGGAATGTGCTGTCGAGAGGAGTAGAGCTTGGCTTTAACCATAAGGTGAAATTTACCAGAGGAGAGCTAATGAACAGGCTGAACTACTCCCTTACGCTTGCCCGGGTACAGCGAGGGTACACCGGCGACGAAGGAAATATTGGGAACCAGCTGCCTTATTTACCCACGCAGCAGGCAAGCTGGAATGCCAGCTTCGAAAACCCGCACGTACGCCTAAGCGCCTCTGCCTTGTATTATGGGCGAAGGTTCACTCTCATCGATAACGACAAATCGCTGACAGGGTACACATTATTCGATGTTGGTATCGGTCATGGTTTTTCAGTTGGGCAATCGGATTTTTCTGGACGGATTAGCATTCAAAACCTGCTCAACACCCCTTACGAAAATCTGGAGTACCGCCCCATGCCTGGCCGGTCTTTTCATCTGCAATTGAGTTACACCTTTAAACAAAAAAAATAAATGAAAAACTTAATCTATCTTTTTATCGCGGTGGCTTTGGCAGGATGTGGCACTGACGATGGTGGCACGCCTCAATCAACTATCGGAAATGTGCTGGTAGTAAACGAAGGCAACTTTGCGCAAACCAACGGGAGTATCACAGCTTACAATGCTGATTCGGAGGAGGTGTCGAAAAACCTGTTTCAGGCAGTAAATAACCGGCCTTTGGGTGACGTGGTGCAGTCGCTTTTTATTGATGAGGCGAACAACGGCTATGTGGTGGTGAACAACAGCCGAAAAATTGAAATAGTAAATGCGGCCGACTTTTCATCTACCGCGACTATCGAAGAGGGGCTGGCCAATCCTCGCTATCTTGTACGGACCGGCGACCAGCTTTTTGTATCTAATTGGGGGAACTTCGACGAAAATTATCAACTCGACCAGTCGTATGTGTTGGTTTTGGACGCGGCCACCTATGAAAACGAAGGCAGTATTGCTACCGAAAATGGTACGGAAAACCTTGTCTACTCCAATGGCTTTATCTACGCTTCCAACAGCTTCACCAATTCGGTGAGCGTAATTGACGTTGCGGAAGCTGCACTGCTAACCACACTGGAGGTGGGGTTTTCGCCTGGCGAAATGGTAGTTGACAACACCGGCATGGTTTGGCTTATATGTGGTGGAAGTTACCAGGCCAACGATGGTGCTATATATAGGCTGGATAACGACAGTGCCGAAAAAGAAGTTGATTTGGGGGTGAATCCGGTGGCGAGACTTACCATGAACAAGGCTTCCGGAGTGCTGTACTTTATAGTTGGTAATGTAGTAGGAAAGTACGAAACAAACGCTACCAGCCTAACCACCGATTTTATTACTAACGGAGAGGCAGTTGGTTTGTGGGGCGTAGGGTACAACGAAGCAGAAGAGGTACTTTACATTGCAGATGCTAAAGGTTTCCAGGGAAACGGCACCATCTATCGATATTCCGGAGATGGCGAACTACTGTCTGCGTTCGGGGCCGGCGTTGGGCCCAACGCTTTCGTTTTTCTAAATGATTGAAAAATTGCAACCCTTATTTGGGACGCTGGTCTTTAACTTGAAAAAACGAAAGTCGATTATGAGAAGAATAGCATTTATGATCTGTGCCCTGATGGTAGCCACACAAGCCTGGGCTGGGGAAGAAACAAGGGAGCTGTCGTCGTTCAGTGGTATGAATATAGGCGGTGCATTTAAGGTGACGTTGAAAAAAACCGGCAAGCACCGGGTTCATATTGAAGCGGAAGACAGGGTTATTCAAAATATCGTCACTGAAGTGCGGGGCAATACACTTCACGTGAACATGAAAGGCAATAACATTCGTACTACCGGCCCGATGACCCTGGTGATCGAGTTTTCGAATGTAAACCAGATGGACATTAGCGGCGCCTCTACCATAACCTGCGACGACGTAATAACCGCGAAAGACTTTAGGCTTGATGTAAGCGGTGCTGGCTCAACGAAGCTGGTGCTGGAAACCGAAACGCTCACAGCAGACATGTCCGGGGCTGGGTCTCTTCACTTAAGGGGGAGAGCCAGGTCGCAAAGAATTGATATGACCGGTGCCGGCAGCTACATGGCCGAGGATTTTGAATGTGACTTTACCGAGATCGAAACTTCAGGGGCGGGTACCGCCAGGGTTGTAGCCAATAAAGAGTTGAGAGCTGATTGCAGCGGCGCGGGTTCGGTGCGCTACAGGGGCAATCCCGAGAAAGTGTATGCAGACTCCAATGGTGCAGGGTCCGTAAAAAGGATCAATTAGTATCAACAAAAGGCTGGTGGAATAGAAGCTCCAGCCTTTTATTTCTTTTGTTTGTAAAGCTCAAAAAGCCTGGTAGCAGCGCTCAGAGGAGTGCACTCTTTACTTCGCACCTTTGCGGTCATGTCATCAGCTTCCTGCCGGAGGGCGGCTTCAAACTCCTCTTTCAGGAGTGCCTCTATATGGCTGTACATCCAGTGTACGTTTTGGTCTGCCCTTATTTTCTCCCACCAGCCGCTTCTTGTTCTCTCCGATTGAAATTCCTTTATCGTTGTCCAAATGTTTTCGAGGTCAGTTGAATGAAGCGCCGAGCAACTCAGGGCCCTGGTTCGCCAACCCGATTCACTGGGAGGAAACAGGTGCAAAGCCTGCTTATATTCCTGCAGGGCTCGTTTAGCGGCTTTTTCATTTTCCCCGTCGGCCTTGTTGATTACCAGGGCATCGGCCATTTCCATAATGCCTTTTTTAATTCCCTGGAGCTCGTCGCCGGCGCCCGGAAGCATCAGAAGCAAAAAAAAGTCGACCATACCCCTAACCAGGGTTTCCGACTGGCCTACACCCACCGTTTCTACGATAATGACCGAAAAACCGGTGGCCTCGCACAGAAGCATCGCTTCGCGGGTTTTTGCGGCAACACCCCCGAGTGTGCCGCGAGCAGGCGAGGGCCTGATATACGCACGGGTATTTTTCGAGAGCTCATTCATTCGTGTCTTATCCCCCAATATACTCCCTTTGGTTCGCTCACTGGAGGGGTCAATTGCCAAAACAGCTACAGACTCGCCGTTTTTAATCAGCAAATTGCCGAACGATTCGATGAAAGTGCTTTTGCCCACGCCCGGTACGCCGGTAATTCCTATACGCACAGAATTTCCCGCATACGGCAGTAGCTCGTCCATTAATTCAGCTGCAAGCTGCTGGTCCGAATGCAGCTTGCTTTCGGTCAGAGTGATCGCTCTGCTCAGCCATACCCGGTCCATTTTTAGAATTCCTTCTTTAAATTCTGTTATGCCTGGTCTGGATTTCTTCTTCTGAATCATTAGATTAGCGAATTAACTGCATGGAAAGTTACGCCGTTTAGCCTTCATCTTAAAAATATACTTGTTCATCTTGAGTTTTTGAAAAAAATTGGTATATTTTAAGTTTTATTTGACTTTTACCTATATTTGCGTGTAGTATCCGGTTCCTAGTCTCTGCTACACCGACCAACCTTGTATGAAAATAAGCAGAAGAGAATTTTGGTTAGATGCCGTGTTAGGCACACTTTTTATTTTCCTCCTGATGGGGGCGTTCAACATGCTGTTTTTTCTCAAGATCTTCGATGTGTTCGATCCTGTGGGCGATGCGTTGGGCGATATGGAAATGACGGATGTTGTTTTTTCGCAGCTCAGAGAGCCGCCACCGGTAGAAGAAAGGATAGTGCTAGTTAATATAGGCAGGTTAAATAGGGCCGAGATCGGCTATATGATTGATATTGTCAATCAATATGAACCACGGGTTATTGGTATTGATGCTTTTTTTGCTGTTCCTAAAGACTCGATGCTTGATGCTACACTTGAGGATGCACTTGGCAGAGTGCCTAATCTGGTAATTGCAAGTAAGCTGGAAAATTTCAATGAAGCGTCAGGAGCCTTCGATACGCTTACCAGCTCTTTGCCGAGATTTATACAGCATGCTGAAACTGGTTTTGCAAACTTTCCAACTGAAGCCAAGTCTCAGGACGACGTAAAGATGACTAGAGAATTCACCCCTCGTGAGCGGGTTGATGATAAAGAGGAACTTGCGTTTTCGGTAAAATTAGCCCAATATCTAGAGCCAGAAAAAGTGGACCGGTTTTTGAAAAGAGGCAACGAATTGGAGACAATTAACTATCGAGGGAACGTATTAGACTATGGGGCGACGAAGTACGGTACCATGTTCTATGCGTTAGACGTGCCCGATGTTTTTAATGGCAACTTCGAACCATCAGTGATCAAAGACAAGATTGTGATCATGTGCTACATGGGCGAATATCTGGGAGACCGGTATACAATTGAGGATAAATATTTTTCTCCGATAAATGACCAGTTTGCAGGCCGTACTTTTCCCGATATGTTCGGAGGCGTGGTTCATGCAAATATTGTTGCAATGATACTGAATGAAGATTACATCGATGCTATGACAAATTCCTCCGGAATAGTAGCAGCCGTCATTCTTTGTTTTTTGAACGTAGCACTTTTTTCGTTTATCTACCAAAATCACCCAAAATGGTACGATGGCTCAACCAAACTTATTCAGTTGATCCAGGTACTGGTGATAATGTTTCTCGGGATCTATGTATTGCAAGAATTCAACTATAAACTAGAGCTTACTCTCGCTACTGTTGCTATAGCACTTTCGGGCGATTCGCTGGAGGTTTTCTATAGCGTAGTGAAAAATAGCATAGCCAGAATCGGTATAAAAAGTAAAAACAAAATAAAGTTGTAATTATCTAAAATTGAACCTATGAAAACGAGAGCTTTTGTTTTGTCGCTCCTTGTGCTCATCACGTTGGTATGCAACCCTCTTTTCGCGCAGGATTATGTATTCAAGGTGCTGGCCAATAAAGGAGAGAACCAGGTAAAGAAGGCAGGCACCAGCCAGGCCACAGCCCTGAAAACGGGTAGTACTTTGCAAAAAGGAGATGAAATTATCGCAGGTGCGGGCGCCTACATTGGCTTGATGCACAGTAGCGGTAAAACCACAGAGGTGAACAAACCGGGAGCGGTGAAAGTTGATGAACTCGCGTCAAAAATCTCTACCGGGAGCAGCAGTGTTGCCAGCCGTTACGCAAGCTACGTGGCCAGCAAAATGAATGAAGGCGACGGGCCGGCCAACTATAGAAATAATATGACAGCTACTGGTGCAGTGCAAAGAGCAGCTGGGGCTTCAGCGATTAATGTTAAGTTGCCCAATTCCGTAGATTTTTATGGCGATCAGGCCATCGTTAGCTGGGAAACAGCCGCTGAAAACGCAGTCTATGTTGTTTCGATTAAGAATATTTTCGACGAGGAGGTTTTGAAGGAAGAAACCAACAATACTTTTTATGAGATCGATTTTACAAACAGCAAACTCGCCCAGGAGAGATTGGTAATACTGAACGTACAGGTGAAAGGCGATGATAAATTGAAGTCATCCGACTATGGCATTAAGAGGCTTTCGAGTGCTGACGCTGCCAAGATCGATGCCAATCTAAACTCTCTAAAAAGCGAAATAAATGAGGACTCACCACTGAACAAGATCATTTATGCTTCATTCTTTGAAGAAAACAATTTGATTTTGGATGCACTTACCAAATATGAGGAGGCGCTTCAGATGTCTCCGGATGTGCAAGAGTTCCAGGAAATTTACAACAGCTTCCTGGCTAAGAATGGGCTGGCCAACTGATTTAACAATAGGTTTAATGTATAAATAGGAAAAGGGGCGCAAGCCCCTTTTTTTGTGGGTTACACGCCAGAAAAATTTGGGCACATCACTATGGAGGGAACGACGGCCTGCCAGGAGCTTTGTGATGGGTGCTCATTTCCTCATCAGGAGGCGGCCGCCGTCTTATGCAGAGGGTAGTCAAGGCAATTGCTAAAGGGGACCATGCATTGTCACATCAGGTGTGCGATGCCAAAAGACACGGCACCTGTTAACCCGCCATAGCAGTAGGCCTTGAACGCACCCTGGCAACGGACGGTTCTTTGCAAGTCCGTAATGCAGGAAATAAAAAAGCCCTTGCTGGGGCGACAAGGGCTTTTTCTCAAAGTTTGTTTCAACCCATCAATCGAGGCCGATCATTACAAACGGCCCCCAATAGATCGGATCCTGGTAGAGCGTGCGGATCTCTTTTTTAGCATCGATAAAGGCCTTTCGCTTGTCGCCCGTGGTGATCCACTTTTCGTAGAATTTTACCATCAGCTCCTGCGTAGCATCGTCACTTACCTTGAACAAACTCATGATAATGGTTTTTGCACCAGCTACCAGAAATGCTCGCTGAAGTCCGTAAACACCTTCGCCGGCCTCTACTTCTCCCAAGCCGGTTTCGCAGGCACTCAGCACCACAAGGTCTGTCTTGTCAAGGTTCAAGTTCATGGCCTCATAGGCCGTTAAAATCCCGCTCTCTACGTTAAAGTTGTAGGCACTTTGGTTAAGGATGTCGCCTGCGCCGGCCAGCATTAAGCCCGACCGTAGCAGCGGGTTGTCGTAGGCTTTGGCTTCGTTGAGTCCGGCAAAAATATCTTTCTCCACCTGAGCTGGTTGGAAAAATCCGTG
>CBFGTI010000117.1:0-16530 GCA_965651695.1 uncultured Imperialibacter sp. | reverse complement strand
CGGTAGGTTTAGCGGCGGCGGCAGACAGCTGTAATATGAAAAAAGTCATGGCGTCCAGCTTCCAACTTCCAACCTCCAGCCTCTAACCAACTATCCCCGGCAACCCCGGCTCCACCATTACCACCTCTTCCCGCTCCACTATCACCGCGCCGGGTGCGCTGCCTTTGGTTTTTCTCACAAACTTTTTCGGTGTGTAAATTACCGGGCACAGGCTGTCGGTTTTTCGTTTGGAAAAATGTGCTGCCAGGGCGGCAGCCTGTTCAATTACCAGCTTTGGGAAATTCTGGCCCGGCCGCCACTTCAGCACCACATGCGAGCCCGGCACATCTTTGGCATGCAGCCACAGGTCGTTTTTAGTAGCGTACTTCAGCGTTAGCTCGTCGTTGTTTTTGGCATTGGTACCCACCCATGCCTCGTAGCCTCCCAGGGTGTAGACCCTGAACGGTTTCGACTCCTTCTCCTGCTTTGGCTGTCCGTCGAGTCCGTGCTGCTTCAGGTATTGGCGAATGGCCCGTATGTCGGTCATTTCTTCCAGTTGCAGCAGGTGGGTGCACAGGGTTTCTTCGGTTTTTCGCTTTGCAGCCAGGGCGTCCTCCAGCTTCTCAATTTCGATGCGCTGGTTCTTCGCTTTCTTATAAAAGACCTCAGCGTTTTTTTGCGGGCTCAGCGTTCTTTTCAGGTGAATGGTAACAGGCTTTCCGGTGTAGAAATTATCAAGTGTCACTTCCGTCTGCCCCTCACGCACCTGGTGCAGGTTGGCCATCAGCACATCGGCCAGCTGCGCATAGCCCCGTCCTTCCTTCAACTCTTCAAGCTTCGCCCCCGACTGCTTCAGATAGTTCTCCGTCTGCTTCAGCTCTTTTCTTAGCTGCTGCAGTACCGGGTTGCGCTCGGTTTTCAGGTAGAAGTCTTTGCCAGCCTCTTGTGCATACCCATTTGCTGCTTCAATGGCTGAGGTAAATTTCTGCAGCACATTCCCTTCTTCAAACAAAAGCAGCTGTATCTTATTTTGCCATCGGGTGACGTAAAAAACCGGCTTTTCGAAGGTGGTTAATAACCCCGCAAGCATTAACCATTGCTTTTCGGGTGGTGCCTCTTCCCATCCAAGGTTTTCCAGGTGCGCCGTTGCTTCTTTTCCCAGGGTAGGTAAAAACTGTTTGAGGTCACCGTCCAGCGCCATAAACCTTTCCCTGCTGAGTATAATCTCGCTGGCGAGCATATTCTCATCAATGTCCAGGTCTTCGCGGAGCTGACTTCTGAAGATGGTTTTTTCGCCGGAGGCATTTACACCAATAATGTTGGACCGGCTGCCGTGCATTTTGAAGATGAACCTGTAGCCATTGTCGAGCTGCAGCGTAAACGACCTGTCGTTGGGCGTAATGGTAAAAGAGATAATGCTACCACCTATTGCATCGGCAAACAGGTCGACATTGTTTTTTTTGCTGCGGGAGTAGGCCGTGGGGAAAGAAAGGAAAGTGAGCTGCGGCGCCAGCGATGCCCTGATGAACTTTTCCTCATCTGCTTTGTAGAAATGGAATACAAGCTCGTCTTTGTGCTGACTAAAGCAATCACCGAGTTGGAGTCCAATCCAGGTACGATTCAGCTCGTGGCACAAGGGCTTGAGAAAGAAGTGGTTGAGGTGCATGAGTCGGCGGCGTTTTGAGCCAAAGGGAGTTAAACAACTATTTGTGCAAAGCTATGGATAAAAAGGAAGGCTGATCTCTACCTTAACAGCCAACCATGTATGCCTGATCGAAAATCCAAAGGATTTGCGGGTTTTTAATGAGGCAGAGCCTTGGGAACGTTCGACTCACGCCGGAGTCGGAAAGCACTTGCCGCATATTAAAAAATTGAGAAAGCACCGTCGGGGAAAGACAAACGATCATCAGGGAGTGACAAACTACCACAGGAAAATGGCAAACTACCACAGGAAAATGACTGAACACCCGTAAAGAATGACAAACTACTGCCTGAAAATGACGGAACACCAGTAACGAAGGACAAACTACCGCCTGAAAATGACGGAACACCGGTGAAGAATGACAAAATACCACCTGAAAATGACTGAACACCAGTAAAGAATGACAAACTACCGCCTGAAAATGACGGAACACCGGTAAAGAATGACAAACTACCACCGTGGAATGATAAACTACCAAGAGGGATGCTTCCTCTCCCGACCCCTGTCTTCGGTCTTCCGACTCCCGTCTTCGGTCTCCCAACTCCCGTCTTCGGTCTCCCAACTCCCGTCTCCGGACTCCCGCCTCCAAACTGCCTCCTGCCCCTGCCTCCTGCTGCTTTCCCCAACTTCGGTCTCCCCACTTCCATCTCCCGTCTTCGGTCTCCCAACTCCCGTCTCAAGTCTGCCTCCTGCTGCTTTCCCCAACTTCGGTCTCCCCACTTCGGTCTTCCGTCTCCTCCTACAAACTCACCTTCAGCCCATCGTGCGCCAGCTCTATGTTTCGGGGAAGGCTCGGCGAGATGTTGCGGTGGAGCCCCAGCTTGTGGCTTATGTGGGTAAAGTACGTCTTCTCTGCGCCTATTTCCTGCGCTATGGCAATGGCCTGGTCGAGCGTAAAATGAGAGGCATGCGCTTCAATTTGCAGGGCATTAAGCACCAGCACCTTACTTCCCCTGAGCTTTTCCTTTTCTTCTTCAGAAATATAATTGGCATCGGTAATGTACGACAGGCCGCCGATTCTAAAGCCGAAAACCGGCAGCCGCGAATGCATTACCTGGATGGGCGTTACCTTCAGCTGGTTCACAAAAAAAGGTTGGTTGGTAATGGGCCGTAGCTCCACCATCGGGAGGCCGGGGTACTTTTTGTCAGTAAAAATATAGGCGTACTCCTGCTGAATTTGCGCAAGCACATTTTCGGCGCCATACAGCGGCATGTCCATCTGCTGCCTGAAGTTGAAACTACGGATGTCGTCGAGGCCGGCGGTGTGGTCTTTGTGCTCGTGGGTGTAGAGCACCGCATCCAGCCTTTTGATGCGCTCCCGTAGCATTTGCTGTCTAAAATCGGGTCCCGTGTCAATTACCAGATTCACGCCGTCTGCCTCAATGTGCACCGATGTGCGTAACCTTTTATCGTGAAAGTCGATTGATGAGCAAACCTCACACCCGCAGGCGATAACGGGAACACCCTGCGAGGTACCTGTACCTAAAAACGTAAGTATCAAATTTCCAGCTTTGTTTGGGTCAGCTCCAGTAATAGCGCCCTGTTTTTTTCGCTCAATCTTTTAGGGTCAATCTCAATCGATTTAATAATCTCGAGCAGGGCGTTTATTTTTCCATCCAGCGGAAAGTATTTATTAACTATGGCAATTTTTGTGTCCTTCAGCAGACAATAGCCCGACTGAAAGTTGCCTTTTTCGTAGCGTAGCACGTAGTCCGACTCCGCGAAAATGTCTTCCAGCTTATTAAGAAACGGTTTACTGTACTTTACTTGCATGCTTAAGAGGTATAAGCTCTTACTTTTTCTACCAGTTGATCAAAGTTAAGTGGTTTAGGAATGAAATCGTTGATCCCATTGGCTTTGAATTCTTCCATCGAGTAGTTTCTGGCGTTGCCCGTAATAGCCACTATTGGAATGTTCTTTTTTACCGGGTCGTCGATTTTTCTTACCTGCCGTGCGCACTCAATGCCATCCATTATGGGCATATTAATGTCCATCAGTATCAGGTCAAATGTTTCTTCTTTCAGCTTTTGCAAGACCTGTTCGCCATTTTTTACAGCCGTGATCTGGTAATTTTGAAGTGAAAGGATTTTTTTAGTCAGGTTCTGAATCACAGAACTATCCTCGGCCACAAGCACTTTTTTCATAGGTTAGTTTTGGTTGTAGTAGTTCTCAGGAAAAACTTGTAATTATCCTTATATTCATTGAAACTCTCATCTATTTGCTTCAATTTCTTTTTTACATCTTCGTAAATATTTTTTTTCAGCTCCCGTTCAAGCTGCGTTACATACCACGCCAGCCGCTCAATTCCCAATGTGCCGGCATTGCCTTTCAGCGTATGTAGCTCCGACCTTATAATTTCGAAGTTGCTCACACGAAGAGCCTCCCGGCAATTTTTAAGGCTTTCTTCTGCTTCCTTTACAAAATCTTCCAGCACACCTTCCACCATTTCGTCGCCGCCATATTTGCTCAGTTCGTCAAGCACCGCCGGGTTAATAAGCAGGAGGTTATCGGGTACCTCAGCTATCTTAGGTTGCTCTATCTCTGTAGGGCGCTTGTTTTCAATCCAATCTACTACTTTTTGAATAATGGTTTTGGCCTGTATGGGTTTGGAAATGTAGTCGTCGAGGCCGTTGTCCATAAACTTCTGCCGGTCTTCCTCCATCGAATAGGCCGTCATAGCCACTATGGGCGGAAGCGTGTCCAGTCCTAGCATCTTCATCTCCCTGGTCACCTGCACGCCGTCTTTTTTCGGCATTTGGATATCCATAAACACGAGGTCGTACTGGTTTTGCTGCACCAGGGCAATGGCGTCGTCGCCGCTTTCGGCCATATCCACCTTGCACCCCGATTTGATGAGGATCTGCCCGGCTACCCGGCGGTTCACGTCGTTGTCGTCCACAAGCAAAATATAAGGGAGCGAGTCCTTAAAAACCTTTTCAATAGGTTCGTTGAACAACGGCTGCGGCTTTTCATCGGGCTGTTCTACCACCTCTGCTTCAAAAGTAAACCAGAAGGTGCTGCCCAGGCCGGGCGTGGAAATAACGCCGATGTCGCCGCCCATCGATTTGGTAAGCTCCTTGCTAATGGCCAGCCCGAGGCCGGTGCCTCCAAATTTTTTCGTCATCGAGTTGTCTACCTGGCTGAAGGTGTCGAATAGTTTTTTCAGATCTTCTTTCGAAATGCCTATACCCGAGTCTTTAATCTTTACTTTCAGAATGTAATTTTCGCCGGTTTTCTTTTGCTGCGAAAGATGTATGTGTATTCTTCCACGGCCTTTTGAAAACTTGATGGCATTGGAGGTGAGGTTGGAAAGAACCTGCAGAAGCCTGGTTTCATCGACCAGAAAATAGGCTGGCAGGTCTTTGGCTATCTGGTACTCAAGCTTTGTTTCGTTAATGGCTGCCTGCTGGCTAAACAGGTCGTATAGCTTTTCGAACGTGCCCCTTATGTTTACCGGCCGCTTGCGGATCTCCATTTTACCGGCTTCTATTTTGGATAGATCCAGTATGTCGTTGAGGATGGTGAGCAGCGTTTCCGACGATTTTTTTATCGTGCGCAGGTACTCCGATTGCTCCTGGTCGAGCCGGGTGCTGCCGATAAGGTCGAGCATACCAATAATGCCGTTCATGGGCGTGCGTATCTCGTGGCTCATATTGGCCAGGAACCGTTCCTTTATCTTCAGCGAACGTTCGGCGAGGTCTTTGGCTTTTCGCAATTCGTCGTTGGTACGAATCAGCGTGGTGATGTCCCTGGCCACACCTTCAATTTCCAGCGGGTGGTTGCGGCGGTATACCAGGCGTATGTTGCACAAGCATTGCAGGTCTTTCCCTTCCTTGGTATGCACTCTCGATTCGAAGTTCCGGAGCCTTCGCTTTGAAATTAGTTTCTTGAAGATGGCCAGCGTATAATCCGATGAGCTGAAGAACTGCTCAATGTTTTTGCCCAGCACATCTTTGGAGCTGTACCCAGTGAGCTCGAGAATGGAAGGGCTTATCATGGTAATGATGCCCTTCATATCGCAACGGAAGTAAATGTCCTGGAAGGATTCGAAGATGTTCCTGAATTTTTCCTCGCTTTCCTGCAGGGCCACCTCCGACATTTTCTTTTCGGTAATGTCGTTGGCAATTACCGACACCTCCTCAATGGTACCATCGGGCAGGTAAATTGGGTTAAGGAACACGTCGCGCCATACCTTGTTGCCCTTCAGGTCAATCACGCTGGTTTGGAAGTTCACAATCTCTCCTTTGAAGGCCTTCTGGTACTTGCTCACCCAGAAGTTGCTGAGGCTGGGCACCAGGTAATTGAGGCCGTTTTGGCCGCCTATGGTTGGCGTTACCCCGTAGTACCTTTGCAGGGCGTCGGCGTAGTTTTGGTTGAACGACGTGAAGTTATAGTTGCGGTCGATGGACCATATCTGGTGCGTGGTAGATTCGAAAATTGCCTTTAGCCTGGCGCTCTGGCTAATAATTTTTGCTTCGTTAGACTTCCGTTCAAGGGCAAGCGATACCTGGCTGGCTATAAAATCGAGCAGCTCAAGGTCTTTGTGGTTGTAGGCTGTGCGGTCTTTGTAGGAGTGAAACGAGATAACACCGGCAGCCTTGCCTTCCACGTTTATTTGCACCCCAAGCCAAATCAGTGGCGGTTTCGATTCGAGCAGCAACTTTTTTGTGTCGGCAATCCGTTGTATGCCGTCGTCGTATATGATCAGCGGTTTGCTCCGCTCAAAAGTAAACTCTGCCAGCAGCCGGGTAATGTTTTTCTGCTGCTTTATTTCGTGCGGGTTCTCGAGTTCCGACACAAAAAACGGGAAGTGAATGCGGTTGGTTTTTTCTTCCTTGAGGCTAATGGCCAGGTTTTGGACCTTCAGTATTTTATTCAGCTCTTCAAACACGCTTTTGTACAGCGCGTCGAGGTTGGAGCTGGTAGTAGTAAGGTTGGCAATTTTGTAGTACAGGCTCTGGGCTTTTTCGGCCCTTATACGCTCGGTAATGTCGTAGAAAATACCTCTGAATTCGGATGCGCCGCCTTCTTCAATGGTACAGTTTACCCGGCCCGAAACATAAATATTCTTGCCGAACTTGGTGATAAACACCGTTTCGAACTTCTCTATTTTTTCGCCATGCCCAATCAGCGCCAGGTTATCGTGGGTGCCTTTCAGGTAGTCTTTGTGAACAAGGTCGCTGAGGCGCAGCTTGCTTATTTCCTCGTCGTTGTAGCCCAGCTTGGCTTTCCATGCTTCATTTACAAACCTGAACTCGCCCTCCGAGGTAAAGATCTGGATAAGGTCGCTTGAGTTGTCGAACAGCTCCTTCAGCTGTGCGTTGGTTTTTTCAAGCTCCTGCCTTACCCGTCTCTTTTCTGTTATGTTTTCGCCCACAATGGTAATGCCTATTACCTGCCCCCTTGAGTTTTTGAGCACAATGGAGCTGAAGCGAATTACAAGGTTCTCGCCATTCTCGAGGGTAATAACGCCGGTAATGGCTTCGGTAAAGTCTTCTCTCTCTATGAGCGTCTTAAAGTTTTTGGCGGTCATGCTGTCGCCGCCATAAGGGCGAAACACGTCGAACAAACTTTTGCCGATCAGTTCGGCCGATGCCTTGCGGGTGGCGGTGAGGAGCTCTTCGTTGCAAAAGGTAATAATGCCCTCGCTGTTGGTGGTAAGCGAAAGTATCTTCGACTGGTTGAGCGAATGCTGCAGCTTTTTCTCGCTTTCCAGCAGTGCCTTTTCCCGGCTTTCGGCCTCCTCAGCCAGCTTTCGTTCGGTAATATCGATAGTTGCCGAAATGTACCCCGAAAATTTGCCCAGGCTGCTTACCCGCGGAATGCCCGTATCGAGCACCCATCGGTATTTTTTGTCGTATCGCCGCAGCCGGTAGGTAACCTCGTATTTCTTCCTTTTTTTAAAGGCGAGGTCCATACTCACCAGCACGTCGTTGAGGTCCTCCTCATGAATGTTGGAGATCCAGCCGTTGTTTTGTTCTTCGTCGGCGCTGCGCCCCGTAAACTTGGTCCACTGCTTACTGAAGTAGTAGAAGAAGTTGTTGGAGTTGGTCATCCGGAGCAGCACCGGGGCATTGTCGGCCAGCGACTGAAACGTTTTTTCCGACTCCAGAAAGTACACCTCGGCGTCGTCTTCCTTGTTTTCTACCTTAATGGTGCAGAGCAGCTGTGTGCTTCGGTTTTCTGTAAAGGAGGTTAGCCTTACCTTGGAGAAAAAGATTTTGCCGGCGGTGTTTTGCAGCTCGCACACAAATTTTTGAGGAAGGCCCAGCAGTGCGAGTTTTATTTTCTGCCTGAATTTTTCCGCCGATGCGCTGCCGTCGGCCTGGTAAACGGGGCAAAACTCGAGCACCGACTTTTCTTTTAAATGTTCTTCGGCAATCTGGAATACCTCCAGGGCCTTTTCATTGCAGTCAGTAATAGTTTCATTTTCAAGAACAAGGCTCACGTCGTTGCTGGTATCAAACAGCGTTTTAAAGCGTGATTGCGACTGAACGAGCTGGTGCTGCAGCTTTTCAATCTCCTTTTTTAATTCTTGCGTACTTTTGTTTTCCAGGTCAATCATGGTCCCTGTTTTTCTGAAGTAGTTTTGCCCTCAGGAATTTAAAGTTAATAAAATTGTAAACAGGTAGGTTACGGCAAACAATTATTGCGAAGAGGGCGGATGCACAAAGTAAATAAAAAGCTGGTTGTAATAGTGGGGCCCACGGCGGTGGGCAAAACCGATCTTGCTTTTCAGATTGCCAGGCTGTACAACGCTCAGATTATTTCGGCCGACTCCCGCCAGTTTTATAGAGAAACAGAGATAGGTACTGCCAAACCGGAAACCTATATGCTGGAGGCAGTGAAGCACCATTTTGTAAACAGCCTTTCGATTGAGGAGGAATACACGGCCGGTCAATTCGAGAGAGATGCGCTGCAGGTGCTCGACACCATTTTTAGCGGAGGCGATCTTGCTGTCATGGTGGGCGGATCGGGCTTGTATGTGCGGGCTGTATGCGAGGGATTTGATGAAATGCCGGAGGTGGATGCGGAAGTAAGAGTCCGCTGGAACGAAAGGGTGCGGCAGGAAGGCCTGGAGGTAGTACAGCAATACGTGGAAAAAAATGACCCGGAATATTACAGCATTGTTGATAAGAAAAACCCTGCGAGGCTCATTAGGGCAGCGGAGGTAATCGAAACTACCGGCAAGCCGTTTTCGCAGTTCCGGGCAGGTAATGCAGCCGTTCACAGGCCATTTGCTACAATTAAAATTGGGCTGACGGACGATAGGGAAATGCTCTATCAGCGGATCGACGACCGGATGGATAAGATGATCGATGCGGGGCTGTTTGCCGAAGCCGAACAGCTGTCTGCAAAACGGCACTTGCAGGCGCTGCAAACGGTGGGCTACCAGGAGATATTTGGTTACCTGGAAGGCAAATACGACAGGGATGAAGCAATCCGGCTATTGAAGCGGAACTCACGCCGGTACGCCAAGCGGCAGCTGACCTGGTTTCGTAAAGACCCCGCTGTGAAATGGTTTGGCAGAGGTGAGACAGTGGAAATTATGAAATACCTGGAAAGCAAGCTTAGAGATGCTGAGGCAAGTTAAAGCGGTTCGCCGTTTTCATAGCAACAATGCCTGAAGGCCGCCGGTATCGGTTTTCCTGGCGGCCCATGCTTGAATTGTTATGTCAAATGCTAAGTATCACTCAATCGCGCAAGCGTCTCGCTTGTGTAAATTCATCAAATGCTCAGTATCTCCACCAGCCTTATCAGGTCGTTGTCGAGCGGCTTCGATTTCGAAATAGCTATTTTCAGGTTGGTATACACGATTTTGTTGTCAACCAGTCCCACCATCACGTTTTTCTCGCCGTTCAGCAGCCCCTCTACGGCAGCCAATCCCAGCCGGGAAGATAGTATTCTGTCGAAGGCCGTAGGGTTGCCTCCTCGCTGAATATGGCCGAGCGTAGAAACCCTGATGTCGGCCTGGGGCAAATGCGGCGATACTTTGGCAGCTATTTCATGTGCGTTACCTTCTTCGCCACCTTCGGCCACTACTACTATAGACGAGGTTTTCTGCTGGTCGCGCCCCTTCTTTAATGCGTTGATCACGTCGTCGATGGTGGTGGAAGTTTCCGGCACCATTACCATTTCCGCTCCACCACCAATACCCGACTGAATGGCAATATAACCCGAGTGGCGGCCCATCACTTCGATAAAAAACACCCTGTCGTGCGACATGGCCGTATCCCGTATCTTATCAATGGCTTCAAGCGCCGTATTTACCGCGGTATCAAAGCCAATGGTATAGTCTGAGCCGAAAAGGTCGTTGTCTATTGTGCCTGGTGCGCCCACCACGGGAATCCCGTATTCTTCGTAAAAGATGTTGGCGCCGGTAAAGGTTCCGTCGCCGCCAATAGCCACCAATCCTTCTATTCCCCGCTGCATCAGCTGCTCGTAAGCCTTTTTGCGGCCCTCTTTCGTCATAAAATCTTTGCTTCTGGCCGACTTCAGTATTGTACCTCCCCGCTGCACTATGTTGCTTACAGAGTAGGACTTCATTTTGTAGATGTCGCCCTCAATCATGCCGTTGTAGCCATACTTAATGCCGTATATTTCCAAGCCGTGGTACAATGCACTGCGCACCACCGATCTGATACAGGCATTCATTCCGGGTGCATCACCTCCCGAAGTAAAAAGAGCTATTTTTTTCATTGCAGGAACATTTTTTTGCGGCTAAGTTGACTTTCCTGGCAAAACCAAATTTTCGTCACTTAATGAAATCTTCTATTGCGTTGTTAAAGAACGGCAAATCTAATACTAATCTTGAAATGCCCAATGATCTGTTTTCGTATGTTTGTCGATTGTTTTTGAAAATTGAGCGAAAATGCTGAAAGTCCTGATTGTGACTTATTATTGGCCGCCAAGTGCCGGAGGCGGTGTGCAACGATGGCTCAAAATGGCTGAGCATTTGCCCGAATTTGGCGTTGAGCCCATTATTTTCACTCCCGAAAACCCAGCCTTCGGCCTTCGCGATACTTCGCTGGTGAATGAGATTCCAGCTAACCTGGAGGTGTGGAAGTTCCCTATCTGGGAGCCGTTCAAGCTGCTCGGTAAAGGTAGCCAACCACTTCAGGGTCAGGTGCTTGAAAAGAGGAAAAAATCGATACTCGACAAATTGCTGATCTTTCTGCGGGCGACTTTTTTTATTCCCGATCCACGGGTCTTTTGGGTTGATTCTTCTGTAAAATTTCTTCTCCCAATGCTCAAATCCAATGGAATAAATATCGTGATAACCACCGGCCCACCCCACAGCATGCATTTAATTGGTCTCCAGCTAAAGAAAAAGGCTGGCGTAAGATGGGTTGCCGATTTTAGGGATCCATGGTCGAAATGGGATATATTGGATAAGCTGGGTGTAAAAGGGTGGGCGAAGAAGCGGCACGAAGCGATGGAGCAAAAGGTGCTGAAAAATGCTGATTTGCTCATAACGGTGAGTGAATCGTGGGCTGAAGATTTTAGGTCATTGGGCGCCACTAAAACGTTTGTTTTGACTAACGGTTTTGATAAGGAAGCTTTCGCAGAAAGGCGCAACAAAAAGAACGGCCGGTTTGTGGTGTCGCATATTGGCATGCTAAATGAAATGCGCAATCCGCTGGCATTGTGGCAAGCCCTTGCACAGCTTTGCCGGGAAAGCCTGAGCTTTTCTTCCGAACTCGAAATTTACCTGGCAGGAATCCCCAGCGAGCATGTTGCTACGGCGATAAGGGCCTTTCCCGAGCTGCGTGATAAGCTGGTGGTGGATGGCTATCTTTCCCATGCGAGCGCAATCAGGGCCATGCAGGCATCGGACATACTGCTGTTGGTGACCAACGAATCGCACAACGCCCGGGGGCACATACCCGGCAAGCTTTTCGAATACCTGGCAGCAGGCAAGCCAATACTGGCAGTGGGAGACCCGGAAGGCGATACTGCCAAAATACTGAAAGAAACCGGTGCGGGACGCTGCTATCGCTTTGGAGATTTGGACCCGATAAAGGGCGAAGTGCTAAAAAGGTACAACGACAATAAAAAGGGGAGTAGCTTCAATCCGCGGGGGGTTGATCAGTATAGCAGACGCACGCTCGCCATGAAGCTGGCCATAAAACTGCAGGACCTGGGCAAGGCAGCGGGGTAGTTTGCTGCTTTGCGCAGGTCCTGTAGCGGGGTACACAAACCCACTCTTTTACTGTCTCTGTGGCACCAGGATAACGGCATCGGCCACTATGGCTCCATCGGCGCCTTTATTGGATACAACAACAGAAATATCGGTACCTTCTGCCAACTGATAGGTGCCGGCATGCATCCATTCGCCGGAAGTTTGGCCTTCTACGCTAAGTTCAGCCAGGTTGAGCACTATTTCTTTGGTCTCGCCGTCGATTTGTACAGCCACGTTCATTTTGGAGCTCCCCCCTTCTATTTTAGGAATATAGGTGTAAATATCGTAAGCGGCGCTGCTTGCAATTGCTGCTGAAAAGGTGGCTGAACTCCCTGTTTCGCTGCCGCTGCTCACCAGGTAGCTGGGGCCGTATCCGCCGCTCGTTTCTGTGGTCCATTCGCCGGCACTGGCTACCGCGCTGGCGTCGTCATTGTCGAGCAATATATCGGGCGTGCTGCCATCGGCCAGTGGGTTCGAAACCAGCTCGGCCTGCAGTTTTTTCACGTCCACTTCCTGCACGGAGGTTTCACCGTCTATTGCCATGGCTGCCGCAACGGCTGCCGATTGCGCCAGCACCATAAAAACAGGCTCCATGCGAATGGAACCGAAGGCTATGTGGGTAGCAGACAGGCATACGGGCACAAGCAGGTTAGTGCATTCGCTGGCTTTGGGTGTAATGGACCGGTAGGCAATCGGGTAGGGGCCAAAGCCTCCTATTTCCACATTACCCTCGTTTTTCACCATCTTTTTCCCATCCTTTTCAATCACCAGCCGCTGGCAATTGTGCGAGTCCATGGTGTAGGCCGCCATGCCCACGGCGTCGTCTACCACCTCTTTTCCCTGGCAGTTGGCCTGCGTCATCACATATTCGCCCACCATTCGGCGTGCCTCCCTTATGTACAGCTGCGGCGACCAATTGGCATTTTCCTCGTACTCATCTTTCGGGTAGCCCCATAGTTTCATTTCATTTCTCAGCTCTTCGGGCACCCTTGGGTCGTTGGCATAGAAATACAACAGACCTTTTGTGTACAACTCGTGCGCTTTAATGATCTGCTCTCTTTCGGTATACGAGCCTTCAGGATAATTATAATTCATTCCGATCATGTCGGTCGAAAAACCGCCACGGTTGTTTATGTCGGTTTTACGGTTGGGCATGCGGCTCCAGATAAAGTAGTCGTTGAGCGTCCTTTTTTCTGGTTGGGCTTCAATAAGCCTTAGCAGCAGTTCGTATTTGGTGGAGTCGTACCCTTCCGGCCGGGAAATCGGCACCATATTGCCGGGATCATCGGTGAGGCAGATCCGGTAGTTGTAGGCTTGCTCTTTGTTGTCGCCGGTGCCGTCGGGCTCCAGCCTATTGGCGCTTATGCCCCACAGCAGCCCGCTGCTCGAGTCGCCGGGGATCTTGTACGGATCGATACCATCGGGAAACTGGTGGCCGTCCATTAGCTGCACGCCATTGTAGGTTTCGTTGTAGTCACTATTGGCTTCTCGCCCTACGATGTACGACACCCCAGCAAGCGCCAGCAGATCGCCTTCGTAGGAGGTATCGATAAATATTTTGCCCGCAACGGTCCTTTTGGTATCAATGGACGGATTGGACGAATTTTCAAGCACAATTTCACGAATATCCGTGTTTTCTTTTTCCAGCGAAACAATGCGGTAATCATACAGTATTTCTATTTGCCCCCGGTTGACGTATTCTTCGAAAAGCGCTTTGGCCACGCCCGGTTCAAATATCCACTGCTCAAACTTGCCATAATGCTTGCCGAGCCGGCGGTAAAAGTCTCTCGAAAGGCCGGTGATTGCGTATTTGTTTCCAATGTCGGTATAGCCGAGACCTCCGGTGGTAAGTCCCCCGAGCCGCTTACCTGGTTCTATCAGCAACACCTTTTTTCCCATTTTGCTTGCAGTATAGGCTGCCATAACACCGGCTGAAGTACCGCCGTAAACAACAAGATCGTAGCCGGGCGGTTGGGTTGTTTTACATGAGCTGATCATGAAAAAAGCTGAAAAAAGAATGATAGCAGAGCTAAAAAATTGTTTCATAGAAAGACGGGTTTGGTTCTTATATACTTAAAGATATAAATTCCTCAGAGTTATTCTGAAAATAATGAACTTGCGAGCCCCCGCTAAGCTGAAGCAACAATGGTTGATATCCCCTTTTTTAGCTTGAAAAAGCAAAACTTATTACTGGCAAAAGAGCTGGCCATGGCATTGGAAAGAGTAATGAGTAAAGGCTGGTTTATAATGGGGGAGGAGGTGCAGCGGTTCGAAGCCGCTTTTGCTGCATACATCGGTGTAAAGCACTGCATATCATGCGGAAACGGTACCGATGCGCTGGAACTTGCCCTGGAAGCCGCAGGTGTGGGAGCGGGCGCAGAGGTGGTTGTGCCGGCCAACACCTGGGTGTCGGTGGCCGAAGCGGCTGTGAGAAGAGGTGCCGCCCCAGTTTTTGCCGATTCCGTGGCTGGTGAGTATACCGTCGATCCAGAGTCGGTAGCCCGCTGCATTTCAAAAACCACCAAAGCTGTGATAGCGGTGCACCAGTATGGCAAACCAGCCCGAATGGACGAGCTGCTATCGGTTTGCAAAGCGCACAATCTTGCTTTAATTGAAGACTGCGCACATGCCCACGGCGCCGAATACCGGGGCACAAAGGTTGGATCGCAGGGCGACTTCGGCTGCTTCAGCTTTTACCCCACTAAAAACCTGGGCTGCCTGGGCGATGGTGGAGCTGTAGTAACAAATGCAGCCGACAAGGCCGAAAAGCTCAGGCTGCTAACCAATCATGGCCAGGTTGCCAGAAATGAGCATGCGCTGGCAGGCCGAAACAGCCGGCTCGACGAGCTGCAAGCCGCGTTTCTAAATGCCAAACTACCATACCTCAACCAGTGGAACCAACGCAGACGGGAGATTGCTGCGATATACATGAGTGAGTTGGGCAAAGCGGCGGTTTTGCCTGAAGATGCAGCCCATGCGCCTTCTATATTTCATCAGTTTGTAGTGCAGGTGGCCAACAGGGATGCTGTAGCCGCCCATTTTCACCAACACGGCATTGGCACTGCGGTACATTACCCGCGCCTCATTTCGGAGATGGCACCGTATGTACATTGCCGCAAAGACCCCCGCGGTTTGCCGGCAAGCGAAAAAGAAAAGGCACGACTACTTTCGCTGCCTGTCTTTCCTGAACTTACCAACCGGGAAGTGGAATGTGTTGTGCAGACTTTTGAAAACGCTACGGGTTGAATTGCCGGTTTTGCTGCACTTTGAAAAGCATTAAATGGGCAATTTGAGTTGCCCTGTTTTTTGCCTCCAAGGCTGTTTGCCCTTCAAACAGTTCATCAACAGTGGCAGTAAAAAGCTTCAGCCATTGGTTGAAATGCGCCTCTGTCAGCCGTTCTTTTTTGTCCAGTTGCATATGCACTGCCATTGGGTTGCCCTTGTAGGTGAGGTGGCCCAGTAAAGTGGTTTCCCAAAAGCGGTACATCACAGGCAGGTGGTGCTCAAAATCAAGCTGAGCAACATCGGTAAACAGGTAGCCGATAACGGCGTCGGCCTTCACCTTGCCATAGAAGCTATCGACCAGGAGCTCGATATCCTGCCGGGTTTCAATATCTCTTTTCATACCGCCGCCTTTCATCTCTATGGCAAAGGACGCGAAACCAACATACTTTGCAAAGGCAGCAAGTAAAATGAAAAGGTAGGTGAAGGAAAACCGGCAACAGGACCCTTACGTGTGCTGCAGGTTCTTTACGTAGGTCAGGCACTGGGCATTGTTGCCAACAAAGACAATTGAGTAGCCATTTAATACAACCCACGAGTTTGCTTCTTTTGAGAATTTAACTTTGAGGGTGGACGAGGATGTTTTGGTGAAGAAATTTGATAACCAGGACATACGCTTCGAGTTTAAATTTTCATCCTAGTTATCAAATAGTTAGCACATTTTTTTGCGGTTTCGACTAACGCAATATCGATTTCGATTAACGACTTTTTTCTGGGGGTGAAGCGGTATCCTGATAAACTAATGCATGGATGAGCTCCGGTTTTACTTTGGAATAGAAGGTGCTTGCCAGAACCTGGATGTCTGCTCTGGATGTCTTTTTTCAAATGAGTCAGGAGTTTGTTTCCTCCCATGCAACACAATCCGATGGGTCTTTGGTTTTTGAATAGGAGTGATACCTGGTTTGCATTTTTTCTCCTTCAAGAAAGAAATAAACTGTTGCTACCACCACGCCCGCATCCTGGAGAAGGGAGTCGGCAAGTACTATCTCATACGTGCCGGTAACGGCTTTCAATGCGAGGTTGTTTTCTGAAATATTAATTGCTTCTTCAGCTTCGGCTAACCAAATACGCCATTCTAATTGTGAGGAAGATGCGGGAGGCAAACCCGAAAAATGAAGTTTAAGGCCATCCTGAGCACGATAACAATCCTGGCTGGCGATAATTTCGAATGTAAGCGGCATCTCTTCTGGATTTTTTTCGCAGCCTCCAAAGACGGTCAGCATAACCCCGAGTAAAAGGCAGCACTTCCTTAGGTGTTTCATACAGCGTTGCATTCGTTCGTTTAAATATAGTATGCATCCGGCAATAAAGGTAGTCGCTGAGCAAAGAGCCAGGGGCTCCGCATTTAAAAATGTCGGATTAGAGCATCCCTGAAGCTATCGTC
>CBFGTI010000116.1:0-17062 GCA_965651695.1 uncultured Imperialibacter sp. | reverse complement strand
TTGTTTATTACTGACAATCAGATGCTTACCACGTTAAACTGACGGCTATGCCCCGGAGGGGTACACCTTTCTTCCCACTCTAGCGGCCATTTATTGGGTAAGTGCAATTTTAGTTAATTCACAATCCTATTTTCCTAGCACTATCATTTCCCCCCAGCTCAGGAAAAATCGTACTTCCGGGTGATTTCCCCGCCTTCTTATTTGTGCCAATTTCGATGCATAACAACAGATAAGTTATGAGCACGAACAAGGCAAAATACCTTTTAACGACAATAAGAGATGTAGTAATGGCGCTTTCGATAGCCTACCTCATTGTGTTGACGGTTTCTGTGGTCTCGTTTATGTTCAATTGAGAAAATTAACCCAAACCCTCCGATTACGATGAAAACTTTTAGAAAAACACTTCTTGCTTTCATGTTCGCATCAGTTTGTGTACTGATCAATACTACGGCGGCAGCGCAAACCGCAGGTGGTTGCGAAAAGTCCGGCACCGATAAGCAATGCTGCGGCCAAAAGAAAAAATACTACAAAGTAGGGCAATGGGTAGATGTAGATATGAAAGACAACACCATAATGCGGGCAAGGGTGTTGGGCAAAATGGGTAAGAACAAATACTGGCTGCAGCAGATTGGCGGCGACAGAAAAGGAGTTTGCCATGCAAGATACCTGACCCCCGCAGCACCCGACGCAGTACCATTTCAGGAATTGGCTGATGCCCGCCAGATAGTGGCCGTGCATCCTGCTAAGCGCAACGATTGATTTGAGCATTTCGGCGATTGACTGAACAGATTAGATGTGAGGCTGGTAAACACCACGGTGCCTTGATGTAGAACAGTAGAGCCAGGTCAACCTTTCAGCTACACTTGCCCATGGTGGCCTCACATCGATTTGTTTTCGCCGCTGCTCTCGATTCGGATGAATTTCTCCTCCCAAAGCTTATGAAAATGGTGATTGTAATAGAACGGATTCGTTTTTTGTTTTTGCTTGCAGTATTCTGCTTTTTTAGCCTGTCTGTCGGTGCCCAATGGATTTATGGTTACTCATACCGGAAATCAATTACCATCAATATGGCCGAATTATCGGCGCAGGCAAATCTGTTGGGGTTTCCGTTGCTCGTTAATGTAACCGACGAACTCCTTATTCATTCCGACGAGTGCAATCCTGTAAAAAGCAACCAGGGCTACGACGTACTTTTTGCGCAGCCGGACGGTACTGTGCTGGAGCACAGCCTCAACACTTACGATAGCCAAACCGGCAGCCTTTCAGCATGGGTTAAAATTCCGAGACTTACCCAGGAGGAGAACACCCTGTATATGTATTACGGAAGAAGGGATCAAAACCAGGATCCTTCCAAAAACACAGTTTGGGGTGAGGACTTCAACGTAGTTCTCAGCTTCGATTCTGACCCAAGGAGAGATGCCAGTCCGAATGCCGATCATTTTAGCAACACAGGGGGTGACAATTCCCTGACAGGCGGCGTGTCGGGGGCGGCGGGGGAGTTTACGGGCAGCGGCATGCTCATTCACAACAATGAAGCGGGGAAATTTAGCAGCAGCAGCAGCGAAAGCTTTTCGGTATCGGGCTGGCTGAAATGCGATTCAAAGGCAACGGAAGAAATGGGGGCATTTCGAACGACGACGATTGTAGCCTCTCTCGAACTGAGCACCGACGATGCCGAACAAGGAGTGAATACCACAAATATTAGCACGGCCAATGACGATCTTGATTTTGGCAGCGAATTCGACCAATACCAAATCATAGGCTTGCGTTACTCCAACCTCAATATTCCGCCCAACGCCCGGATTGTAGATGCCTACATTGAGTTTTATGCCATAGGTAACAACACCGAAAGCACCAGGTCGGGGATTTATATAGAAGATAGCACCAATCCTGTTACGTTCGGCACAGGCGAGAGCCTTGTTACCGCTCGAAGCAAAGCCTCGGTGTCGCAGGTTTGGATGATGCCTCCCTGGACCTCAGGAAAGGTTTACAGAACGCCCGACCTGAAGGACCTTGTTCAATACATGGTAGACAGGGAAGGTTGGACCTCTGGTAATGCGATGGCGTTTTTACTGGAATCGCAAGGGCGAAGGATAGCGCTGGGCAGGGAATCAGGTACGGGCTCGGGGCCGCAACTGATCGTGGAATTCGAGTCCACCGATGAAGTCAGCGAGATTATTTTGCCCGTCAATCATAATTATAACGATGCCGAGGAGCTCACCTCCGGAGCTATCGACCTCAACGGGAGCTTATCTTTGGGGAATATTAATAATGCCTTTTGTGGGGTACGCTTTTCTGCGGTACCTATTCACCGGGGGGCGGTAATTGAGTCGGCCCATATCGAGTTCACCTCCAGCGGCATAAGCAGCTCGCAAAGCAATTATAACATCTATGCCGACGACACCCCCGATTCGGCGCCATTTGCCAATACCACCGGCAACCTGAGCAACCGGCAAAGAACCAGCGGCGTAAGCTGGAGTACGTCCGGCTGGACGACCGGCGGCGTGTATGCCACCGCCGACTTGAAAGAAATGGTGCAGGGAATTATTGACAAGGAGGGATGGCAGGCCGGAAACGCACTTGCTTTTCTGATAGCCAGCTCAGGGACTACATTTGCCAAATCGGCGAGGGGATTTGGGTCTCCTACTACCTACGGACCCACCCGGCTGGTAATAAGGTATTCGTATTTAAGCAGTCCCGAGAAGTACGTGCTCAGTGAATACAGCGGCTCGCATGGCTACCGGCTGTGGGTGGGAGCCACCGGCCGGTTGGGTTTTGGCTTCGACAACGACGAAGTGTGGAACCCGGACGTAAAAGTGAACTCGGTAAACAGGGTGAACGACAGCGAATGGCACCATTTTACGGCGGTAAAACATAAAAATGATTCACTGTCCATTTTTCTGGATGGCGAATTCGAGGCGTCGAGAGGGATCGATACTAAGCTGGCGGTGAGAACAGTAGCTTCGTCGACCGATGATGCCGAGCAGCCAACGCAATGGACCTACACCACCCAGCAAACACTCGACCTTGGGTTTAATTGGGTGGGAATGCGGTTTGTCAATATGGAAATTCCGGCCGGCTCCGAAGTGGTAAATGCTTATTTGGTAGTTAACTCCACCATGGGATTGAGCGGCTACGATGGCGACGACCTGTGCAATCTGGTGGTAACTGGTGAGAAAGTGGCCAATGCTACTACCTATGGCGATAACGAGTTAAGCATAGGTTCCAGAAGGGTGAACAAAACAGCAACTTCGGTAAACTGGACTTTCCCCGACATGACCTCCACGGGCATGGTAAAAACCACCGGAAGTATAAGGGAGATTGTGCAGGAAATAATAGATCAACCGGGGTGGGCTTCGGGCAACGCCATGGCCTTTTTTATTGAAGCTCAGGCGGGAGGTACCGGCACCCGGCGTATAAAAGCGTATGATCAGACACCAAATGCCGGCCCGACCCTGGTGGTAGAATACCGCACACAGCCATTTACAATGCCGGAAGGCTTTAATCCACTGTTGCTGGGAGGCGATCAGTCGGAAGACAACAGCAGCCGTTTTTTGGGTGCTATCGACGAGCTCATGTTTTTCAATACGGAGGTAACGGCCGACTGGGTAAAAGCGCACTATTCCAACCTCGCCAACAGCGCTGCTTTTATGGCCTATAGCGATCAGGAAAGCGTCTCATGGACAGGCGCCGGTGGCCAATGGTCGGAACCATCAAACTGGAACACGGGCATAGTGCCCTGGTACGGCGCCGATGTTTTTGTGGGTAGCGAAGGCTCTTCGCTTGAGATTGACGCCGACGTGGTATTCGGGAAACTCCAGATTGAACAGGATAACACCGTAATATACGGCGGAAGCAATATCACCTTGCTGTGCGGGCTTGAAAACAATGGGGTGTTTACCGCTACCCAGGGGACCGTGGAATTTGCAGGCGAAGCTTCGCCTCAGCTAATTCAGGGTAGCGGTAGCACCACCTTTTACGATCTGCTCATTTCAACAGGCAGTCAGCCCGTAATCGTCAGGCAGGATATCACAGTCGACCACTCGTTTGTATTGGCAGAGGGGGCTGCGCTAAAGGCTGAATCTGCAGATATTACATTTTCGTCACCGCAGGTACTTGATGCGATGAAGCACGATTTGCTGGCATTTGTAGTTGCCGACAATACAAGTACCGTGAATGTGAGGGGTGTGGCAGATGGCGAAACAGTGAATCTCCCACTGGCGTTTGAAGCTGCCGCCGAGTCCTACGCGGGTATCACATTTACCAACAGGGATGGAAGCAGCCAGGACTTTTCAATAACAATATGTGACGGGTTTTATACCGACGGCACCTGCAACGGCTCCCTGGAGGGCAAGCAGGTTAATAAAAGTGTAGTAAACCAAATTTGGGATATTGGCACGCTTTCTACACACGCCGAGGTTGAGTTTTTCTGGCATGCAAGCAACGAGCTGGCAGAGTTCAACAGAGACTACGCCTATGTGCTTCATCACAACGGCGGCGAGTGGGAGCTTATAGGCTCCGCATCGCAGGCGGTGGCGCACGGTGGCGATATTTACAGCCTGGCGGCGGAGCAGTTCTCATTTTCACCCGATGGCGTGGGCAACGAAGATGGCTCGATACTACCGGTAGAATTCGTGAACTTCAGCGGACAAAGATTTAGCGATGATGCAGTACAACTGCAGTGGGAAACGGCCTTTGAGAAGGATAACGACTTTTTCGTTGTGGAGCGGTCGTTCAATGGAAAGGACTTTGTCGAAATCGGGAGAAAACCCGGGGCAGGGAACTCCGCCAGGAAACTATCCTACAGTCATTTGGATGCCCAGGCTGAACCACAAGCCGCATACTACAGAATAAAGCAGGTAGATTTTGACGGCAAGGAGTCATTTTCTCCCGTGATACGAGTCGAAGAGTCAATGCGCGATTTCGACTTCAAGATATTTCCGAATCCGGTTCATCAAAATGTCTCTCTCACCGTCATGTTCCATTCTTCTAAGCCAGCCGGGCCTGTTAAAGTGATGATAACCGACTTGACAGGAAGGAGGATCTATTCAAACGAAACAGTTTCGGTGGCAGCTGAAATCGAAATACCGGCGAGTGAAGGGATGGTGAAGGGAACGTACTTGCTGGTGGTATCGGCAGCTGACTATTACTCGGCAAAACGAGTGGTTGTGTACTAAACGTCTTTACGGTTACATATCAATGTCGTTTAGTTAGCGGTTTATGATCCTCTCCCTTCCCCTCTCCGAAGAGGGATAATTGGCCTAACTAAACGACATTAAGTTACATATTACTAATGCCATGAACAAACTCACAATTGAACCAACTAAGTCCACTCCCTGGGTATACTTTGATCCGGATACCGGGCTAATTGAGATGAAGGGTGTTTCGAGCCCCGAAAATTCTCTGGGTTTTTACCAGAAGATACTTCATGGGCTGGATGATTTTGTGCTGAAGGAAGACAAAGGCCTGGTGGCTAATCTGGCCTTTTTGTATTTCAATACAAGCTCATCGAAATGCCTGTTTGAGGTGATGAAGCGGTTCAATAGAATCAAAGAGTCGGGCAGGGAGATAACGGTCAACTGGTATTATGAAACCGACGACGACGATATCAGAGAGGTGGGAGAGGACTTTTCCGACATTCTTCAGCTGAGATTTAATTTTATCCAAATCTGACGCCATTGATGATGCGGCAGGTAGCGTGATGCTCCTGTTTCTATACATTTATAAGCAAAGGCGTGTTGCTCTGGCGTCGCTGCAGAGAAAGGTTTTTTGCAAGAAAAGGAGCCAAATAGGAACCCATGAAAATTGCCCTTGTAGTAAACTCTTCGTGGAATATTTACAACTTCAGACAGAACCTGATTGCAGCATTCTTAAAAAGAGGGTATGAAGTCGTAGCCATTGCGCCGCCAGACAAATATGCAAAGGAGCTGGTGTCTCTTGGGTGTGAATTCCACCCCGTTGCAATGAAGACCACAGGTGTGGGGCCCTTTGGCGATCTTCTGCTCTTTTTGCAGCTGTTCCGAATTTACAGGAAAGTGCGGCCCGATGTCTATCTTCATTACACCATCAAACCCGGTATATACGGAACCCTGGCGGCAAAGCTGGCCGGCAGCGGTTGTATAATAAACAACGTATGTGGCCTGGGTACTATTTTTTTGCAAAAAAACTGGGTAACTGCAGTCGCGCTTTTTCTATACAAGATATCCTACCGGTTTGCCGACCATGTTTTTTTTCAAAATGAGGGGGACATGAAACTATTCTTGTCTCATGTACCATTAAAAGGCCCCGGCGTAAGCGTAATACCCGGGTCGGGAATTGACCATGAACGTTTCAGGCCGAAGATTAAAGAAAAAGGGCAGTTTACTTTTCTTATGATAGCCAGGCTGCTCATTGATAAAGGGGTGACCGAGTATGCTTTGGCAGCTTCTATACTTAGATCAAAAGGTATTGATGCAAAATTTGTCCTACTTGGACAGGTTGAGGAAAGACACCGGCGCGGGGTGCCATTTGCACAAATACAGCACTGGGCAAAAGAGGGTGTTATTGAATATGGTGGCGTAACAGACAGCGTTGAGGATTGGATAGCAAGTTCTGATGCGGTTGTGCTGCCATCGTACAGGGAGGGGCTGCCCAAGGTGCTTCTTGAGGGTGCATCAATGGCCCGGCCCCTTATTGCCTGCGATGTTCCCGGCTGTAACTCAGTAGTTAAAGACAATGTGAATGGCTTCTTGTGCGAGCAAAAGGACGCGCAAAGCCTGGCGGTTGCCATGCAAAAAATGGTAGGACTAACCCGTGCAGCCCGGATGGCCATGGGAAGGCGCGGAAGGGACATGGTGGTTGACTTGTTCAACGACCGTGTTGTAGTAAATAAATACCTCGAACAGATTGATCAGTATACCAGTACGGCTGCAATTAACCTGGAATTACGGTGTTTGGACGCGCTCAAGATCTGGGGCAATTCCTGATTTCCCAATTGAGAAAAGTTCACGTGAAGAAATACTGACAACCGGCAATTTCATTTCAAGGGAGGATTTTGCTTTGTTCTCACTCCACCTTTATCTGTCAAGCAAACCAACATCTCGTCCGGGTATACCTAAGGACGGAGAACGGCTATTTTGAAACGAATTCACCTCAGCGTAAAAAAAATCATTTCGCAAATCGGTGTAAATCAGGTCAATCGGTCTCCCTACCTAATTTTAGGTATTGCCGCCGACTGTTCAGCCCACGTAATTTTGCTGATTAATGATGCACGTTATGAGCCGACTTTTATCAGCAATTACCTTTATCGTTTTTACCTTTACCCTCATACCCTCCGTTAGCGGGCAGTGGACGGCCCAAACCAGCGGCACGACCAAGGATCTGATGGATGCTTACATGGTAAGCGCTACCCACGGTTGGGCCGTAGGATACGACGGCACCATACTGGCCACCACCAACGGCGGTGCAGCCTGGACAGCCCAAAGCAGTGCCATTACCACACACCTTTACGGCGTATTTTTTCTGGATGAAAGCAATGGCTGGATTGTTGGAAAATCGGCCAAGGTACTAAAAACAACAAACGGAGGTGCCACATGGTCGCAAACCGGCACAGGTATCACCGGCGACCTTTGGGATGTTCAGTTTTTAGACACTTCGGTGGGGTATGTTACCAGCAGCAACGGCATCTTTAAATCGACCGACGGTGGTGCCAACTGGAGCCAAATGCCCACCTCAACCAACGCTTTTTACCAACTGCACTTCCTCGATCAGCAGACAGGCTGGTGTGTTGGATCCAACGGAAAGATTCGAGCTACAGCCGATGGCGGGTCTACCTGGGCGACACAATCCAATGGCACCACGGGCACGCTTTATGGTGTTTCTTTTACCAGCCCCACCACAGGTTACACCGTCGACCAGAATGGCAACTGGCAGAAAACAACCGATGGCGGAAGCACATGGTCGAGTCAGGGCATTACTAACGGGTTTAACTATCTGATGCGGGTGGTTTTTACTTCCGAAACAAACGGATGGGTGTGCGGCATGGGCGGCGAGATTTTTTCCACCACCAATGGGGGCGACACCTGGGTGCTGGCTGACACTCAAACAAGCGAGCTGTTTTATGCAATCCATTTTGGCGGCGGAACCGGCATTGCTGTTGGTACCGAGGGAGTAATATACAAATACGGTGGTACCGCGGGTGGGGGTGGTGGCACCGATGCGCCAACTATCACTTCTTTCTCCCCTGCTGTTGGCCCTGCAGGTACCTCGGTTACAATAACCGGCACAAATTTCACAGGAGCCACGTCTGTAAAGTTCAACAACACAACTGCCGCAAACTTTACCGTTGCTTCGGCAACGTCGATAACCACCACAGTGCCTGTGGGAGCAACTACGGGTAAAATTTCTGTAGTAACTCCCAACGGCACCGCAACAAGCACCGATGATTTTACAGTTGGGGATGCCGCCTCTCTCGCTATTACCAGCTTTACGCCCGCAACAGGGCCAGTGGGAACAGCCGTTACCATTACCGGCACGGGCTTCAATGCCACTGCGGCTAACAATACAGTGAAATTTAACGGAACGGTTGCCACGGTGCTGAGCAGTACAGAAACTTCTATCAGCACTACCGTGCCCTCAGGAGCAACGACCGGCAAAATTACCGTGACCACCCAGGAAGGTACAGCCACCAGCAGCACCGACTTTACAGTGTCGGCAGGAGGAGCGGGCGGTTTTGGTTTGCTTTCAGAGATCAAGGACCTGCTGGGTTCGCCCGGAGACTTTTTCGTAAAAGACACTTACCTGTACGTAGTTGGGGCAGCTGGCGCCGACGGTTACCTCAGCGTATATGATGTTTCCGATAAGAAAAACCCGGTGTTCAAATACAATAATGTATATCCGGGCAAAAAATTAGATGTGCTGCATTACGATGGAGTGCATTTGTACAGCGTGGGCGAAAATGGCCTTCTGGTGTTCGACATCGCCGACCCTGTACTCCCGGTTCTGACTGCCTACCACGACAGCGTATTGGATGGAAGCACAAACAAGTACTTCCGGGCCAGCTATAAGAACCTTACCAAAAGCGGTAACCTGCTTTTTGCCAATGGTAATTTGTGGCGCCTCCTCGTAGCAGATTTTTCCGATGTAAATAATCCGGTGTATAAAGACGGCTTTGAATTCAACTTTAACACCGTAAGAGATTTTGAAGTAATAGCTGAAAACACTTTGCTTTTGAACGATGAAAGCGGTCTCCGAATCGTAGATTTCAGCAATCCGGCCGATCTTCAGGTGATGACAACCGACGACCCGCAATACATGGACTTGCCCGCTACCGTGGAGCAGATGGTGGTAACTGCCGACAAAACAAAAGCCATTACCTACTCCTGGGGTATTGGCAGCAGCCAGCTTTCGGTGGTAGACCTGGCCACACGCACCGTGCTCAACTCATTTGACATTAAAGAGCATACAGAACAGCTGTTCACCCTGGCGCTGAATAGCGACAACACCCTTCTGTATGCCGGTGGCCATGTGTCGTTTTATATTTTCGATGTGTCGGATTTGTCAAATATTCAGTACAAATCGAGCGAACACCCCGGCGAAGGACACCTGCGGGTGTGGGGCGATTACCTCTATGTAAGAGGCTCGAGTACTTCAGTGGTAATTTACGGTGAAGATGAGGCCGGTAGCGGAGGCGGCTCAGGAGGACCCGCCATTACCGGGTTTGCACCGCAAGAGGGAGTAGCCGGAACAGCAGTTACAATAAACGGTAGTGGCTTTGATGCCGTGGCCGCCAACAACATTGTTAGATTTAATGGTATTACAGCTACAGTTACGGCAAGTACTTCCTCAAGTTTAACTACATCGGTACCGGCGGGTGCGATTACAGGCCCGGTTACTGTAACAGTAGGCGAAAGCACTGCCACCAGCGCTACAGACTTTGTGGTTACCGGCACCGGCAGCTCTCTGGTAATATCAGCAGTTAACCCCGGTTCCGGCGCGGTTGGTACGGCGGTTACCATTTCCGGTGCCAAATTCGACCCGGTGGCCGCCAACAATGTGGTGAAGTTTAATGGCACAGCGGCAGTGGTAACCAGCAGCACTGCCAGCACCATCAAAACAACGGTGCCGGCAGGAGCAACCACCGGAAAGGTGTCGGTAACAGTGGGCGGCCAAACGGTAACGAGTAGTTCCGACTTTACCGTTAGCGTGGGTGGCGGTGGAAGTACTAACCCCCCGTCAATTTCATCCATTTCTCCGTCAAGCGGGCCAGTGGGTACTATGGTGGTCATCGAAGGGTCAAATTTCGACCTGGTGGCCAGAAACAACATCGTGGAATTCAACGGCAAAACAGCACGGGTATCTACCGGCACCATTAACAAATTGGTTGTTACGGTGCCCATTGGCAGCAGTACCGGGGCAGTCACAATCACTAACTCCCTTGGAGCGGCTACCGGAGGAACCTTTACTGTGAACGGGACGATGGGTGCGGTTTCAAACAAACCGGTGTTGGTAAAGGATATTGACCACTCCATTCTGGATGACTCGGAGGTCCGCCAGGTGACTTCTTTTAAGGGGAAAACGTTTTTTGTGGCCAATGATGGCTATGGCGAAATTGGCGAGGAACTGTGGATGACTGACGGTACTGAGGCCGGAACACAGGTGCTGAAAGACATATATTCCGGCAGCAGCGGATCGCCTCTTATTCAAATTATTCACAACGACCTCATGTATTTTACCGCGGTAAACGAGTCGGGCACCGAACTGTGGGTAACAGATGGTACTGAAGCCGGTACCCGCCTGGTGAAAGACATTAACGCAGGTTCTGGAAATGCCTATCCGAGAAACTTCGTTTCTGTGGGGAGCAAGCTGTTTTTTATTGCTAACGACGGCGTAGTTGGCGACGAATGGTGGGTAACGGATGGCACAACAGAAGGAACCATCCTTTTGAAAGACATCAACACCGGCAGCGAGGGAGTGGATGGTGGCCCCGCAATTGGCTGGAACAATAAACTTTATTTTTATGCCAACGACGAGGCGAAAGGCATTCAGTTCTATGTATCTGACGGAACACCGGAGGGAACAATTATGCTCACACCCGGAGAGAAATACTTTTATGACTTTATCCTTGATGCCGACCTGATTGTCTATAAGGATAAGGTTTGGTTCAGTTTTCAGGACAAAACCTATGGCATTGAGGTGTGGACTACTGATGGCACTGTGGCCGGCACAAAAATGTTCAAAGACTTTTATTCAAGTACATCAAGTGCCTATCCCACAAGCTTTCATGTCATCAACGACAAACTGATCTTTCTGGCTTACGCAGACGAAGGCTTCTCCAATTACCGTTATTTGCACGTGACGGACGGCACAGTGGCCGGCACACAGAAAGTAACCAAGCTGTATGCGCTGGGTGATATAAAATGGGCTTTCTTTAAAGGTAATTATTACCTCCAGGGCTCCGACGGCATCGGGAAGTATAATTTATGGAAAACCGATGGAACAACCGCGGGAACATTCAAGGTGAAGGATGGCACGGAGTCTCCTGAAAACTTTGTCGTGAGTGGCGAGAAGATGTTTTTCACCGCCTTAAATGCCGTGCACGGAAAAGAACTGTGGGTAACAGATGGCACCACCGACGGCACGGTAATGGTGAAAGACATTAATGTTGGAAGCGACGGCAGCGATATCCGATTGATTCTGCCTTTCAATGATAAGGTATACTTCGCAGCACAATATGAAGACAATAACTATAATCTTTATGAAAGCGACGGTACCGAAGCAGGAACGGTACTGCTGTTGCCCGACGACAGCGAAAATACAACCCACACATTGCCCGTAGATGACTATTCCTTCCTTTTTAACCTGCCTGGGCTGGGGCACAACTCAATTTACGTGCCTGCCAGGTATCTTGACAATGGAGTGGAGTTGTGGCGAGTCGGCCCGGAAATAAGTGGAGTTACGGGTGTGGGCGATGAAATTGCCGCAGGAGTGACTACCCGTGCGTACCCCAATCCGTTCGACCAGACCCTTACAATAGAAATTGCGGGGGAACAGAATCCGTTAAGTAAAAAGACGCTGCAGATGATCGACATGATTGGCAGGCAAGTGCTTACCAAATCGTTCTCAGGCAATTCGCTTACGCTGCAGCTGCCGTTGCAACAGCCGGGAGTGTACATGCTGCGAATACACAACGAAGCCGGGCTTCTGCTCGGGCACATCAAGCTGATGAAGGACTAACTATGGCTACATAAAAGCGAACTCCGTAATTGATAGTATTGAGAAAGATAGCTCGCAAACAGGCGGTTCTTTCGGAGTGAATTTGTAGCGACGGATGGTGTAAAGCCGGGGAAGTTCTTTTGTTTTCCGGTAAAGGATGAGGTGCAAACTCCTGGCTTATGTTTCAACCTTTATGGGCGAGGCGTTCTCCTTTGCCATCAGTTTCATTGCCTGGCCGTCTACCCAACCCGGAAACCACTTGTTAAGAGCAACCGTTGCTTTGCCCAGGCTGGTCAAAATCAGGTCGCGCTCTTTTCTCTCTGCAGCGTTGTAAACTCTCGTTGCCACTTCTTCGGCCGTCATCATCTTTGTTTCATCCCGGGGCGATTCGCCCTGCTCGTGGCCATTGGCTGTTAGTGCTGTTTTGCGAATATTGGTGGCGGTAAAGCCGGGATTAACCACCAGCACATGAACGCCCCGGGGTTTCAACTCCATCCTGAGAGAATCGAAAAAGCCCTGCATAGCAAATTTGGAAGCCGAATAGGCCGTGCGGGCTGGGGTGCCTTTGTAGCCGTTGATAGAAGAAACAGCTATTATCGAACCTTTTGTTTTCATCAAATGGGGCAAGGCATATCTAACGCCGTAAACTGCACCATAAAAATTGACGCTCATCACTTTGTTGAAAACCGCCAGGTCCATGTCTTCAAATAATGCCCGCTGGGTGATGCCTGCGTTGCAAATTAGCACGTCGATTCGCCCGTAGTGAATCAACGCTTGCTCTACCATTTCAATATTATCGTCCTCGCTGGAGACATCGAGCAAGAGCCCTTTATGTTCTATGGCGTGTGAATTGAGGATTGATGAGGTTTCTTTGACCCGTTGCGGCGACCTGCCGGTAAATACAATACAGTATCCCTTGCGACCATACTCGATGGCCAAAGCCCGGCCAATCCCCGACGACCCTCCTGTAATAATAGCTACTTTCCTTTCCATACGCTGGCTGCTTCGTAAGTTGTTATTAACTAACAATTTGAGAACGCACGCCGTTCGGGAAAATTGGCTGACGCTTCCTTTTTACAAGCGCTGCACGGTGAGGCCTCCATCGGCCATTATTACTTGCCCGGTGGCATAAGGCAAATTGCCACCTGCTAGTGTTGCCACTATTTTGCCAATATCGCCTGGGTTGCCAAGTCTTTTTTCGATTGTAAGGCCGCCGGCAATCAAATCCTCGTATTTCCCCTTAACGGCCGCAATCATATCTGTTTCAATGATACCCGGCCGCACCTCGTATACTGGTATAGCCACTTCGCCGAGCCGCACAGCCAGCAACCTGGTGAGCATGGCCAGCCCCGCCTTTGAAATGCAATATTCTGCCCGGTTAGTGGAAGCCACCTCTGCCGAAATGCTGTTGATTGTGATAATGGAAGCCTCAAACGCCGGATTGGTCTTTTTTTGCTCCGTCATGTGTTTGGCCACCAGCTGGCTCAGGAAAAACGGGCCTTTGAGGTTAATGTCCAGCAGGTAGTCGTAATCGCCCTCCTCTACCTCAAGAATATCGCGCCGAACCCGGGGTGCCACACCTGCATTGTTTACAAGTACATTGATGTGGCGAAAATGCCTCACCGCTTCGGCTACTATCCTGCGCCTGTCTTCTTGTTTTCCAATATCACCCTGGATGTAAAAAACGGAAACTCCGCTTCTCTCCAGGTCCTGAAGCACGTCCTTTACATTATTTTCAGGCCGCATCCCGTTCAAAGCAAGGTGGTAGCCCGCAGCTGCCAGCTGTGTGGCAATGCCCAACCCTATGCCACGTGTGCCTCCGGTAATCAGGGCAACTTTATCCATTTAAAGCTCCTTTTTTAGTTCTTTCAACATATCTGCTTCTTCCATCTGCTTGTAATAGGGGTCCAGCGGAAAGCAACCGGAAATCATGCCGTTGCGGGGAGCGGTGGTGCAGTCCGAAAACGTTCTGCATAGTTTGCCCCGCTTCAGCTCTTTTCCCTCAAGCATGTCGCGGGGCATTTCCGGGTACGAAAGTACCATTCGGCCAAGCCCCACGAAGTCGGCCATTTCGCGATTCAACACGGCCTGGGCCACGTTTGGCAGCCACTCCTGCAGATAAGAATAAGCCGATCCCACAATAGCCATGTTGGGGAATGCCTTTTTTATTTCCGCAGTTACCGTTAGCTGTCGCCCCACGCCCACAAGAGGGTCCTCCGGCGGCAGGTAGCCATCGGAAGGCGGAAAAAGCGCCGGGCGCTGGATATGCGGATTGTAATACGGGCTTCCGATGGTAATACAAACGAGTTGTATGTTAAGATCTTCCAGCAACTTCATAAACTGGAAAGTCTCGGCGAAGTCGAAGCTGGTGCCGTCGGTACCACCTCCAAAGGCATAGCGATATTTCCCCTGAAAGATTTCCGGAGTGCCAGCCTCGTTCTCACCTTTTCGAAACGGGATAAAGTCGGCCGCACTTAGCCTCACGCCTATTTCAAGGTTTGGAGCCACGGCTTTAATTCCTTCCACAACCGACCGCAGAAAGCGGGTTCTGTTTTCGAAGCTTCCGCCATAGCGCCCCTGCCGGTCGACTGCGCTTAAAAATTCGTGCCCAAGGTAGCCATGGCAATGCTTGATATCTACAAAATGAAAACCGGCTTTTTCGGCAAGCAGTGCCGCTTTAATAAAGTCGTCAACAAGCCGGTCAATGGCTTCGTCGGTCATCACGGGGTAGTCCATTCCCAGTCCAAATTTTTTGTTTAAGATGGGGTGGGGGTACAGAATGCGGGGATCGAGCCGCTTCTTGTCGTTAGGTTTGCAGAACCTGCCGGAATGGGTAAGCTGAAGACCGGCCACCAAGTCATCTGTAGAGCCGGTTTCCTGCCGGTGGTCATTCATCAGCATTTTAAAAAGCCGCTCGAAGTCCGGAAGATTTGCCTCATTCAATAGCAATTGATTAGGGTTGGCCCTTCCTTCGTGCGTTACGGCCACCGCCTCGCAGCCCCATAGCAGCTTGGCACCGCTGATTGCGAAATGATGCCACCTCCTGGTGGTGTGCTCACTTGGCCGGCCGTCGGGCGTGCCGTCCCAGCCTTCCATGGGCAAGATGCAAAACCGGTTGCCGATGGTTTTTCCGGAGTTGAGCATGAAGGGGGCGTTGAAGGGCGACTGGGCCCGGTCAATTTGGTCGTCGAACGGCAACGAGATACCGATTTCGGAAAGGTAGCTTTGAAAGTCGCCGGCAGTTTTCAGCTGGGCGATTCGTTTGTAGGCAGGTTTGTGTTTGGTAGACATGTGGCGGTTCAGGTTTTGTGCCTTAAGGCTTTATACCATTAAAAAAGGTATAGTAAGGTTCTCCATTTATTTGTTTCGTCAGGCAGAGGGCCAACTCACGGGCGTGGTAGTCGCCCCACATGCTCGATTCGTTGCAGGGCACGCTTTGGCCTTTGGGTACGTGGTCCCAGTTGTTGGGCCGGTGATAAACCGAATGCAAAATAAGGCCCTGATGGGCCGGATCTACGGAGATGTAAGGTTCTTGCAGCAGCGTTCTGGCAATGGTAAGGCCGGCGGTGGTATACCTCTTGTCGCCCAGGTGGTTGCCAAGGCGCAGCAGCCCCTGAGCTGCAATGGCCGCTGCCGAGCTGTCTACGGGTTCGTAGTCGTTGTACGGGTTGGAAATACTGTTGTGGTAGTCGCCCAGCTTTACCAGTCCGGGTGCGCCTGTGTCCCAGTAAGGAATGCCGTCGCTGGCTGAATTTTCGATATAGAAGTCGCAGGTAGCTTTTGCTGCTTTCAACAGGATAGCCATCAGCTCTTCCTTGCTGATAATGCCGGTCAATGTAGCTTCTGGCAGCTGAGCGAAAAACTCAAGCTCTTCTGCAAAGCCACACATGGCCCAGGCAAGGCCGCGGGTCCAGGTGCTGTGACCGCTGTAGCCCTGTTGCGTGCTGGTGCTGCGGTAGTTGCCGTCGGTAGTGTTGAAGATGCACTCGTGGGCCGTTCTGCCGCAAATATCATACAAGTCGCGTCCCTCCCCATAAAAAACGGAATACTTTGCAGTGGCTATCAGGTGCTGAACACCTCTTTTTAACAGGTTGATCTGCTCATCGTTTTCTCCCATCAGCGTATGGCCGAGCAGGTGGCTTAGCATCAGAATCCGGCACGAGCGAACCGTATCAACAAATAAAGAATGGGGCCCGTTGAACGAGTAAATAAAGCCCCCGGTTTTTGTCGACGTCCAGCGCATGGCCTGCACAGCACCGCTCACCTTTAGCGCAAGCTCATAGAAGTTTTTCTCCCATTCGTTGTCAGGTGTTTTGCCTTCTGCCATTAGCCTGAGCAGGTTGCCGTAAGTGCTCAGGTTATTGAAGCCGTGATCGTGCACACCTTTATGGGTAAGGTGAGGCGCCATTTTTTCAACTGTATTTTTTCTGCCGATCTCGAGAAACTGCCGGTCACCTGTGGCATCAAATTGAAGGATAGCCGATCCGTACTGAAAGCCCTGTGTCCACTCGGTCCAGCCGCGGGTGGTATACTTACCTGCTACTGTGAAAACGGGCGTGCCGGTCCGGCCGTCGTATTGTTTTTCTATTGCCAGTATTTTTTGTCCCGATAGATCCCAGAATCTGTTCAGGGGTTTTTCTAAGCGTTCGGCTTTAAGTTGATGGTCTATCTGCATTGGATGCGCTTAACGATTTTTTCAGCAGGGTAAAGTTGAGATTGTGAAGATAAAAAATAGGCAGGTTTTTCTGCTGCTTAATTTTTTTTATAGGAAGCTAATCGGTGGGCTGGGCACCTGCCAGCGACTCTTCCACCGCAGCCCTCGTTGTGTCTTATGACCAACGAGCCTCAAATGCCGCGTCTGTGCATTCCG
>CBFGTI010000115.1:0-17062 GCA_965651695.1 uncultured Imperialibacter sp. | reverse complement strand
TGCCTATGCCCGGAATCAAACATTCTTACCATTCTCAGCCGCAAATGCACTCCCCGGTTGGAAAAGAAAAATCGGAATCAACTTTGTGTTTCAAAGTACTTTTAAATAGTTTTATAACCAGGATGGAAATTTCGACTTCACTACCCCATGAATATTGAGATAACAGGACTCAGCAAGGTGTACCCCAACGGACACGCAGCCATAAAAGACGTGAACCTGCAGATAGGCAGTGGCATGTTTGGCCTGCTTGGACCTAACGGGGCGGGCAAATCCAGCTTCATGCGTATTCTGGTAACGGTGCAGCAAGCTACAGCCGGCACAATTCTCATGGATGGGTTGGATATCAATGAGCACCGGCAGAAGATCAGAAGACTGATAGGCTATCTGCCCCAGGACTTCACTTTTTTCTCAAAGCTCAAAACCTGGGAGTTTCTCGACTACGCTGCCAAATTATCGACCTCACTGAAGAAGAAAGAGCGATTGACTAAGGTGGACAAATTGCTGGACCAGGTAGGCCTGCTCGATGTGCGGGAACGCATGGCCAATAAGCTCTCCGGCGGCATGAAGCGCAGGCTCGGCATTGCGCAGGCACTTATTGGCGAGCCCAGGTTGCTGGTAATTGATGAGCCTACTACCGGCCTTGATCCCGAAGAACGAATTCGCTTCCGAAATATACTTTCAGACCTTAGCCAGAAGGATGTGACCATCATACTCTCCACGCACATAGTGGGCGACATCAGCAGCACTTGCCACAATATGGCCATGCTCAACAAGGGCGAGGTAGCTTTTAAAGGCTCCCCCGAAGGCATGATCGAACAAGTGCGGGGACATGTGTGGCAGGTTCTGCTGGACGACGAAGAGTTCAACGTATTGAAAACGAAATATTCGGTGGTTTCCACCATTCCTGCTGCCGGAAAATGGGAGGTACAGCTGATAGCCAAAGACTGCCCGCACCCGATGGCAAAAAATGCCAATCCGAATCTGGAGCATGCTTATGTATACTTTATGGAAAATGAACTGGGAGTGTCGCTGGTATGATCTCCATTAAAAACATATTGACTATTGCAGGCTACGAGTCCAGGGTACTCTGGAGAAACTGGTTTTTCAGGATTGTGGGCCTGGCCGGCCTGGGTTTTATCACAATTTTTAACCTGGCCGTATTCTCTGAGCTCAATACGCCCCAGTGGTACTTTTTCGCCAACAGCTGGATAATGCCGTCAGTCAGTATGGTAATGATAAGTATACCACAAGTAGCTGCGGTTATTTTCCTGGCTACCGGGCTTATCAGGAAAGACAAAAAGCTCGACACCAACGAGGTGTTTTTTGTGCGGCCCATTACCAACCTGGACTATGTGTTTGGGAAAGCACTGGCACTATTCAAGCTCTTCTTCCTGTTGAACCTGGTACTGAATTGCATCCCGTTGATTGTGAACCTCACCAATCCGTTTGCCACATTCAATGCACCGGCTTTCATCATCTTTCCGTTGCTTACAAGCGTACCCACCATAGTTTTTGTCACAGGTATATCATTTCTGCTGGTCACCCTCATCAGAAACCAGCCCATTGCTATAGTGCTCCTTATAGGGCTCGCGGGTGTGGAGCTAATCTATTATTTCGATAAGCTCTCAAATATTCTCGATTTCATGGCATTTCGCCTTTCTATGCTGCCATCCGATCTCACCGGCTTTGTAGATATGGAGTTTGCCCTTTGGCACAGATCTTTCTATTTCCTCACCGGTATCGCATTTCTTTTTCTTACAGCATTTTTTCTCGATCGCCTACCCGGCTACCGGGTGGCCCGCCTGGCTACGGGGGCTATGGGTGTGGCAGTTTTGGTACTTTCTTCCGCCATAATGCTTCGGCTTTGGGACATGCGCCAGAGCCCCATTTCGCTGCGGCAAGAGATGATAGCCGTAAACGGCAAGTGGGCCAATGTGCCAAACGCCGATATTATGTCGCACACACTCGACATCGAGTGGCTGGGACATGAGATCGGCGGCACTTCCGAAATGGTAGTAAAAAACAATTCCGGGCAGGCGCTGCATCAGCTCTACTTTACGCTAAATCCGGGCCTGGTGGTTCACGATGTGTCTGTGAACGATCAGCCTGCGGAAAACAGCAGAGACTTGCACATAGTGAGCCTCGGCAAGGGCATTTACCTCGCTCCCGGGCAGGAAACAACGATCAGGATAAGCTACCGAGGCACTATATCGGAGGCGGCAGCCCATCTGGAGGTAGCCCGGGAAAGGTACGATGCTGCCAGGGAGTACATTTTGTATTCGCTGAAAAAGAAGTACGCCTTTCTACAGCCCGACTATGTGTTGCTGACAAAAGATGTGCTCTGGTATCCTGACACGCAGGTTGGCTACAGCAAGGAGTCGGCCGTGAGCGAGCGCCTGTCGTTCACCGATTTTCAGCTAAGGGTTAAAACCCCGGCAGGCAAGGTGGCTGTTTCGCAGGGCGAGCTGGTGCAATCCGGAGACATTTATCATTTCAAACCCGAGTATCCCCTGCCCCAGATTTCACTGGCTATTGGCGACTATGTGAAAAAGGAGATTACGGTCGACAGCGTCACCTACGCCGTTTACCACTACCCAAAAAACGACTACTTCGCCAAACAGCTGAACCAGCTGGCCGATACGCTGGCCCACCTTATCAAAGACAACGTCAACGAATACGAAGATGCTCAAAAAATAACCTATCCCTTCAGGAGGTTTCAGTTCGTGGAAGTTCCGCTCCATTTTGCTACCTACAACAAGATATACGAGAGCCACCAGGCGTATCTGCAGCCCGAAACAGTATACTGGCCGGAAGAAGGCGGCAACATAAAGCAATTTGATTTCAGGAGACAGCTGCGTGATATGAACCAGCAGGCTGCAAAGGAAAACCAGGTTTTGACGGATAAACAGAAGCAGGCCAACGTATTCAACGCCCTTGTAAGGAATGTATTCACAAAACAGGTGGGGTCTACCTGGGTTTACGATGGAAAGGATGCAGACAAGCCCGATTACTCCGTTTTCCCAAACTACTATGCCTACAACTCCGGCGTGGTGAGCAAGGAATGGCCGCTGCTGAATCGTAGCATTGCCACGTATCTTAGAAACGACAAGCAAACGCAAAACGACTACTCCAGGAATATAAACGGCATCTCTTTTACAGAAGAGTGCAACAACCTGATGAGGAAGTCGGCTATGAGTGAAATACTTACCGCCGCCGATTTCAGCGAAATTTCAAAGTCGGTCTCGCTAAAAAGCCAGTACCTGTTTTCGTACCTGAGCTACACGGTGGGAGAAAGCAACTTCAAGGAATTTCTTTTTGACTGGGTTAACACACATCGGCACCAGCTCACCAGCTATCAGGATTTCAGGCAGGCGATGACGTACAGGTTTGGTGTGGATATCGACCCCATTATTAGAAAAGTTTATTCGGAAACCGCTCAGGCCGGATTTGAAATTCTGTCGGTTCAGAAATACGAAATCATGGATGGCGACCGAAAGCGATACCAGGTAACGGTAGAAGCAAAAAACTCGGGCGACGGTGATGGCGTGATAGAAATTAAATTTAATACGGGAGAACGTGCCGATGATGATTACTATTCGGTAAAGGTAAACGAAGAAGCAGTGGAGGAAGCTCCCGGCCAACTATCGGTGATCAAACAGGGCGAAACGAAGCTTTTCGGCTTCGTGCTTGACGAAAAGCCAAACAACATCACCATCAACACCATTATTTCGAAGAATATCCCCTCCGTTATCACCATGTCGCTTGGCGCATTGTCGAAGCAGGAACGAGGCACCTTGTTTGCCGGCGAGCGTGTTGTTGAGCAGGCAGGCAAGGCGGGTATACAGGAAGTGATTGTTGATAATGAAGATGCGGGATTCACCACCTTTAGCCCGATTGAGCCCACTATTTTGAAGGCCTGGCTCGACAGCCGCAACCAAAAAGAGCAGAAGTACTACGGCAGTTGGTCGAGATCCTACGCCAAGTGGCTGGCAACCACCGGTTCCGACTTTTACGGCAGGGTAATCCGCTCGGCGCACTTTACACGGGCTGGAAGCGGTGAAAAAATAGCGACCTGGGCTCCCGAATTACCGGACGACGGCTTCTACGACATCTACGTGTTCATGAAAGGGAAAAACCAGAATGAATTTCATGGCCGCGATGGCGATAGCAGGCAGTTCGACTATCACTACATCATTAACAATGCCGATGGTACAGACAACGTGCAATACAACATATCAAATGCTGAACCGGGCTGGAACTACCTCGGGTCGTACTATTTCGCCAAAACAGGCGGCAGCGTTTCGCTGACGGACGAATGCGAGCTCCGAACAGTGTATGCCGACGCAGTAAAATGGGTTAAACAATGAAACAAACAACATGAGCGCCCCACCGACCACACACAACACCAACACACATTCCAATGATTCCATTAAGAATACACCGATACATATGATTTTTTGTAAAAAGTTGAAACTGAAAACGAAACGATTCGCCGGCGTAAGGCGTCTGGCAGTAGCGCTTTTCGTTATTGGCTCCTGCTGTTTGATATCGCCGGGTTCTCTGGCACAAACCACCCTAACGCTGCAGGAAGCCATACAGATAGCGCGGGGAGGCAGCCGTAGCATCAAGAAGTCGATGCTGAACCTATACAGCAACCAGCGGACCCTCGATGCACAGCGTGCCGCGTTGAAATCAAGGTTTGCACTGGAAGTGACCCCGTTTGGCTACAACCGCAACCGTAGTTTCAACGACCTGTTTTCGCGATGGAACACCAACGAAGATTATAACTCATTCGCCAACTTCTCGGTAAGTCAGCCCGTTGTGGCAACGGATGGCACCATATCGCTCATTAACCGCCTGGGCTACATCGACAACTATTCAGAGTTTCAGGACGTCAGAACAAAGACCTACAGCAACAATCTGTACCTGCAGCTCGACCAGCCCATTTTTACCTACAACAGAACCAAGATGCAGCTGAAGGAGCTGGAGCTGAACCTGGAAAATGCGAGGATTGGCAATGCGCTGCAATTGCTCAGCCTGGAGCAGGCGGTTACACAGTCGTTCTATACCTTTTACCAGCGACAAAACAGCCTGCAGATTGCCAGGGATGAATATGAAAATCAAAAAATCAGCTACGATATCACAAAAAACAAAGTAAATGCAGACCTGCTGGCGCAGGAGGAGCTCTACCAGGCTGAGCTAAACCTCGCCACCTCCGAGTCGACGCTGGAAAACAGCCAGGTGCTGCTCGAAAACGCCGCCGACGATTTCAAGCTGTTGCTTGGGCTGGATTTGACAGAGGAGCTTGCCGTTGAAGTTGATATCAATTTTGTGACGCAAAATGTGGACCTCGCTACGGCCATACGCCATGGGCTCGAAAACCGGATGGAATTGAGACAGAGAGCCATCGATATGGAACGTTCGCAATTCGATTTGATCCGCACAAAGGCGCTGAATGAATTCAAAGGCTCGGTTTCGCTGTCGCTGGGGGTTTTTGGCGACAATGAAAGAGCACCCAACATCTACGACGCCCCGGCGGTGAACCCGAGAGTGGCTATTTCCTTCAACATGCCCATATTCGACTGGGGCGAAAACAAAGCCCGGATGGATGCCGCTACAGCCAACCTGGAAGTGACAAAGGTTGACCTGGAAGTGGAGAGAAACCAGATCATGATCGACATCAGAAAATCGTACAGAAGCCTGCAGAACCTGGAAAACCAAATACTGATAGCCGAGCAAAACGTGAGAAACGCCAACCTGACCTACGACATCAACCTTGAGCGCTACAAAAACGGAGACCTTACGAGCATGGACCTCAACAGATTTCAGAGCCAGCTATCGGAGAAGAAAAGCACCTATGCCGATGCCTTAATCAATTACAAAATTGAATTGCTAAACCTCAAAATCCTCTCGCTTTATGACTTTGAGAATCAGCAACCTGTGATCGTTCCTAACAATTGACCTTCCATTGAAATAACATGATAAAAATGAACAAGCTGAAACATGGAATTCTTCCGATGCTGGCGGCCCTGGCAATTCTCTCCTCCTGCAGCCCGGAAGACAACAATATTAAAACGGAAATAAAAATTCCGGTATCTGTGGTTAGCATCAAGCCACAGAGCATTTCCCGGTTTATTGAAACCACCGGCACTGTCTATTCATCAAAAGAAGGCCTGATGAAATCAGAGCTGAGCGGCATTTACCGGCTACAACGGAATCCAGCCACGGGTAAGCCCTTTGCCCTTGGCGATGCTGTGCGGGCCGGGCAAGTGGTGGTGCGAGTGGAGGACAAGGAGTTTGAAAACAACCTGCAACTAGACGGCAAAAAGCTGAACCTGGAGCTGGCGGAAAATAACCTGACAAAGCAGCAGTCGCTGCGCGACAAAGGTGGCGTGACGCAAACCGACCTGAAAAACGCTGAGATTCAACATGTGAATGCGAAATACGCCTATGAGAATGCGGAAATTCAGATGGCCAAAATGGCTGTCAGGGCGCCGTTCGATGGGGTTATTGTTGAGCTGCCGTACTATACCGACGGCGTTAAGATTGAGCAGGGCAAGGAGCTATTTAAGGTGATGGAATACGACCGGCTGTTGATGGATGTGAAGCTCCCCGAAAAGCATTTGCCTGAGGTGACGCTCGACCAGCAAGTACAAATAACCAACTACAATGTAGCCAGAGATACTATTTACGGCAGAATAAGCCAGATATCTCCCGTCATTGATGCTGACTCCCGGACGTTCAAAAGCGTGCTTCAAATAAATAATGAAAAGCGCTTGCTGCGACCAGGCATGTTCATCAAAGCCGCTATCCTCTCCGAGAAGCACGACAGCACCATTGTGATACCGAAGGAAACGATCATTTCCCGGCAAGACGGCAAAGTGGTGTTTACGGTAGAAAATGGCATTGCCACGGAGAAGAAGATCACCACCGGGCTGGAAAATATGGATGTAATAGAAGTGCTGAGCGGCTTGAAGGTGAATGACAGGCTGGTTATCTCAGGATTTGAAACACTCAGAAACAAATCCAAAGTCAGCATCATTCAATAATTAGGTGCCGTTTTGTGAGGCCTGCCGTCCCTATGGGAGAGGCTAATAAAACACTAACTCAACGACACCATTATATAAGCTTTTAACACTTTTCATTGTGAAGAAGATAGTTTCACTGGCCGTTGCCTACCCCGTTTCCATCCTGATGATGGTCTTAGCCGTCATTTTGCTTGGCTCCATTTCGTTTGGAAAGCTGGGCATCGAGTTGTTTCCCGAACTAAAAAACCCCACCCTGTTCATAGAGCTGAAGGCAGGTATTAAACCTCCCTCCGAAGTTGAGAAGCAGTTCATAGAATCGATAGAGTCGGTAGCCATCAGGCAGAATGGTGCTGTAGAAGTAAGCTCGATCAGCCAGACGGGTTACGGCCGGGTGACCGTGCAGTACGACTGGGGCAAAGACATGGACGAAGCTTTCCTGGACCTTCAAAAGTCGCTTTCCGCCTTTTCGATGAATGAGGAAATCGACGAATTTGTTATTTCGCAGTTCGACCCCAATGCAACGCCCGTGATGATACTGGGCATATACAATCCTAACTCAAATGATACGGAAGCGCTGCGCAAAGTGGCAGAAAACAACTTCAGAAATGAGTTTATTAAGCTACCGGGAATAGCGGAGGTCCGTCTTTCGGGAGAGCAGGAAAAAGAGGTAGTGCTGGAAACCGACCCCGATCTGCTGGCTTCAGTTGGGCTCACCGTCAATGACCTGGTGGCAAAAATCCAGAATTACAACCGGAGCGTTTCCGGCGGTTTCATCGAAGAGTTGGGCCGCAAGTATGTAATCAAAGGCCTCGGCATTATCCAAAAACCCGAAGACCTGGAGGAACTGGTGGTAGGCTATACCAAACAGCAAAATGCTACCGCAAACCCTGCAACAACAGCCATAGCCGGAGAAGGCGCCCCGACTCCAGCAAATCCGGCACCTGTGTCTGGCCAGGTTCCGGTGCTGCTTCGCGAGGTGGCCACAGTGAAGATACTAGATAAGGAAGCCAGCAGTATAGTGCGGGTAAACCAGCAACGGAGCCTGGGCATGTCGATCTACAAAGAAACCAACTACAACACGGTAAATGCTGTAAATGAGCTGACCGCCGTGCTGGAGGACTTAAAGAAATCTGTACCGGGTTATGAGTTTGTCATCATCCAAAACCAGGGAAGGTTTATTCAGGGTGCGATCGACGAGGTAAAGGAATCGGGCCTCTACGGTGCCCTTTTCGCAATGCTCGTGCTGTTCCTGTTCCTTCGCAGGCTGGGCTCCACGCTCATTATCAGCCTGGCCATTCCTATCTCCATCATCGCCACCTTCAACCTCATGTACTTCAACGGCCTCACGCTGAACGTAATGACCCTCGGCGGACTGGCCCTGGGCGCAGGCATGCTGGTCGATAACGCCATAGTGGTGGTGGAAAGCATTTTCAGAAAGCGCGAAGAAGGCCTCGGCGTGATTGAGGCAGCCATTAAAGGCACAAGTGAGGTAAGCGGCGCCATCACCGCCTCCACCCTCACTACTATCGTCGTTTTCCTGCCCATCGTTTATCTCCAAGGTCCCTCCGGGGAACTGTTTAAAGATCAGGCCTTAACGGTAGCTTTCTCATTGCTCTCTTCACTGGCTGTGGCAATCCTGGTAATCCCGATGCTTTTTGCCCAGATTTTCCGCAGGGATAAAACAGCACACCAGGAAAAGCCGCTCAAGCTGAAGGCCTACAGGTCGGTCCTGAATAGTGTACTCAATCACAGAATCGCTTTTATCATCGCCTCGTTTGTACTGGTAGTTGGCGCCTATCTCCTTCTTCCGTTCATCGGCAGCGAATATATGCCTCAATCCGGCACCCGGGCTATTTCCGTCGACCTCACTTTGACCAATGGCACTCCCCTATCCCGTACCTCTGCAACCGTTGGCCAGATCGAAGGGCAGCTTCTCCAGCTGTTTGAAGGTCAGCTCGACAAAGTGTATGCGCACATCGGCGCAGAGCAAAGTCAGTCGGGTATTTCCAATGAAAATGTTTACGATGAAAACAAGGCCCGGCTGAAGCTCATCTTCCGCGAGGATGCAGAACTGGAAATAGCAGCCGTTACCGGCAAGCTTTCCAACTATTTTGAAGCAATACCGGGTATTGAAGCTACCTTCTCCAACGACGAAAGTGCCCTCAAAGCCGTGCTTGGTGACGAGGAAATGCCGCTTGTGGTGGAAATAAGCGGCGCAGACTTCGATAAACTCGGGCCCCTCTCCGACTCGGTGATGCTTATAATGGGAAGCAACGCCCACGTGTATGAGCCCACATCCAACCTCGAAGAAGGCGTGCCACAGGTACAGGTAGATGTGGATAAATACCGCGCAGGTCTGCTCAACCTGTCTATCGACGACGTCATCTTGCAGATCAAAGATCAGCTGGAGGGAAAAGAAGCCGGCACCATAGAACGGGGTGGCGAAATGCAGGACATCAGGATAAAGGTGCCTGAGATGTCGCTCCCGGGGCTCGAAAACATGAGGATAAAGAGCGGCGAGCGTGTTTTCCCGCTAAGCGAAATTGCGCACGTGACCATAGCGTATGCATCTAACGCCGTGCACCGGAAAAACCAAACCCGGATGGTTTCCATAGGTGCCCGGGTAAACCCCGACCAGCCCTATGATAAGATCGTCAAGTCGATTGAAGGCGGTCTCTCGCAGCTTTCAGTGCCGCCGCAATACAAAATAAAGGTAGCAGGCCAGGAAACGCGGCGGCAGGAATCGATGGAAAACCTCACCTTCTCGCTTATCCTTTCCATACTGCTGGTGTATATGGTGCTGGCTTCGCAGTTTGAGTCGCTCCTGCACCCTTTTACCATATTGCTTACCATCCCATTGGCTGGTGTGGGCGCCATTCTCTCCTTTTTTATCCTGGGTATGCCGCTCAACATGATGGCGTTTATCGGCATTATCATGCTTGCGGGTATTGCCGTAAACAACTCCATCATCCTTGTCGATAGCATTAATCAGAACAAACGCCAGGGCATGGAGCTGAGGCAAGCCATACTTGAGGCGGCATTGCACAGGTTCCGGCCGATCCTCATGACAAGCATCACTACGGTTCTGGCCCTACTGCCCCTCACATTCGGGTTCGGCGAAAGTGCCGCCTTGCGGGCTCCCATGGCGATAGCGGTTATCGGCGGGTTGATCACGTCCACACTACTGACGCTGATTATCATCCCCTGCTACTACGAAAGCATTGAACGACTAGTCGGCCGGATCAGAGGCACCAGCATAGTAAAAATTGAAGCTTCTCATGGGTAAGCAGGGACTATTACATACCATCATCAGGAGGAAGGTCCTCATTTCCATGCTGTTCATCGGCTTCACGGTTATGGGCTATATCTCCTACAACAAGCTGCCGGTTGAGCTATTTCCCAATGTGGAGCTGCCCATTCTGATTGTGCAGGTAAGGTCTGCTTCGGAAGTCGATCCGCAGTACATGGAACGCCGCGCCATAGTACCCCTTGAAAGTGCCATCAGCACGCTTGAGGGTGTGGCAGAGATCACTGCTAATGCAGACAGCCGGCAGGGAATGATATTTATCTCTTTTCAGCAAGGGGTGAACATCAAATATGCGTACCTCAAGCTGGAGCAAAAGGTTGGTGCAATCAAATCGAGCCTCACTCCTGAGTTTTTTGTAAACATCATCAAAATTGACACGGAGCAGTTTACCAACACCTTCATGAACCTGCAGGTGCTGGGCAGCGGCGGGGTGGATCGTGTGAGAAACATTACCGACCAATACATCACCGACAGACTGAGCGATATCGACGGCATAGGCGGTGTGGAAGTATACGGCGGCCGCCAAAAGACGGTGGAGATCATCATGAATGATGCGGTTTGCGAGGCAAATGGAATTACGCCAAACACCATTAGCAATGTGCTCTCGCAGAACTCCAACAAAAGTGCCTTCGCCGGCCGGGTGGAGCGGGACGGCCAGCAAATTTTTGTGAATGTAACTGCCGAACTGAAGGACATCAAAAACATCCAGAGCCTGGTGGTGTCTGAAAAAGGGCCACTGCTGCTGAGCGATGTTGCCGATGTGTTCTTCGGGGTGAAGGAGCAGACGTCGCTAAGCCGCGTCAACGGAAAAGATGCCGTATCGATCAGCTTGTCGAAAGATACGCAGGCCAACCTGATAGCCCTTTCGGATGCGACGCTCGAAGCGATCGAGGCTATCAATGAAGATCTTGAACCGATGGATGTTCAGGTAGTTGTGCAAAGCAACCAGGCGGAAGAGATGTCGCGGAACATCGACCAGATCAAAAACCTGGCGGTATCGGGCGGTTTGTTAGCCATATTTGTGTTGTGGGTATTCCTTCGGCGTATTAAGTTTATTCTTAGCATAGCACTGGCCATTCCTATTTCGGTATACACCGCTTTCAATTTCTTTTATGCCTACAATATCACTGTCAACAGCCTTACGCTCATTGGAATGGCACTGGCCGTCGGGATGCTGCTCGACAACAGCGTGGTGGTAATTGAAAATATCTACCGGCATGTGGTAAACAGGAGGAAAAAGGAAGATGCTGTTGTTGATGGAACCAAAGAGGTGATGCGGTCGGTAATTGCCGCCACACTTACTACGGTCACTGTTTTTCTGCCCTTCATCTTCTCTTCCAACTTCCTGGTTACGCTCATCGGAACGCACATCGGAGTTTCCATCATTTCTACCCTGCTGGTCTCGCTGGTTGTGGCCCTGGTGCTCGTGCCTATGCTCGCCGATTCAGCTATCACAAAAAAGGACGAACAAAGGGCTCCGCTAATCAAAAATGCGTCGATACGGCAGCGGATCATCCAAATGTACATGGTGCTGTTGAAGTCATGCTTCAGAAGGCCCATGTTTACCGTAGTGGGTGGGCTCGTGCTGTTCTTTGTCTCCATAGGGCTGGGTCTTGTGGTGAGCCTGGCCGGCCTTAGCCAGGTGGAAACGCCTGAAATGAACCTGTTCGTGACCATGCCTCAGGGTGCCACACTGGAATCGACCGACGCCAGGGTGAAGAAGATTGAAGAAAAGGTGATGGAAATACCGGTAATAGAAAACGTGGTCAGCCAGATATCGGAAGGCGATGCGGTTATTACCGTGAAACTGCTGGAGGATTTTAAAGACCTCGATACGATTTCGGTAGCTGACGTAAGGAACCGGTTGACTGGCATTTCCAAAGATTTTGACGACCTGAACATCTCTCTGGATCAACCTCCACAACAAAATACAGGACAATCCGGCGCGGGCAATTCAGCAGAAGCCGATTTTATGCGTATGCTTGGCATTGGCACGCCTCAAGAGCGCATCGTTATCAAAGGCCAGGATTTTGAGCTGATGCAAACCATTGCCAACGATCTCAATACAATGGTGGGCGGCCTTCAGTCTGTTGCCAGTAGCACGGTCAATATCAGCCCCGAACGGCCGGAAGCACACATACGGTTCGATCAGCGGCGGATGAGTGAAAATAATATTACCCTGCAAAACGTTGCCACAGGCCTCAACGATTTCCAACCGTCCTTTGCCTCCGGATCCAGCTTTGTAAGCGGTGGAGAGGAATACGAAATCACGATCCGCACCCAAAACCAGGTACGCAGGGCCGCGAAAGAAATGAACGACCTGAGAGAAATGACCGTGATGAGCACCACGGGAGCCGCCCATTCTCTATCGGATATCGGCACGGTAATCTACTCATCCGGCGAAAGCACCATCACACGCCTCAACCAGGAAAAACGGATTGAAATTACCTACAGCTTCATCGATGAGGTTCAGAACGCCGAATCTCTGCTGGAAGCTTCCCGGGTAGAAATTGACCAGATCGTGAGCGGCATAAATATCCCTTCGGGCATGGTGGTAGATGTAATTCATGACGAAGGCCTCTACGACGAATTCTACTTCTTCATCTTCGCTGCCATTGTCATTATCTTCATGATCCTCGCCGCTGTATTTGAGTCGTTATACCTGCCAATTGTGATCATGTTTTCAATTCCCCTGGCAGGTATCGGTGCTTTTCTTGGGCTTACACTTACCGGAAATTCGCTATTGAATGCCAACACACTGATTGGCTTTCTGATATTACTCGGCGTGGTGGTGAACAACGGCATCATTTTGATCGATTACTCCCGCATACTAAGAAGACAGGGTTACAGCAAATACCGGGCGCTAATAGAAAGTGGCATTTCGCGCATCAGGCCCATTCTCATCACCACCATCACCACCATTATCGCTATGCTGCCACTGGCGCTCGGAGAAGCAGAATACGTGGTGAGTATCGGGCAGCCTTTTGCGGTAACCGTAATGGGTGGGCTTGCCTTTGCCACCCTCCTCACCCTGTTCTACATCCCCACCATGAGCGCCGGGCTGGAGAGTGTACTTGACTGGTTCAGAAACCTGAAAACCGGCATCAAGCTAACGCAGATTGTGCTCCTTGTCACCGTTTCCACGTTAATCTTCCTTCGCGTTGAAGGCGGGCTGTGGCAGGCAATATGGTTTTTGGCTGCGGTAATCCTGGTACCCGGTGGAGCGCACTTCGTGATGACCTCCCTGCGCCAAGCCAATGCCAAAATGGTGGCCCCCGGCGAAGCCATGCACATCGAGATCCAAAACCTGACCAAGGTGTATGGCCGCGACAAGCGGTGGATCAGGGAATGGAAAGGCAACAAGCGACTGTTTGCAAAACGTGGTGAGGAACCTCTAACTGCCAATGTGCTCGGTCAAAACCTGATATGGCAGGGCGCTCTTGTAGCATTCCTGGTTTACTTTATCTACTTCTTTCTCGACAAGGCTTTCTGGCAGCTCTTCTTCATGATCTGCCTGCATGTACTGTTGCTTTCAATTTTCAGTGATGCTACACGACTGGTCCATGGCAGGAAGAGACTCATCAGAATCACTAATTCGGTACTTTACTGGGGATTTCCAATTGTGAGCTCCGTATACCTCTACACCGACATCAACATCAAAGCAGTAGGCATCATCATGATCTTACTCTGGATGCTGGGACTCTTCCTGGTGCGCACTTCCAATAGGCTTACCGAAAGTCCCGTGGATGTCGGTGCAATCGAAGGGAGGCTGGCAAAACTGCGCCGCCTGTACTGGAAGCTGATGCTCTCCATCCCGTTTGTGAAGCCTAAAAAGGCCGAGTTCAGGGCGCTGAAAGGCGTGAGCCTCACTATTGAGCAGGGCATGTTTGGCTTACTGGGGCCCAACGGGGCCGGTAAAACCACCCTGATGCGAATCCTGTGCGGCATTATGGACCAGAGCTACGGCAAGATCTGGATCAACGGCCACGACACAACACTCCGCAGGGAAGAACTTCAGGGGCTAATCGGCTATCTCCCGCAGGCATTTGGCACGTATGAGAACATGACACCCTATGAGTTTCTCGACTACCAGGCCATTTTGAGAAAGATTACCAATAAGAACGAAAGAGAGGCCAGGGTGCAATATGTGCTGAAAGCGGTACACATGGATGAGCACCAGCACAAGAAGATCGGCTCGTTTTCGGGCGGCATGAAGCAGCGGATAGGCATTGCACAAATCCTGCTCCATCTGCCGAAAATTCTGGTGGTAGATGAGCCCACCGCCGGGCTCGATCCGCTGGAACGGATTCGCTTCCGAAACCTGCTGGTAGAGCTTAGCCGTGAGCGGATCGTAGTATTTTCTACGCACATTATCGAAGACATTGCCAGCAGTTGCAACAACCTGGCGGTATTGATCTCCGGTAACATCGAATACACCGGTAGCCCGACGACGATGGCCGAGTTGGCAAATGACAAGGTGTGGGAATTCCACCTTTCGCCGGAACAATTTGAAGTTGAAAAAGAAAACTATCTGATCGTCCACCACATGCGGGAAGGCAACCTTATTCGTGTGAAGTGTTTAGCGGACGGCCCGCCAAGGTTAGATGCCGTCCAGGTACGTGCCAACCTGGAAGACGCCTATCTGTGGCTGATGAAAAGTAAAACCAGAAAAAAAAATGAAGAGCTATCTGCTGTTGCTGTATAGGCTGATAACCTACAATGTGAAAGTAATTTTCGGAAACAAGTTCGGCTATTTTGTGGTGGCGGCTTTTCTGTTCTTTGCCTCCATTATCGCCATTGCCATTTTCGACGACGATCCTCACTTCAGCGAGGCACTTGTTTACGGCTTCCTCGTTTTTCCGGGCCTGCTGCTCATCTTCTACCCGATGGCCTATGGTATCCAAAACGACGATGATTCGAAGATGCTGGAAACTATCTTCGGCATTCCCAACTACAGGTATAAGATATGGCTGGTGCGGTTTGTGCTAACCATAGCGGTAGCAGCGGTGATTTTGCTGGCGTTGGGCAGCCTCGCCAACCTTACACTTCATAGGTTCAGTATTTTGCCGATGATTGCGCAGGTCCTCTTTCCCATCACCTTTCTCTCTTCCCTGGCCTTCATGCTATCTACCCTTATCAAGAATGGAAATGGCACTGCCATTGTGATCGTTATTGTAGCTTTCATTTTTTTCGTTTTCGCCGAGCCATTGGAGTACAGTGTCTACAACGTATTCCTCAACCCCTTCTCCGAGCCGCGAAATATGAGCGAGTTTATCTGGCTCACTATCATTTACAAAAACAGGCTTTATCTCATTATTCTCAGCGTGCTTTGCCTGCTGTATGGCATGTATAATTTGCAGTTCAGGGAGAAGTTTGTGTGAGGTTGAGAGAAAAGTTTAACGTTTAAAGCGTTTAATGTTGCCTAACCGATGGAATTAAGGCCACTCCTATTTCCGTAATCCTGTCTGGGAGAAGTCCCTACGGCACAGAGTAACAGAACTGATTGTAGCCAGGCTATTGGCGGACAGCGCACGAAGAGGGAGGCGCGATTCGACTTCAGGCTGTGACGACCTTTCCCCGGCGGTGCACCCGGCCACACTCCTACTGTCTGCCAGCCGACAGTCTCACCACCCGGCTCGTACCGCCACGTAAGGGTGGCAAATGCCGCAGCTGTCTCAATAGAATAAGCGAAACCGCACGACAGCCCGAGGTTGCCTGCCGGCTGCTTTGCTTCCAAACCGCCACATAACCAACTGCAAATCATATGAAAAATCTTTTCAAAACGCTCACTCTGCCTGCGGCCGTTTTGCTACTGTTCACGCAATGCGGGCGAGATGACGAACCAACCGACACCGGCCTCAAGGCGATAGCAGATGCTGAAATCTATGTGAGCGATGCCAATACACCTTCTAAGATCATGATGTACGATGGAGAAGGGGCAAACGCCAGGGTGTTTGTAAGCAGCAATCTCAATTGGTCTCAGGACATCCTCTTCCTGGAGTCGGAAAACGTGGTCCTCGTGTCGAGCCTCAGCAGCGGAACGATTTCCCGCTTTGATGCGGAGTCCGGGGAATTCGTTGACAACTTCGCCGAAAACATCGAGGGTCCCACACGCATGAAAATCGGCGCCGACAACCTCCTCTATGTTTTGCAGTGGCAAGGCGACGGGCGGGTGTTGAGATACAACCTGGACGGTACTTTTGTAGACAAGTTCACCGACACCGGTGTACAGCAAAGTATCGGCATCGACTGGGACAAGGACGGCAACCTGTACATCTCCTCCTACAGCAGCGGCATGTCAGGTTTCGTGCGGAAATTCAGCCCCGTAGGAGAAGATCTTGGCAAGTTTACAAAAGGGCAACTGAGGGGACCTACCAACATCTGGTTTGATGACGAGGGGAACTTGTTTGTGCTGGATTGGCGCGTCGGTTTCGTAAGCCGCTTCGATCCCGAGGGCAACTTTGTGGAAAACGTGATCACCGGCCTCAGCAAACCTGAGGGTGTGGCGATACTGGACGACGGGCGTATCCTCATCGGCAACGGAGGCACTGGCGCTGTAAAAATGTACAACGCCGACTTCAGCTTTATTACGGATATCGTGATGCCCGGAGCAGGCGGGCTAAAAATGCCAAACGCCGTATACATCCGAAAGAAGTAGGCCACCAAAAGCAATCTTAAACTCTTAAACTCTTAAACTCTTAAACTCTTAAACTCTTAAACTCTTAAA
>CBFGTI010000114.1:0-17072 GCA_965651695.1 uncultured Imperialibacter sp. | reverse complement strand
GTTCGGTCGGTCCGACGTTTGCAGGTGAGTTTGGAGTTTGAAGTCATAGTTGGGGCGGTTTAAAAGTTGAGGGTTTAAGGTTCGGTGACTTCGACTTTTGAGGCCAAAACTCGCCAATTTAATTAGGCTGATGCTGCATTAGGTCGTTGATCAGGTCTTCCACCTCGCCGGGAGGTGTTGCTTCCTGCAGGTAAAATTGCCCCCGCAGGTTTTCATCCCAGCTGTTGTTGCCCTGGGCGTCTACCGTAATCCGTCCTTCCGTTAGCGTGTACCAGGGCTTGTGCCCGCGAACCGCCACCAGCACGGCGGTTTGGTCCCAGCTCATGCGGCCGTCGCGGTCTTCTTCGGCACTGGCAATACCAATCCGGAAGACATCCTTTACGGGGCTATCGCTTATTAATTGATTTCCGATGAGTGGAAGGCCGGTTTTGATTCTAAAGCCGATCTCAACCCCGCTGTAGATCACCGGCCGGGGAAAGTTCTCGAAGACGTGTTTCGCAGCCGCAGCGTCTTCCTTAACGTTAAATTCCGATCCTGACGGGAACCTGCCCGCCATGCTCACCAATTTGTTCACTTTCCTCTTCACCAATTCCAGTCCCGTAAGCAGCGAGTGCTCGTCGGGCCCCGACTGCAGCAGGTCGGCGATGTTGGTGAGAAAGCCAACGGTAATGATGGTGACGCTGCTGTCGGGCTGCTGCGAGAGGATTTTTCGGTAGAGGCTCACGGCACCTGGCACTTCGCTGTTGGAAATGATCCGGTGGGGGTATTTTGCTATCAAAGTATCAGTCCAGTGCTGCCAGTCTTTTAGCGTTAGCCCGTTGGGTCCGGCCACGCCAATGGGAAGGTCAGGCCTGTTGAAGTAAGTGTTCAACACGTCGAGCACGGCCGCTACGCCCTCGTATCTTGTGCTGGCTACGGTGGCCAGAATCTCGGCCTCACCTTTGTCGGCCAGGGCATGCAGCATAGCCAGGGCGCCCACGTCGTCGTAGTCGGGCCCCATATCGGTGTCGAATATCACAGCTACGGTTTCATTTTTTTCCGGTGCATTACACGAACACACCAAAACTGCCAGGGTAGTAAGTAGGGTCAGCGTTTTTAATCTTTTCATAAACAACAAGCGTCAAGCAATAATCATCAAACTGCAAATACCAAACAACAAATAAATCTCAATCCACAATCTCGAAGTTTCGTAGTTCTGAGTTCTGAGTTTCGGAGTGCGGTGCTATGGCTTTGGTGGGTTGCGCGGCGGTTTAAAAGTTTAATCTGCGTTACCAAGCTTTTGTGCACCGTAATAATTACGTAGTGTGCGAGGGTTTTCGAGCTTTGCGGGACCGTTTAAAGTTTAATGTTAAGGTTTGTTTCCGACCCCATTGGAACAGCCGGCAAATCTTGCGAATCTCTCAACTTTAGGCATTAGTGATTGATATTTTGAATTTCTTTGAGATTTGTAGTTTGATTTTTGGTGCTTCCCCCGCTATAGGTTTCGTTTTTTCAGCTCAGCTACTGCAAAATCCGCTGCCCGTGCGGTGAGCGCCATGTAGGTGAGTGAGGGGTTTTGGCAGGCATTGGAGGTCATGCAGGCGCCGTCGGTTACAAAAACATTTTTGGCGCCCCACACCTGGTTGTGCGCATTCAGCACCGAGGTTTTCGGATCGCGGCCCATCCGGGCGGTGCCCATTTCGTGTATGCCGAGGCCGGGCGCTTCACCACCGTCGAAGGCTTCTATGTTTACGAAGCCTGCTTTCTCCAGCATTTCTGCACCGCTGTCGAGTATGTCCTTCAGCATTGTCAGCTCGTTCTCTTTGTATTCGCAGTCGATCTCCAGCTGCGGAATACCCCATGCATCTTTTTTATCGGCCGAAAGCGTCACCTTATTTTCGTAATACGGCAGGCACTCGCCCATGCCGGTCATCCAGAGGTCCCACACGCCGGGCGTTTGCATTGCTGTTTTGAGCTCGGCGCCCACCATGTTGTCCGTCACACTTCCCTGCCGGCGGGTAGCTCCGGCTGCAAAAGCATAGCCCCTCATGAAATTCTGCTGCACGTCGCTGCCCACGTTTCTGAAGCGGGGGATATAAACGCCAGCCGGTCGCCGGCCGATGTAGTATTTGTCCTGAAAGCCCTCGTAGGATCCTCCCAGGTGCGCCCGGTAGTTGTGGTCCATCAGGTAGTGGCCCAGCATGCCGCTGTCGTTACCAAAGCCGTTGGGGAACCGGGTCGATGTGGAGTTGAGGAACAGGAGGGTAGTATTGAGCGTGCCGGCGTTTACGAAGATGATTTTGGCGAAATACTCGGTTGCGGAATTGTCCTGCGCATCGATCACCCGTACGCCTGTAGCCTTTTGGGTTTGTTCATCATAAATAATGGAGTGTACTACGGAGTGCGGTCGCAGGGTAAGGTTGCCGGTGGCATTGGCAGCCGGTAGCGAGGCCGAGTTGCTGCTGAAGTAACCACCGAAAGGGCAGCCCCTGCTACAGAGGTCGCGATACTGGCAGGGGCCCCGGCCGGTGAGGCCTTTGGTGAGGTTGGCCGTGCGGGAGATAATGAGGTGCCGGCCAGGGAAGTTGCTTTCAATACTGGACTTGAAATGCTGCTCCAGGCAGTTCATTTCCATAGGAGGGAGAAACTCGCCGTCGGGCAGGTGCGGGATGCCGTCGCGGTTGCCGCTGATACCCACGAACTTTTCCACGTACGAATACCAGGGCTCAATGTCTTTGTAGCGGATGGGCCAGTCGACAGCGATGCCTTCCCGGGCATTGGCCGTAAAATCGAGGTCGCTCCACCGTTGCGTCCACCGGGCCCAAAGCAGCGATTTTCCGCCTACCTGGTAGCCGCGGATCCAGTCGAAAGGCTTTTTTTGCACGTAGGGGTGTTCGTTGTCTTTTACGAAGAAATGTGCCGTGGCTTCGTTGAAGGCGTAGCATTTGCTCACGATGGGATTTTCTTCAAGCACTTTATGAGGCAGAAAACCACGATGGTTTAGTTCCCATGGGTGCAGGTTGGCCGTGGGGTAGTCTTTTACGTGCTCTACGTTGCGGCCCCGCTCAAGTACAAGCGTTTTCAGCCCTTTCTCGCACAGCTCTTTGGCTGCCAGCCCGCCCGTCATACCCGAGCCGATGACGATGGCGTCGTAGGTTTGCTGTTTTGTTGCTTTTATATTCAGATTCATTGGTTTCGATGTCTGTATGTCTGTTGGTCTGTAAGTCTGTTGGTCTGTAAGTCCGTTGGTCTACAGGTCTATAGGTCGGTAAGTCCGTAGGTATGTAAGTCCAGTAAGTCCACTCGGGAAATTCAAACACCTAGCCACAGGTCCTCAAACACACCAGCCGAGCTATAATATACCCCCAGCCGGTAGCTTCACCTCTGCGCAACAGACCTGCTTAAACACTTAAACACAAACAGACTTAAACACCAACAGACCAAAACACTTAAACACGTTCTTTACCATCCAAAAACCTCGTTTACATACTCCCGGCTTATCTTCCAGTTTTCCCTGTTTTCTCTTTGTGCAGGGCTTTCATAAGCCAGCTCTATGGCTGCTTTGCCCTGGTAGCCGATGTCTTTTAAGGCTTCGGCTATGGCGGGAAAATCGATCACGCCTTCGCCGACCGCTTCGGTAAACTTATTGTCGGCGCTTTGGTCGCGGAGGTGCATGTATACCATTTGGCTGCCGTAGGTGCGTACAAACCACACCGGGTCCACACCTGCTTTTGCCAGCCAGCTGATGTCCGGTCCCAGCTTTATGCCGGGTATTCGTGCGATGATGCCTTTGAGGTCGTGCAGCTCGTTGGCTACCTCAAAAGTGTGATTGTGGATGTTTGGTTCCACCTGGTATTTGGTGCAGATATTTATTACCCGAAGCAGCAAATCGGCCTGTACATCCATTTCTTCTTCCGTTTTCATTCTGCCGGCATCGCCCACGGTAATACCAAACGTGGTTCCGCCCAGCTGTTGCAGCCTTTCCAGTACAAACTCTACGTCTTCGGCTATTCGCTGGTGCTCATCTACCAGCCACATGTCCCCGTTGTAGGAAGTGCCGCTAATGGGCAGCTCATATTTTTCAATAAGCTCTTTTCCCTTCGAAAGGATGTCCGGATTGCGCAGCAATGATTCCATTATTTCCACGCCCTCAATGCCTGCGTACTTGAAGTCGGCAAACACCTGCTCGAGAATGGGCGTGCAGTCCCAGTTTGGGGGAAATTTTCTGGCATACACCCAAAGGTGGCCGTACACGGAAACATCAGGGGATCTTTGGCCGCAGCCGGGCAGGAGGTGACCAAACATGAGGCCGCCTGCAAGAGAGGCAGACGTGCCAAGAAAGTGGCGGCGGGAGAGGGTGCTCATGGCGTGTGAATTTGTCGTAGAACTAAAGTACTAAAAAGTTGGTGGTGGGGAAGAGTCAATAGTCCATGGTCGATGGTCCACGGCATATTTCGTTCAGCGAAAATTTGCATCCATGGCAACAATCATTCGTTTTATGATGGCACAAAGGAGAAATCGAAAAAAATCGGGCACACGCGAAGTAGAAAAGTCAATAGTCCATGGTCGATGGTCGATGGCAGTTTTCGTTTAACGCCGACGATTTGCAGTGGTCCCCTGACAGTGGTTTTTCACCCTGTCAGCGGGTGTTGGAAGAGTCAATAGTACATGGTCGATGGTCCACGGCACATCGTTCGGCGAAAATTTGCATCCATGGCAACAATCATCGTTTGTTGATGGCACAAAGGAGAAATTGAAAAAATGGGGCATCCAAAGCCCTGACGTAGAACAGTCTAATGTCGGGTCGATTGGGCTTCGTGTCTGGGTACACGCAGTTTAAACCCCGTCTTTTTGCAAAATTAATCTTCAACTAAAGGTATTATTTTTACTACCTTTACATCAACCAATCAACCAGCAATGAAATACTCTGAGCTTCACAGAAAGGTGAAGAGAAATGGATGGTTGCACATCCGAACGGAAGGGAGCCATTATATCTACGAAAAGGATGGAAGAACTTTTCCCGTTCCCTACCATGGAGCCAAAGAAGTTGGTAAAGGGTTGCAGAAGAAGATTGAAAAAGAAATGAAGCTGAGTTAAACAAATTAAGGACAGGATGGAGAAGGTTTTAGTGATATTAGAGAGAAGTGCAGACCATTACAGCGCCTATGCAGATAATGTAGAGGGTGTTTATGGTGCAGGAAATACACCTCAGGAGGCAAAAAAATCAATCGAGGACGCTATTCGGCTACTGAAGCAGCACAACTCTGCGGACCGTATTCCGGATATTCTAAAAGGAGAATATGAGATAGTTTACAAATTTGATGTGGAGAGCCTGTTGAATTATTACCGGGGCATTTTTACCAACTCCGCATTCGAACGCCTCACGGGTATCAATCAAAGGCAGTTTCAGCATTATTCTTCAGGGCTAAAAAAGCCGAGGCCGGCGCAGAAAAAAAAGATTGAGCAGGCGCTGCATCAGTTGGGGAAAGAGCTTTTGGATATTGAGTTGTAATTTAGGAGTCGATAGTCCATGGTCGATAGCAGTTTTCGTTTAACGCCGACGATTTGCAGAGGTCCCCTGACAGTGGTTTTTCACCCTGTCAGCGGGTGTTGTAAGAGTCAATAGTCCATGGTCGATAGTCCACTGCACATTTCGTTCGGCGAAAATTTGCATCCATGGCAACAATCATTCGTTTGATGATAGCACAAAGGAGAAATCGAAAAAATCGGGCACACGCAAAGTAGAAAAGTCAATAGTCCATGGTCGATGGTCGATAGCAGTTTTCGTTTAACGCCGACGATTTGCAGTGATCCCCTGACAGTGGCTTGGTCATTCTGTCAAACTCCGAACTAAAAACTTCAAACTCCAAACTTAATAGAACACCGCCACCTCGTCCAACCCTTTCCTCTCCAGCTTGGGCACATACACATCCTCGGAAGCATAGCCCACCGGCAGCAGCAAATAAGGCCGTTCATTGTCGGGCCGCTTCAGTATCTTCTGCAGGAAGTTCATGGGGCTGGGGGTGTGGGTAAGCGTTACAAGTCCGGCCATGTGCACCGCCGTAATAAACATGCCGCAGGCAATGCCCACCGATTCATTTACATAGTAGTTGGTGGCTTTTTCGCCGTCTTCAGCCTTGTCGTATACTTTTTTAAAAATTACCACCAGCCATGGTGCCGTTTCCAGGAAAGGCTTATGCCAGTCGGTGCCGATGGGTGCGAGGTCTCTCAGCCAGCGCTCGCTCATGCGGCCATGGTAGCTGTCGTACTCCTCCTTTTCAGCAGCAGCCCGAATCTCCTTCTTAATGGCAGGGTCTGAAACAGCACAAAAGGTCCACGGCTGCTTGTGTGCACCGGAGGGCGCCGTGGAGGCCGCCATTATCAGGTTTTCTATCACTTTTCTGTCTACGGGGCGGTCGGAGATTTCCCGCACCGACCGCCTCAGGTTGAGCTCAGTGTAAAACGCCCGGCTCCGCTCGAGGCTTTCGGCAGAGGCATATTCCGTGGGGGTATAGCGAATGTGCTCGTACCCGTTAATCACTTTTATGTTCTTGTTGTTCATGTTTTAAGGCTTGTTGAAAAAATGACGACGACCGGCGGCCGGCAATTTTTTATATTGAACAATTGGCTGCTTCAAAGCTAAAAAACCCAATCGTTAACCCGCTTACTCATGCGTAAAATACACCTCATTTTTGCTTGCCTTCTGGTATTACTGTCGCCCGTTATGTCCCAGGAGGTAAAGGTTTCCGGACTTAGAGACAAAGTAGAAAGCTTCCGCGATCCGTGGGGTATCAACCACATTTATGCGCAAAATGAGCACGACCTGTTTTTTACGCAGGGGTACCTGGCCGCCCGTGACCGGCTCTTTCAGTTTGAAATATGGCGACGCCAGGCCACAGGCACAGTTGCGGAGCTTTTGGGTGAAAGGGAAATAAAGCGGGATATTGGCACCCGGCTGTTTAAGTACAGGGGCGATATGAAGCAGGAGCTTAACCATTATCACCCGAGGGGGGAGGAGATCATCACGGCTTTTGTGGAAGGGGTGAATGCTTACATTACCAAAATCAACCAAACGCCCGACAAGCTTCCGCTGGAGTTTAAGCTGCTGAACACAAAGCCCCAGCCATGGACGCCCGAGGTGGTCATTTCGCGGCATCAGGGGCTGCTGGGCAACATAAAAACCGAGCTTGAAACCGGCAGGGCTGTTGCAGCCATTGGTGCCAAAAAGCTGAAGCAAATAGAATATTTCCATCCGTTCGATCCCGACCTCAACCTTGATACGGCCATTGATCCGGCGCTGCTAAAAGAAGATGTCCTGGAGCTGTACAACGCATTTCGTACTTCGGTTAAGTTTCGGCCTTCGGACCTGAAGGCTGCTGTTCGTGAAAACGAACAGAAGTACCGCGACATGGCCCTGCAGTGGGATAGCAACTTTGAGCTGGATCGGCAGGAACTGCGCAACACCGTGGGCAGCAACAATTGGGTGGTGAGTGGCGAGCGTACCCAAAGCGGCTACCCCATGATGGCCAACGATCCGCACCGGGCGCTGGCTGCACCCGCACTGCGCTACTGGGCACATTTGGTGGCACCTGGCTGGAATGTAATTGGAGGCGGCGAGCCGGAAATCCCCGGCATTTCCATTGGCCACAACGAGCATGGCGCATGGGGCCTTACCGTTTTCAGCACCGATGGCGAGGACCTGTATGTATACGAGACCAACCCCGACAACCCCAATCAGTACAAATACAAAGGGCAGTGGGAGAACATGACGGTCATTAAAGAAACCATCAAGGTAAAAGGCGGGCCCGATGTGGAGGTGGAGTTGAAGTATACCCGCCACGGCCCTGTGGTGTTTGAGAAACAGGACAAGAACACGGCATTTGCGGTGCGTTGTGCGTGGCAGGAACCCGGCGGAGCGCCTTACCTGGCCAGTCTGCGGATGAATCAGGCACAAAACTGGGAGCAGTTCAGGGAGGCGTGCGAGTACAGCCGCATCCCGGGTGAGAACATGATTTGGGCCGACCGCAAAGGCAATATCGGCTGGCAAGCAGTAGGCATTGCACCCGTGCGCCGCAACTTCAGCGGTTTGGTGCCTGTACCCGGCGATGGCCGCTACGAATGGGACGGCTACCTGCCCATTCAGGCTAAACCTCATAACTATAACCCACGTGAAGGCTACGTAATCACTGCCAACGAAAACCTGACTGCCACAACCTACGAGTTTCCTGAAGCATTAGGCTTCGACTGGTCGGATGGCTATCGAGGCGACCGCCTCAAGGAGGTAATTGCCTCGGGCCGTGTGCTCAGCCTGGGCGATATGGCAGCGCTGCAAAACGATTACCTGGCCCTGCCCGCCCGGGAGCTGGTGCCCATGCTGAAACGCCTTGCTATCGCTGATAAAAAAGTGACAGCAGCCCGCGACCAGCTGCTGACGTGGGATTACGTGCTCGACAAAAACTCCACTACCGCTGCCATTTACGCTGCATGGGAAAAGGCCATCAACAACAGGATGAAAGAGCTGATGATTCCAGCGGAGGCTAAACCGTACGTTACCAGCCTTTCGACCTATAAGGTAATCGGCTGGCTGCAGGCACCCGTGCCGGCGTTTGGTGACGACCCCGTAAAAGGACGGGATGAGCTGCTTGTTGGTGCACTTGCCGACGCTATGGCTACCCTCGAGAAGAAGCTCGGTACCGACCAGCGGAAATGGCAGTATGGCCAGGAGAAAAACCACCACGTGTACATTAAACACCCGATGAGCGAAGCCGTAAGCGCCGAGGTACGGAAAAAACTGGACGTAGGGCCGGCGCCAAGAGGGGGCTACCACCTAACGCCGGGTATGACGGGCTCCAGCGACAACCAAACCCATGGTGCTACCTTTCGCATTATTGCCGATACGCAAGACTGGGACCGCTGCCTTGGCATCAACTCGCCGGGCCAGTCGGGCGACCCGGAAAGTCCCTACTATCGCAACCTGTTTGAGCTATGGGCCAACGACAAATATTTTCCGGTGTACTACTCGAGAGACAAAATAGAGGCGGTTGCAGAGGAGAAGTTGGTGCTGGTGGGAGGGGAGCGGTAGGCGGTTATCGGTGTGTCGGTGGTCTGTAATCGGTGATAGGAGTAATCTGTAATCTGTTGTCGGTAATTAGTGGCAGGAGGCAGCGGCAGTTGGCAGCAGCAGGAATAATCAGATGGAGGCGGGTGAATAGGTAATCATTGGCACGACTGGAGGAGTAAATCGACGCCTCAACCATTCTATTAATAAACGATGGTTATGACAGGTGGAATTGACTTTGACAGGCCTTTTAATAACTATACCTGAGTACCTCTGTCCCCCGAAAAAATGCAAAATTATTTCGTTTGTGTTAGGTGTCCGCAGTGTCGTTAGATCAAATCCCAAATCGTTATGGTAAAGCGCTCTGTTTACGTAATTAATTTGGCAATCGTAAATCAGATTTACATGATATTTTCCTCTGCTATCAACTCTATATGATCCGTCCCAAATAAGGTGATAGCTAAGATCTGTTCCTCCTGCGTGTCGAACACTCAGCAGCAAAAAATCCTTGTGAACCCGCATTGGCTTGGTAAGAGAGGCGTGGAGAATCGAGTTGTATCTCGGATTGGCGTAAGTGCCTTCAATGGCCGTTCTGTTGTCGAACAACTCAGAGTTATTAACAACTAACCCCTTATATGCAGATGCAATATCAACATCAACGTGATTTGCGCTCTGTTGTTGGTACGGTACACAGGAAAATACAGCGACAAAAAATGTTATCGAAATTGCAAGTAGTTGTTTCATCGATGTTGTTCTCAGCTAACCCTGTGCCATTATTTATGTAGATTTTCTTTGGCACTCCAATCCTGCGCTACGTTTCCCTACCCAACCCTCATCTCCAGCAGCGTTAAAGCCAGGTTTCGGTTGTGTACGGGTAGCTCTTCAGTGTCGGGGGTGGTGAAGTTCTCCACGAAGCGGAAGCCAAAGCCTTGATAGTAACTGATAATGTTTGGGTTGGCTGCCCAGGTGTCCATTCTTATATTTTGAAGGCCCTGCGCCAGGCAATGACCGACACACCATTCTACAATTGCGCCGAAGAGCTTCTGCCCCTTGAACGCCGGGTTTACCACAATGCGGTGCAAATACATTGAGTCGCCCTTTTCAAGTTCCCGCCATATCACTTTGTCGCTATAGCACACACTGAACACAATGGCTGCCTTGCCGTCCACTATTATCTTATACTGATTTTGTTCTTCAATGTCTCTCACAATCGCATCGCGGTCATAGTTCTTCCATACCGGGTAACCATGTTTTTCCTGGTATTGGATCGAGTGCTCAAACAGCTCGTATATAAGTGGCAGGTCGGCCATTTCGGTGTTTCTTACATCGTATCCGGTAGTCATGTGTGGCGTTTTTGTTTCAAAAGGTTGTGGCAAGTCGAGGCTCAGGGCGTTGCAGTATTTTTTCCATTACTACAGTATCGTGCTCCTTGTAAGTTACCCTATCTATCGCTTGCCAACCGCATCGTTTGTAGAGCGCTTCCGCTGTGAATGTATACAAGTAAATTTTCCTGATACCGAGGTCGCATGCATTTGTTTCCAATTGCTGCAGCAGTGCTTCGCCAAATCCTTTTTTTCTGTAATCCCCGTGAGTATATAGCATCGTTACCCACGGTCCGTATTGCCCAAGCTTTGGGTGCACATTCAAAATATTCACCTTGTTGCAAAGTCCACCCGTGGCTATGAGCTTGTCGCCGCTAGTGAGCACCAACTGAAATAGCACGTCGTCGGCTGGTTGCATGGTAAGCCTTTCAACTATTTTATCCACTGGCGTATTCCATTCCCCATGATACCAATGGGCAACCTGCAGAATGAAGTCTTTTTCTACAGGAGCTAATTTTCTGATAAGGATGCCGCTGCTTGTCACGCTAAATCTTTTTTTCCAATTGATAACACTGTAGAACCCTGACTTCCGCTTCAAATTCATAGTTCATAAAAAAAGTAGAAAAATCATAGTTCGGAACAGCAGGAACAAGCCGCAACGGCCTGTAAAGAAGGATGAAGAGATTTGCGACGGCATACAAGGTAAAGTGTTCACAGCAGACATCTAACTACGGCGCAGAGAGCCCTTACAGACCCTCCTTACATCCACCAACCGTCCGCAGGCGACCGCTTTGGCCACCTTTTTCGTACACAAAATTTCTCAAAACCCCTTCCTGTCCCTCAAAATGCGGCAGGCACGGTTGTTGGCACAGCGGCGTATCTACTACAAATGCTATGCTTAAAAACATCCTGATCACCTCGCTAAGGAACTTCTTTCGAAACAGGGCCTTTTCTACTATCAACCTCGTGGGCCTTTCTGTTAGCATGTCGCTGGGTATGCTTATCATCACCATCATCAAAGACCAGTTTGCGTTCGACAACTTCCACATCGATGGCGACCGCATCTATAGAGTAAACACCCGGGTGCTTCACCATGAGTGGGGCAGCATCGACTTTGCATCGGCTCCTATGCCTTTGGGGCAGGTGCTAATGGATGAGTACCCGTTTATTGAAAACGTAGTACGGATGAACCGGCAACTATACGGCGACGCCACTTTTGCCAACGTAAACGTGCCGCTTCATGGGCTTTTTGCCGATCCTTCTTTCCTCGAGGTATTCAACTTCCCTTTACAGCAAGGTAACCCAGCCACTGCTCTTGATGCACCCAACAGCGTTGTGCTAACAAAGCAGGCAGCCGAAAAGGTGTTCGGAACCGCCAATGCGTTGGGGCAGGTTATTACCCTCAAAGGCCTGGGCGATTTTACGATTACAGGTGTGCTACAGGAGTTTGCTGGCAAAACCCACTTCGAGTTTGAAATGCTCTGTTCCAGCGCCACGCTGCCAGTGCTCGAAAAGACGGGTGCGCTTACCTCTTCGCCCAACGACTGGAGCACCTACTATGGCTCCTATGTATACATTAAACTGAAGCCGGGTGGCGACGCCGACGACGTGACCCGGGCGCTGGCCGACATCAATAAAAGGTACTGCACGGGCTTAAAGTCGGAAGGGCGCGACATTGCCTACGATGCTTTTTACCTGCAGCCACTCGGGAAAATTACGCCCGGCCCGGAGCTGGCTGAGAACATGGGCAAAGGGTTGCCATCGTCGTTCCTTGTTTTTCTGGCAGTACTTGCCGGCGTGGTACTGCTGATGTCGATTTTCAACTTCACCAACCTCACCATTGCCAAATCGCTGTCGAGAATGCGTGAAATCGGCGTGCGAAAGGTGGTAGGCGCCAACCGGCGACAGGTTTTTCTGCAGTTTATCGGGGAGGCCGTGGTATTTTCTTTCATAGCGCTGATATTCTCTTATGTGGTTTTGGAGTTTCTGAAAACCGGCTTCCAGCAGCTCTCCATCAGCGACGACTTTGTTATGGATTTGAATGAAGACTTTTCGCTATATGCCATTTTCGTACTGTTTGCAGCACTAGTAGGAGTTTTAGCTGGCGTTTTGCCTGCCACTTACCTCTCGGCATTAAAACCGGCAAAGGTTTTCAAAGACGCCCGAAACCTAAAAATCTACGCCCGGCTTACCTTCAGGAAGGTGCTCGTGGTGGCACAGTTTACACTCTCTGTGATTTTTGTGATAGTAGTGCTGGTAATTTATAGCCAGGTAGATTTTATGCTGAACGCTGACTACGGCATAAACCAGAAAAACAACCTGACCCTGGACCTACGCGGGGTGGCGTTTGAAAACATAGCAGCTGAAATCGGCAGTGTACCCGGCGTCGTGCGTGTGGGTGGGGTGTCGCATCAGCTCGGCACGTGGGACGGCGGTGCCGGCGACTACAGCAAGCACGTGGGTGATGAGCCTATTGCTGTACACCATTTTATGGTCGATGATAACTATATCGAGAACCTGGAGCTGGTTTTTGTGGCAGGCGGCAACTTTTCCTCCCCCGGGCGAGCAAGCCTCGAAAAGGAGGTAATACTAAATGAAACAGCACTTGCCCGGTTTGGCTTTCAGTATCCGCTCGATGCCATCGGGCAAAACATTTACACCAACGACACCCTTGCGCTCCAGGTGGTGGGAGTGGTGAAGGACTTCCATTTCCGCCCGCTGAACAATGAAATAGGTCCGCTGGCACTGCGCTACAGCACCGATGAGCTGAACCATCTCTGCGCCAGCATTCACCCGGGGCAACTGGCAGCTGTTACCGCAGCCATAGAGGCAATATGGAAGAGGCACGACCCATTCCATCCGGCTGAAATGATGATGATGGACCAGGAAATTGACGATGCCTACCGCCAAACAGGCGTGAAGGATATGCCGGCAATCGTAGGGTACATCGCCTTCCTGGTGGTGTCGCTTGCCTGTCTGGGTATGATCGGCATGGCCATGTATGCATCGCAGGTGAGGGCCAAGGAGGTAGGGATTCGGAAGGTGATGGGAGCTTCTGTTGCCGATATGGCGCTGCTGTTGGGCAGGTCGTTTGTGGCGCTCATTGGAGTGGCTATCGTGATCGGCGTGCCGGTAAGCTATGCGCTGGGCGAGGCATTTCTGCAGGAGTACCCTTACCGGGTCGAAATCACGCCGCTTTTGCTACTATCCAGCGTAGCAGCAGTTGCAGTATTGGGCCTACTTACGGTGTGGTCGCAAACCATAAAGGTAGCCGTGTCGAACCCTGTGAAGTGGCTGCGGTATGAGTAGGGGGAAGGCAGCAGGAAGCAGGAGGCAGGAAGCAAGAGGCAGGAAGCAGGAGGCAGGAAGCAGGTGGAGGAGGGAGGAAGCAGGTGGCAGGAAGCAGGAAGCAGGTGGCACCTTACCAATACTCGAATATCTTAGAAATTTTCCCGTCCTTAAATTCGAAAAGCGTCATGCCAGGGTCCACTTCCTCCAACTCGCCTCCTTCGGACTTTTTGAGGTACGTCCGGTCGGTGGCCACTGCGTTGAAACCGGCAATGAGGTTGTTCAGTCTCAGGTCGACAATGCTACCATCGTAAGCGCCATTCTTCTGGTTTCTCACGTAGCCCTCATACAAGTCGGTGCGGGAGTAGGTGCCGCCGTATTTTGGATGCACGTATACGAAGTCTTCAGTAAAGAGCGAAAAAAGCTCGTCGATAACGGCGACGGTTGAATTGGCTTTGTATATCTCCAGACTGAGATCGTAGTACTTTTGCACAACCACCTGCAGTGAATCTTTGTGCGATTGGGTAGCATTTTGGCCACTGGCGCCATTCGATAGAAAAAGGATGGTTACGGTGCAAATGATAGGTGCAAGCTTTTTCATGAAAACACTTATTTGATGAAGCAACCAAAGGTATACGCTGTTGGCATACAACGTTGTTAATGAAATGTTAAACCTCCGCAAACCGCCTTTCATGCAAAGGTAAGAGGGCTTTCATAAGCAACAATAGCCTGGTGAGGGGCAAGCTTTCCCTCGGCTTCCAATATGGTCTGTAGCTCAGCTTCACTCAGCGCTGCAAATTTCAGGTAGCGGCAGAGGTGACCTCCTTTTGGTTGGTAAAGTGTATTGTACAGCACTATATTTTTATTGAGGGCGCCAGATAGCCGCTGCAACAGTATTGCTTCGGCTGGGTTGGGGACCACTAATACCTGCAGATCCAGAAGAGCCAGATCCGCTTCGGGTATCTGTTTTAAGAAAGGGTAATGGAGGAGCTGGGGTTGCATGTGGGAGTTAGAACATTATAACGGGCACTATATGAACAAGCCATTCAGCGAAAAAAAGGTTAGCAGAATTAGATAAGCAAAAATGTACTTCATTGCACATCCGGAAAAATAAGATTTTACTGAGGATTGTCAAAGAAAGGAAGGAATTGCTGGCTGGAGAACATCTTTCCTAGTAGCTCATGAGGTTGTGGATAATCGCCTAACACTCCCCGTTAGGCATTTCTGCGTCGACTACTCCGATATGCCTTCGCCACCCCCACGTCGGCACCCATTACCCCGACTTCGGCCTGACTTACCCCAACGTCGGCCTCCGCTACCCCGACGTCGGCCTGAATTACCCCGACGTCGGCCAAAACTACCCTGACGTCGACCTAACTTACGCTGACGTCGATCTGACTTACCCCGACGTTGGCCTAGCTTACCCCGGCATCGGCCAAAACTACCCCGACTTCGACCTGACTTACCCCACGTCGGCCTCGATTACCCCGACTTTGGCCTGAACTACTCCGATATCGGCCTTCGCTACGCCAACATCGGCCTCAACCTCAACTACGACGGCCACCCCGCCCAGACTGATGAAGCAAGGGTTACCTTTTCGCTGCAAATTGTATTACTACAGTACAAATTAATATTTGAATAATTATAATCTATACTGCTATGGGAACTCCTAAAATCAGACCTTTTCTAATCCCCTGCCTTTTGTTTTTGTTTTTGCTCAGCACCATGGCTACGCTCAGCTCGTGCAGCGCCAGCAGACACCAAAGCGGCTGGATGGACGTAAACCACGCTCGCTCTCTCGATAAGAAAAAAGGGAACAAATCGAAGAAGCTTCAGAAGCGCTACCACAGATCGCACCGGTAGGTGGCAAGTGTTTATGTGTTTAGGTCAGTAAGTGTTTAGGTTTCGGCGCTGTTGTTGGCTGAGCAGAAAACTTACTCCTTCACTGTCCACCGGAAGATATAGGTGCTTAAGCCGAAAAAGACGATTCCTGTCAATAGAGGTATTCCCACCGGCAAGAGCATTTCCTGAAGGGAAGTATCTTTCCAAAGCGCTATCTCCATCGCTTTTACGGCCCAGGTCACCGGGTTATAGTTGGTGAGCGACACCATCCACGGCGGCATTACGGCAATAGGAAACATGATGCCGCTGAAGCAGGCCAAAACTTGCAATAGCGACCAGCTTAATGCCCCAGCAGCCCGCTCTGTTTTCACAAAATTAGCAAGGAAGGTCATTAGACCGGCAAAGAAGATAGCATTTGAGATAGTTATAAGCACAAGGAACAGATGCGAGTTTGTTTTCACTCCAAAAAGAACGGTGGCAAACAGCCAGGTTAAAACGGAACTTAATAGGAGTATTGCTATACAGGCGAGGCTCTTCCCCAGCAACACATGAAGTTTGCCCACCGGCGACAGCTGAAGACGGATGATGGTGCCGGAGCTCTTTTCGATTGCCATAGAACCTACGGAAGAAGCAACGCCGCCCATGAGTCCCCAGAACATAAGTTTGGAAAACATATAGTCGTAGCTGGTGATTCCCGTATCAGCCGGAAAACTTGATGAAAACACGCTTCCTATCAGAGAAACCAGCGCTAGCGGTAAAGCAAAGGTTACTACCAGGCTTGTTTTATCCAGCAGAAGCAATTGCAGGTCTTTGCGGGCGAGTGTTAAAATTTCGTTCATAAATTAATCTCTTAAATGTTTTCCTGTAATGTTCAAAAAGGCCTTTTCCAGGCTGGGGCTCTCCATTTGCAGCGACGTAATGGTAGCCTCTTCGTTTATCCGGATGATCTCCTTTACTGGCTCGTCGGTCTCAATTTTCATTTTCCCCTTACTCGTTTCAACGATCAGCAGGCTTTTGCCTCCGAAGTCTAAAATAAGCTTTTCTACAGCCCCTTCGGCCACCAGCTTTCCCTCGTCCATTATTGCTACCTTATCGCACAGTTTCTGAGCTTCTTCCAGGTAGTGCGAAGTAAGCACAATAGTACAGCCCTCATTTTTGAGCGCCCTTATACTATCGAAAATTGCATTACGGGATTGCGGGTCGATGCCCACAGTAGGTTCGTCGAGTATGAGCACGGAAGGCCGGTGGAGCAGTGCGGCCGCTATGTTCAGGCGTCTTTTCATTCCACCCGAATACCGGCTCACTTTCTCATTCTGCCGCTCGGCGAGGTTTACGATTTCGAACACCTGCCGGATTCGTTCTTGCAAATCCTTGCCCGAAAGCCCGTAAAGCTGCCCGAAGAAATTCAGGTTTTCGTGAGCGCTTAGCGACTCATATACTGCCAACGTTTGGGGTACAATGCCGATTAATCGTTTAATAGCCTGCTTTCCCGGGTCCGAGCCGTTAATTGCGATACGGCCGCTGTCTGCCGGCAGGGCACCGATTAGCATGTTAATGGTAGTGGTTTTTCCGGCCCCATTTGG
>CBFGTI010000113.1:0-17105 GCA_965651695.1 uncultured Imperialibacter sp. | reverse complement strand
ACTATTCCATTTTATCGTCAAAATCATCAATCAGCATTTTCTTTGTCTTCTCCAGCATGCTGTTGAAGAAGGTTTTAGGCGACCCCAGTTCTTTGCGCATATGCACTTTGCCGTGGTTGTTTTTGGTGCTTACCTTTTCCATGTAGCGGTTTTCCCGCTCGTCCAACGCACGAAACCCGCTCAACACCAGGCCAACCGTAGTTGCGTACATGGGGCTCTTCACCATTTCCAGCTTGCCTTTGCCCAGGTGCTCGTTGGGGTAGCCAATGCGGGTATCCATGCCTGTCATGTATTCAAAAAGCTGCTGCACATTGGCCAGCTGGCTTCCGCCGCCTGTTACCACTATGCCACCTGCAAGCCTGTTTTGAAAACCCGACGTAATTATCTCGGTATGCACCATCTCTATAATCTCTTCCATGCGGGCTTCAATTACATGCGCCAGGTTTTTTACTGAGATTTCCTTTGGCGGCCTGTTTCTCAACCCCGGTATGGAAATGATCTCGTTAGGATTTGCCTCCTCGGCTATAGCCCTTCCAAACTTGGTTTTGAGAAGCTCGGCCTGGTGTTCCATTACCATGCAGCCCTGCTTAATGTCGGCGGTAATGATGTTGCCACCGAAAGGTATGACTGCCGTGTGCCGGATAATGTTGTCGTAGAATATTGCTATGTCGGTAGTACCGCCACCAATGTCGACCAGGCATACGCCGGCTTCTTTTTCTTCTTCGCTCAACACCGCCAGGCTGGATGCCAGCGGCTCGAGTATCAGATTTTCGATCTCCAGCCCTGCCCTGCGCACGCATTTATTGATGTTGTTGATGGCGTTGGTTTGCGCGGTGATCACGTGAAAATCGGCCTCGAGCTTTACACCCGACATGCCCACGGGATCCTTTATGCCGTCTTCATAGTCGACGATGTAATCCTGCGGCATCACGTGGATGATCTCGCTGCCGGGCGGAATCACGATCTTGTACATATCGTTGGTGAGGCGGTTCACATCCTCCACGGTAATTTCATCGTCGTTGGGTTCGCGGGTAATGGAACCGTGGTGAATAGAGCTGCGAATATGCTGGCCGGCAATACCCACGTTCACCACCCTGATGTCGATACCCGACTGTTCTTCCGCCTCGGCCACTGCTTTTTCAATGGCACTCACGGTTTTATCGATGTTTGTCACAATTCCACGGATAACGCCGTCGGAAACGGCTTTACCCATGCCCATCACTTCCAATTTCCCATATTCGTTTTTCCGGCCCACGATGGCACATATCTTGGTAGTACCGATATCGAGGCCAACAATTATTTTCTCCTGCTGCATATGATTATTATTCACAGACGATTTGGTCTTTAAATTTTAAGCTTACTCTTTCATAGGTATTCCAGCCCTTTTCGGGCAGTATCCTGGTATAGAAAATCCGTAGCTTATTGAATTTCACTTCAATGTCTTCGGCTTTTCCGAATTCGATATATTGCTTCGAAACCTGCGGGTAAAGTGTTATTTCACCCTTGCTATCCATATTAATTTCAGCTATCTGGGCTTTCCAGAAGCTGTTTTCTTCCAGGTAATTGATCAGGCTGAATAATGCCGCTCCATTTTCATCTTCGTCGATGCTGCTTTTATATTTTTTAGCAGCTGGCGTACGCACCAGCACCACCCGGGCCGTATAGTTGCCCGAAAGCGGGATTACTTCGCCATCTTCCGTTATATATGCCCCAAAGCCACCGTTGTTAAGTATGCGCGCTATGGGCTTTTTCTGTGTAATTTTTGCCTTCACATTGCCCTTCAGGTCGCGAAATACTTCGGCATTTTTCACAAAAGGGTGCTTCTCTATCTTCGACTCTATGTTTCGAAGATTGATGTCGCCTGCAAACGACCCGGTAAGAATCTCCTCACCAGGGGCGGCTATCAGCTTGCGGATGTCGTCTTCGTGCAAAAAGTAATGGCCCGTGGAGTAGTCGATATCCACGTACACATTGTTGAAAGGCCTGTCGGACTGGCGCTTGCCTGCAAAACCAATGGCTACAAAAAGCAGGGCGCCAACAGTAACCATCCACACCCATTTCTTTATCCGAATCTTACTTTGCATAGCTTTTGTCTTTTAAAATGTCCTTTAATGGCTTCACCATTTTATCGATATCGCCTGCGCCTATTGTGAGCAGCACCTCCGGGTCGTTGGACGCCGCCCAGGCGAGCAGTTCCTCCTTGCTTAGCAGTCTTTTCGCTGTTGCCGGTGCTATACCGCTGAAAATTATTTCAGACGAAACCCCGGCGATGGGCTTTTCCCTGGCCGGATAGATTGGCAATAGCAGCACCTCGTCGGCAATGGAAAGGCTTTGGGCAAACCCCTCGGCAAAATCGCGGGTGCGGCTATACAGGTGGGGCTGAAACACTGCAGTGAGCTTCTTGCCGGGGTAAAGCTCCCGAACGGAAAGCAGAAACTGCCTGATCTCCTCGGGGTGGTGGGCGTAGTCGTCGATGAATATGTGGTGATCGTCTTTCAGCACGTACTCAAAGCGCCGTTTTACGCCACGGTAGCTTGCAACTGCTTCTTTTATCGCCTCTTCCGTAACCCCCTGCGATAAGGCAACCGCAATAGCTGCTACCATATTTTCCACATTGTGGAAGCCCGGTACCTGCAGCGTTAGTCCGCTGATTTTTCCCTCCGGAAAAACAAAATCGAAACAGAAGTTACCATTTTCAACACGCAGGTTTTCGGCTTTGTAATCATAGCCGTTGCCATAAGTACTAACAGTCGCCTTGCGGGCAGGTAAAGTGAGTGTTTGCTGTAGTTTACCCTGGAGGAATATACTTCCGGAAGGGTTTACCTGGCCCGCAAAAGCGCTGTAGTTTTTAATCATTTCGTCTGCCGAACCGTAGATATCCAGGTGGTCGGGATCGGCAGAGGTTATTACCGCCACATCGGGATGCAACCGCAGGAACGACCGGTCGAATTCATCGGCCTCGGCTACCAAAAGCGCATCGGGGTGGCTCGACAGCAGCAGGTTGCTGTTGTAGTTGACTGTGATGCCTCCGATAAATGCTTCCACCGGCTTGCCCGCCGACTTCAACAGGTGCGCGATCATTGACGAGGTAGTAGTTTTGCCATGCGTACCCGCCACCGCAATGGTGAAGCGGTTTTGGGAGATGATACCGAGTACTTCAGAACGCTTTTTAATATCAAAGCCATTGTCTCTGAAAAAAGCCCACTCCTTGTGGTCGCCGGGAATAGCCGGTGTAAGCACCACGAGCACACGCTCCCTGCCTGCCTTAACTGTCTCCGGAATAAGCGCCACATCATCGGCATAGTGGATCTGAATTCCTTCGGCTGAAAGCTGTTCGGTGAGGGGCGTGGCCGTAAGGTCGTAGCCATGCACTTCCTTGCCCTGGTTTTTGAACCAGCGGGCCAGGGCGCTCATGCCTATGCCGCCTACGCCTAAAAAATACACGCTATGTATGCTACCGAACTTCAAGCGATCAGTTTTTCAAGTTCATTTACTATTTCAATCGTTGCATTGGGCTTACCCATGCTTTTAATGTTTTTCGACAGTCTCTCCCTTTCCGATGGATTTTTGAGAAGAGAAACTGCCTCTGGCATCAGTCGCCCGGCCGCCTCGTTATCCCTCACCATCAGTGCCGCATTCTTCTCCACCAGTGCGAGGGCATTTTTGGTTTGGTGGTCCTCCGCCACGTTGGGCGACGGCACGAATATGACCGGTTTACCCACTACGCACAGTTCGGAAATAGATAGCGCCCCGGCCCTCGACACTACCACGTCGGCCGCAGCGTAGGCCTGATCCATCTCCTTAATAAATTCGAGCAAAACGATGCCTTTCATGTCCAGTGAGGAAGTCCGCCTTTTCATTTCTTCATAGTAAAAGCGGCCGCATTGCCAAATCACCTGCACTTGTTCCTTCCGCAGTGCAGCTATCCCAGCCAGCACACTTTCGTTGAGCGTACGGGCACCAAGGCTGCCGCCAATTACCAGCACGATTGGCCCGGCCGGATCGAGCTTGTAGAAAGCAGCCGCCTCCGTCCGGTCAGTGCCACCTGAGGCTATATCTTTTCTCACCGGATTACCCGTCAGCACGATTCTTTCCTTCGGGAAAAACTTTTCCATTCCCTCGTAGGCCACGCAAATTTTCTGCACCCGGTTGGCCAGCCATTTATTGGTGAGCCCGGCGTAGGAATTCTGCTCCTGCACCATCGAAGGCACCCCTTTCAATGTGGCTGCATACAGCAGCGGCCCACTGGCATAGCCCCCCACTCCCACCACTGCATGCGGCTGAAAACTCCTGATAATGGCTAGCGACTTCCGTACGCTGGAAAACACCTTCATTGGAAAGGCAAGGTTGCTCATAGTGAGGCTTCGTTGCAGCCCGCTGATCCACAAGCCGATTATTTTAAAACCAGCCTCAGGCACTTTCTGCATTTCCATCTTGCCTTCGGCACCCACAAACAGGATATCGGCATCGGGGTGTCGCTCCCTGAAAGCGGTACCAATGGCTATGGCCGGGTAAATGTGCCCGCCCGTGCCTCCGCCGCTGATGATGATCCGATATGGCTGCTTTTTCTCCATTTATGCCAATGCCATTGAATTTCGATATCCGTTGCCTTTCACATCGCCGGGAAATTCTTCAAGTTCGCCCCGGCTTACGCTCAGTATAATTCCTATAGATATGCCCATAAACAACTGCGATGTACCCCCCATGCTCACCAATGGAAGCGGCAAACCGGTAATGGGCCCCAGGCCGACCGCTACACCCATATTGATCATGGCCTGCAGCACCAGTGCGAAGCTGAGCGCGGCACTCAGCAGCCCGCCATAGGCTCTTTCGCTTTGCATAAAAACTTTCATGCCCCTGTAAAGCAGTGCCAGATAAAGCAGCAGTACAGCCACACCGCCCACCATGCCATACTCTTCGATAATAATGGCATAAATGAAGTCGGAGTACGGGTGCGGCAGGAAGTTCCGCTGGTCGCTTTGCCCCGGCCCTTTGCCTGTAAGGCCTCCACTGGCCACGGCTATGTAGGATTGCTGCGCCTGAAACGGAAGCTCATCTTTCGACATAAAGGACTCAACCCGACTCATTACAGTTTTGCCGCGCTGCCCTAGTGCAAGTGCCACTGTGCCTGCCAGTATGCCAATCATTACCAACATGGTGAGGTATTTCACAGGCACACGGCCAATAAACATTACTACCATGCAGGTAGCGAAAATGAGTACGGCGGTCGAAAAGTTGGTGAGCCCGATAAGGCCGCAAATAACACCACACCAGAGTAGTATGGGTATAAGCGATTCCTTCAGGTCTTCCACACTTTGCTGCCGCTTGGCCAATATGCTGGCGATGGTAACGAAAAGTGCCAGCTTGGCAAGGTCGGACGGCTGAAAGGCCTGGTTGATAACGGGTATGGTAAGCCAGCGTGATGCTTCGTTTACGTTGGTACCGAAAAAATAGGTAACCAGCAGCAATGGCACCGAAACCCACAAGGCCAGCTGTGAAAGCCTCGAGTAGTAGCGGTAGTCGATTTTGTGAGCTACCCACATGGCCACGAGGCTCAGGACGGTGAGTGCGGAATGCTTGATGAGGTAATACTCCGTATCGCCGCCCATTTTGCTGTAGGCCAGCGTGCCGGTGGCGCTATATACAACCAGTATGCTAAGCACAGACAAAGCAAGTACTATCACCCAAATGATCGGGTCACCTTTCAGATTTTTTTCTACCCACTGCTTTATCATACCTTTTCCTTCTTTTGGGTTGCTTCCTTCAACCGTACCACTGCATCCTTAAACTGCTCTCCGCGGTCTTCGTAATTGCGAAACAGATCGAAGCTGGCACACGCCGGCGACAGCAACACTACATCGCCATCAGAACCAAGTTCCAGCCCCCATCGCACGGCATCGTTTACCGATTGTGTTTGCCTGATGGTGGCTATTTTTCCGTCGAAATACTCTATGAGCTTGGTGTTATCTTTGCCGAGGCAAATGAGTGCCTTCACTCTTTGTTGCACCAGGTTCACAATCTGGTCGTAGTCGTTGCCCTTGTCGAGCCCGCCTGCTATCCACACGATCGGATTCCTGATACCCTCCAAGGCATAAAAGACCGAGTCGACATTGGTCGCCTTCGAGTCGTTGATGAAAGCTACACCCCGTATTTTTTCAACCATTTCGAGCCGGTGAGGTGCATTCTTAAAGGTTTTGAGGGCCTTTACTACCTTCTCCATGGGTGCGTCCAGGCTGAGCGAGGTTAAAACTGCTGCCATGGTATTTACCATATTGTGTCTGCCAATAAGCGATACCTGGTTTACAGGAATGCGGTGTGTCTCTTTTTTCGATTCGATGTTGAAAACAAGATGTTCATCTTCGAGATAGCCGCCGTTTTTTACCTGACCCGCAAGCGAAATGGCAAACAGAGAAGCCTCTACATTTCTCCTGGCAAGCTCGTCGGCAATTGGCTTATTGTCGGCAAAGTAGATAAAGCACTCCTCACGGGTCATTTGCTCGGTGATACGAAACTTGGAGTTCACGTATTTCTCAAAGCTGTATTCGTAGCGGTCGAGATGATCGGGGGTTATATTCAGCAAAATGGCAACATCCGGCTTCAGGGTGTTCATCCCGTCAATCTGAAAGCTGCTTACTTCAAGCACGTAAATATCGAATGCGTCTTTTATAACCTGCCGTGCAAAGCTGTGCCCTACGTTGCCAGCCAAGCCTACATTGTACCCTGCCTCTTTCAGAAGGTGGTAGGTGAGCAGGGTGGTGGTGGTTTTGCCATTGGTACCGGTAATAGCAATTATTTTGGCCTTGGTAAACCTCGAAGCAAACTCAAGCTCATCTATAATTTCAATACCCTTCTCCCGTGCCAACTTTACAATGGGTGCCTTTTCAGGAATCCCCGGACTCTTGATGATCAGATCGGCAGAAAGAATTTCGTTCTTCGAGTGGCGGCCTTCCTCAAACGCAATGTGTGCGCTTTCCAAATCTTTGCGGTAGCGCTCCTTTAAAGACCCTTCGTCGGACACAAACACCTCAAAGCCTTTGTATTTTGCCAAAAGTGCGGCACCTACTCCACTCTCCCCTGCTCCCAATATTACTACTCTTTGCTGCGCCATAGCCTACCGTAGTTTAAGGGTTACAAGTGAAAGAATAGCCAGCAGAATACCGGCGATCCAGAAGCGAGCCACGATTTTGGTTTCGTGAATACCCTTTTTCTGGAAGTGGTGATGCAACGGCGACATGAGGAAGATTCGCTTTCCTTCGCCAAACTTCTTCTTAGTGTATTTAAAGTACGACACCTGCAGAATAACAGATACCAGTTCGACCAGGAAAATGCCACACAACACCGGAATCAATAGCTCTTTACGAACAATAAATGCCAGCACCGCAAGTATACCTCCGATCGACAGGCTGCCCGTGTCGCCCATAAAAACCTGGGCCGGATAGGCATTGTACCATAGGAAACCGACGCACGCTCCCACCAGGGCAGTACAAAATATCACAAGCTCCCCGGTGTGAGGTATGAACATGACGTTGAGGTACTGCGAAAAGGTAACGTTGCCTGATATGTAGGCGAAAATGGCCAGGGTAAGGGCAATAATTGCCGAGCTGCCTGCCGCCAGGCCATCGAGACCGTCGGTAATATTGGCGCCGTTTGATACCGCCGTTACTACGAAAATTACCAACCCGATGTAGAGTATCCAGTCGAAGTGCCCGAGAAAGCCAAAGAGTATCTCATAGTTAAGCTCGTTGCCTTTAATGAATGGAATGGTGGTAACCAGGGCTTTTACATCTTTGTAAGAGGTAAAGGTTTGCCCGTTGATCGTCTTATAAGTAAACTCCCTTACCGTTACGTCGTCGTGAAACACCAGCACCAGGCCAACCACGAGGCCTATCACCACCTGGCCCACTATTTTAAAGCGGCCGGCGAGGCCTTCTTTGTTCTTTTTTATCTTTTTCAGGTAGTCATCCAGAAATCCGATTCCCCCCATCCAAACGGCTGTAATCAGCATCAAAATGATATAAATGTTCTCCAGCTGGGCGAAAAGGAGCGTGGGTATAACAATGGCAGCAATAATGATGATGCCGCCCATGGTTGGCGTACCTCTCTTCTCGAGCTGCCCCTGAAGACCAAGGTCGCGGATTTCTTCACCCAGCTGAAAGCGCCTGAGCATACCGATGAGCCGCTTGCCAAAAGTGATGGTGATGAGCAGGGAGACAAGCGCTGCCATGCCTGCGCGAAAAGAGATAAAGCGCCAAACGCTGGCTCCCGTCAGGCTAAATTCACTTTCTAGGTAATCAAATAAATAATAGAGCATACTTCCGTTACTGGCTAAAGGTTTTCAAAAGTTCGCTTACTACCTGCCTGTCATCAAAGGGGTGTTTCACTCCCTGTATCTCCTGATAAGTTTCGTGGCCTTTGCCGGCTATCAACACAATATCTCCCGCACTGGAAAGGCTAATGGCTGTTTTTATAGCTTCTCTGCGGTCGGGCACTACCAGCGTCTTCCGGTAGTTGCTCGGCCCCACACCTGCCTGCATATCTTTTATAATCTCCATCGGATCTTCGAACCGCGGATTGTCCGACGTGAGTACCACCTTATTGCTAAGCTGGCACGAAATGGCTGCCATCAACGGCCGTTTCGTTTTATCCCTGTTGCCGCCGCATCCTACCACCGTTATTACCTGCTCGTTGCCGGTGCGTATATTTTTTATTGTCTTCAGCACATTTTCAAGGGCATCAGGCGTGTGGGCATAATCTACAATGGCTACAATGCCCGAAGCGGACGGAATTAACTGGAATCTGCCGCTCGCCGGATCAACACTGGAGAGCTGCGTAAGCACTTCTTCGGGGTCTTCGTACAGCAGCACAGCGGCTCCAAACACAGCAAGCAGGTTGTAGGCATTGAAGTCGCCCACAAGCTTAAACCACACGTTGGTACCGTTTATCTCCAATTCAAGACCCTGAATGGAGTTACTTAAAACCCTGGCCCTGAAGTCGCTCATATGTTTGAGCGAATAAGTTTTTTTCAGCGCCTTTGTATTTTGAAGCATGATTGCCCCTCGCTTGTCGTCCTGGTTTACGAGCGCAAAAGCCGATGCCGGAAGGTTGTCGAAAAGTGTTTTCTTGGCTTTGATGTATTCTTCAAAAGTGCCGTGGTAGTCGAGGTGGTCGTGGGTGATGTTGGTAAACACCGCACCTGCAAACTGGATGCCCGACACCCTGTGCTGTACAATGGCATGCGAACTCGCCTCCATAAAGCAGTGGGTGCACCCCTGGTCTGCCATTTCCTTTAGCAGCCTGTTGAGGGCTATAGCATCGGGTGTGGTGTGAGTGGCGGGCAGCACTTCGTCGTCAATTTTATTCTCCACGGTCGACAGCAGGCCGGTTTTGTACCCCAACCTTCTGAAAAGCTGGTGCAGGAGGGTTACTGTGGTCGTTTTTCCGTTGGTGCCTGTTATAGCCACCAGCTTCATTTTTTCGGAAGGGTTGCCATAGAAGTTAGCAGCGATAAAGCCAAGCGCACGGGCGCTGTTGTCCACCTTAATGTACGTTACGCCGTCCTCAAGTTTTGCGGGCAACTCCTCGCATACAATAGCTTTAGCTCCTTTTGCGATTGCCTGCCCTATATATTGATGTCCGTCAGTTTGGGTGCCTTTTACTGCAATAAATAAGCAGCCCTGCTTCGACTCACGAGAGTCGAAGCAGATGCTACCTAAGTCAGTATTCATATCACCTGCAACTGAGATAAGATTGGTCTTGTATAATATGTCTTTTAACAGGGCCATTTAGCCTAGTTTAATAGTTATTTCACTTCCTTTACTTGCTCTCCCGCCGGCCGCTTTCGACTGGCTCTCCACCCTTCCGCTGCCTTCCACACGCACTTTCAGGCCAGCGTTTTCCAGCACAAACAGCGCATCTCTCAGCGTCATGCCCGACACATCGGGCACCAGTCCTTCCTGCACCTTGTTGGCAGTCCATCCTATGCTTTTTCCCACCAGCCTGGTTTTTACCCATTCTGCCTCTTCAGCTTCCTCCGACCGGGGATGATTAGACACACCAAATTCATTACAGATCATGGCCAACTCGGGCAGGTAACCCGCCTTCACCACCGGGAACACCTCCGTTTGGTACTGAATTGAAGCCATGTACTCCCTGTGCACGTCAATATCCTGTGCGTATATTTTATCTGCTATTTCTTTGAAAACAGGGGCAGCCACGTCGCTACCATAAATGCGGTATTTCTTGGGATTATCTATCACCACAATACAGCTGTATTTTGGAGCTTCAGCAGGAAAATATCCGGCAAAAGAGGCATAATACTGATTGGTATAGCGGCCATTCACCAGCTTCTTCGCAGTTCCCGTCTTCCCCGCTATCTTGTAGTGCGTACCATTGATGTTGGAGGCAGTGCCTCGCTCCACAACTCCCTCGAGCAGTTCACGCAACTGCGAAATAGTTTCGTCGCTGCATATCTTTTTATTGATCACTCTCGGCTCAAATTCCTCTACCACCTTGTCTGCCTGCCTTACAGACTTAACGATGATGGGCGTGATCATCTTGCCTTTATTGGCAACAGCATTAAACAATGTCAGCGTTTGTAGCGGCGTTAGCTTCAGCTCGTAACCGTGCGACATCCAGGGTAGCGAAACACCACTCCACGACGAGTCGGACGGCGATTTGATATACGGCATGCCCTCGCCCACCATTTGGAAACCGAGTGGCTGGCCGATGCCGGTGCTCTTAATAAAGTCGATGTATTTTTCAGGCTTTTTACCAAAGTGCTCGGTGGTAAGCTTGGCCATGGCAATGTTAGAAGAAACCTCAAAAGCTTGCCTGATAGTAATGGTGCCATAGCCGCCTGGCTTGTGGTCTTTCATCACTTCCGAATAAAATTTGTGCTCTCCGTTGCCTGTTTGTATTGAGTCGTCGAGCTCGATATTCGTTTCCTCAAGCAGGGCCATCATTGTTGCCAGCTTAAAGGTAGAACCGGGCTCCACCGCGCCCTGGCTACCCACGGCATAGTTATAACGCTCCCAGTAATTGCCTTCGGAGTTTTTGCTAAGGTTAGAAATTGCCTTGATCTCACCCGTTTTTACCTCCATCAGCACTACACTGCCATAGTCCGCATCGTGTTCTCTCAAGGCGTTAAGCAACGCCGACTCCGCCACGTCCTGCAGGTTTACATCAATGGTAGTTTCTATGTCGAATCCGTCTTTGGGCCGCACTTCGGTGCCATCGAAAACAGGTCGCCAGCTGCCGGCCATTTTTTGAAACAATGCTTTGCCATCTACGCCACCCAGCACGTCGTTAAAACTATACTCGAGCCCCACGGTGCCTTTTTCGGTTTCGTCTACCGTACCTATGGTTCTGTAACCCAGGGTAGAAAAAGGATGGTAGCGCTTTTCCACTTTCTGAAATATGATGCCGCCCCTGTTTTGCCCTTCTCTGAAAAGCGGCCATTGCTGCATCCGCTTTTTTTGCTGGTAGTTGATCTCCACCCGGCTCAGCAGCATATACCTCCGCTTATCTTTTCTGGCTTCAAGTATGCGGCGCCTGTATTCTTTGGCTGAATTGTCTTTAAAGGTTTGAGACAGCAGCAGGCACAGCGAGTCGAGGTTTGTTTTCAGCAGCTCCTCCTCCGGCTGCAAGGGATCGAAGGCCACCTTGTAGAATGGCAATGATGTTGCGAGCAAGCCGCCGTTGTCGGAATAAATGTTGCCCCTCGTGGCTTTTACCGACAAATAGCGCAGGCTGATTTGCTCCGCCATCTTGTTCCACTTGTCCCCCTCTACCCTTTGCAGGTAGAAAATACGGTACACCACTGCTCCGGAAAAGAGAATGACCAAAAGGAAAGCCACACGAACCCGCAGTAATATGGAGGACTTTATATTCATTTATTATACTCTTCAGCTTGTACCACAATCTTGTAAGGAGGCACCCGGGTCTCCTGCAAACCGATTTTTTTTACCTTTCTGGCCACTTCCGACTGCTTGCTGGCATACATATAATCGGCCTTAAGCGTTGTAAAATCCGCCCTCAGGTCTTCCACCTCTGCTTCCATCTTGTCTATTTTCCGGATCATCCTGTCAGACAAGTGGCGGTTGCCTATATAAATAACCCCCAGCACCATAATGAAAAGCGCATAAGGCATAAACCGCGCGGGGAGCCCCTCTTCCAGCACTCCTTCCATGCGCAGCCATCGGCTAAGTACCGCAAATGGGCCACGGCCGGTGATCTCGTCTTTTTTGCCTCTAACTCTGTTTTCCATTATCAGTTCTTCTGTTCATCGTCAGGCCCAAGCCCGCCGACAACTGTTTCTATTATTTCTTTTCAGCTATTCTCAGCTTAGCACTTCGTGCCCTGCTGTTTCGTGCTATTTCCTCTTCCGAAGGAACTATCGGTTTACGATTTACCGGTTCCAGCGGCCTCACAAGGTTGCCGTAAAAGTCCTTCACATCCTCCCCTTCAAAATTGCCCTTGTTCATAAAGTTCTTCACCAGCCGGTCTTCCAGCGAGTGGTACGACATCACCACCAGCCTTCCGCCGGGCTTCAGCACCTCGGCACATTGCTCCAGCATTTCTTTCAGCACCTCCATCTCTTCGTTTACCTCAAGCCGAATGGCCTGAAATACCTGTGCATAAAACTTAAACTCTTTGCCCCTGGGAGCGAATTTGCCTACCGCTTCCTTTAGCTGCTCAATCGTTTCGAGCGGTTTGTTTACCCGGTAAGCCGTAATTGCCCGTGCAATCTTCATTGGCTGGGGCAATTCGCCGTACAAACCGAAAATCTTCGCCAGGTCACGCTCGCCATATTCGTTTACTATTTCTTTGGCCGAAACAGATGCGGCGGTATTCATACGCATATCCAACTGACCTTCGAATCGTGTACTGAATCCCCTGCCGGGGCTGTCGATCTGATGGGAGCTTATACCGAGGTCGGCCAGTATGCCATCTACCTGCGTAACACCGTAGAATTTGAGGTACTTTCGGAGATTGCGAAAGTTGCTCTGCACGAATGTGAAAGAACGTTTGTCAAGCTGCTCCGCATTGGCCCTGGCGTCTGCATCCTGATCGAAGCCATACAAGTGGCCCGTGGTGAGCTTTTCCAGGATTGCTTTTGAGTGTCCGCCACCGCCGAACGTAACATCCACGTACACACCTTCGGGTCGAATGGCGAGGCCTTCCAGGCACTCATGAAGCATTACCGGTATATGATAGTTTTCCTGGGCCATTTTGCTAGTGGATTATTCGTCCAGTAGCTTTTGTGCCAGTTGAGAATACTCCTGGGGATCGTTGATCAGATGCTTTTCATACACTCCAGGATCCCAAATCTCAATGGTTGTTCCCACGCCCACTACGGTAGCTTCTTTCTCAATGGAAGCATACTTCATGAAGTTTTTGGGAATGAGAATACGGCCCGCGCTATCAATTTCAACCTGGGCTATGCTGCGGAAAAAATTCCGCTTTAAGGCCCGGTTTTCCGGCTGGAATTCATTGAGCGATGAAATCTTGTTATGGATTTTTTTGAACTCACCCATAGGATACAAGATCAGGTTAGGCTCGAACCCCATCCGCAATACAAGCTCGTTGCCCGAAACTCCCGGAGTCTCAGGCAGATTGGCCTTGATACGGGCCGGAAGAACCAGCCTGCCCTTGGCATCAATCTTACACTCATATTCGCTTGTAAAGAAGGACATGATAGAATACAGGAAAACTACAGCTACACACAAGCAAATTTAAAAAAATTCTGACACTTTCAACCACTTTCCCCCACTTTCTTACACTTTTTTATTAAAAAGTGCAATTTTTCCCACACTCTCCCACTCAAATCTCGTTTTCCTGCCATTTTGAGAGGTTTTTTCAACCTGCCACTCCGGCATTACTTTTGCGTTACAGCTTGCTTTGATGATGAAAAACGCTGTATATGAGGGCTATAAGCCAGATCGGGTGCATTAATTGCAGGTGAAAAACCGCCCTTCCATAGCTGTTGCAATTGGTGGGAGAAAGTGGGAGGAATTTCATACGTGGCGTAAAAATACCGGCAATTCTTTGCTGGGAAGTTTTAGAATTTCGGCGCAAGGAACTAGCTTGAAACCCGTAAGCCGGGACACCCATGAAAATCGTACTTAGCTCAGTTCTTCTTTTGCTGTTTGCTACAGGCTCCTACAGCCAAAAAGTCGTTTTTGTCATCCTTGATGGCATTGAAGCTGAAGTCTTCGAACGGGTGGAAACGCCCCACATGGATGCCATAGCGAAAACGGGAGGTTACACCCGGGCTTATGTGGGCGGCGAAAAAGGCGGCTACACCGAAACACCCACCATTTCGGCACCTGGCTACAACAACCTGATAACAGGCACCTGGGGCAATAAGCACAATGTGTGGGGCAACGACATAAAGGCACCCAACTACAACTATTGGTCGGTTTACCGGTTTATTGAAGAGCTGGCACCTGAAAAGCGAACAGCCATTTTCTCCACCTGGCTCGATAACCGCACAAAGCTGGTTGGCGAAGGACTGGAAGCTACAAACAACCTGCAGATCGGTTATTCATTCGATGGTTTTGAAAATGACACTGAACAATTTCCACACGATGAAGACCGGCTTTTTATCCACCGGATAGACGAGCATGTGGTGAACGAGGCTGACCGCTACCTCAGAGAGTATGGCCCGGATTTTTCCTGGATTTACCTCGAGTACACCGACGATATGGGCCACAAGTTTGGCAACGGCGAACAAACCGACGAGGCCATCCGCATCGCCGACAGGCAGATGGGCCGCATTTGGGAAGCGATCCAATACCGGCAGCAGGAGCTTGGCGAAGACTGGATGATGTTTATTACCACCGACCACGGGCGGAGCGCCAAATCGGGCGGGAAAGACCACGGCGGACAAACCGACCGGGAAAGGACGACGTGGATTGTGATGGGCAATGGCACGCCGAACGCCTACTTTAAAAACGAGATGAATGCCATTGTCGATATTTTGCCGACTGCATTGCGTTTTTTGAACATTGAAGTGCCGCAGGCCAGGCAATATGAGCTAGACGGCGTGCCATTAGTGGGCCCGGTTTCGATTATCAGTCCCAAAGCTGAAATAAAGGATCAGAAACTGCGGGTGAGCTGGAAGGCTTTGGCAAACGACGAAAAGGTGAGGATTTTGCTCGCCACCACTAACAACTTTCCTGAAGGAGGAACTGATACTTATACCGAAATAGGAAGCTTGAACGCTTCGGAAGAAATATTTGAATTTGACCTTTCAGGCTACCCGTCCAACTTTTATAAAGTAGTGGTTGAGGGGGAACACAATAGTGTGAACAGGTGGGTAAAGAGATAACCCGGAGCGAATGCCGGCCACGAATTATTTCGTCGCCCCCCACTCCTGGTACAGCTTCTTCGTCTTTCCGTAGGCGTCAAATTCTGTCTTATCGTATACTTTGCCCTCCTCATCGGTCAGCTCCAATATAAATTTAGTCTTGGGATCGAAATAGTGGGTAAACACAAGCTGCAACTGGTGGTAAGCGATGCGAACCTCCGGAAAGCGCTTGAGAACGGACACCTTCTCCCCGTTTTCGTGGTAAGCCGTCAGCGTAAGGTTCTTTAAATTCTTTTTGATGACGTAAGCATAGGAATACCTGATCTGGTGCACATCCATTTCTTCAAACGGCGTCGTTTCATCAACCCAAATTTCTTTAAAAACTTCACCCAGGTCGTTTACCAGCTGAGCCTTAAACTTTGTACCCTCAGGATAATAGTCGGAGAAGCCGAATTGAAGAATATGTGCACCAGCAAAGTAGCTTTTGTTTTGGAAATACCTCCGCACTACCTGGCCATCCTCAGTTGAAATCAGGAGCGACAGTACACGATTCTCGTCTGTCATAAATGGAAAATTGGCGGCTATGCTCACTACGTGCCTCGGTTCGGGTTTAACCTCCTCCGGCTGCACATCGAAAGTAAGCGAGGTGCCGGGCCGGTGACTTGCGAAAAAGGCGTTAAAACCTTCTTCGTACTTCTCTTTACCTGTTTTCAGACTAATGTTCAGTTGCGCAGCTCTATTCTGATAACCCCAAATCAGCCCCTGCTGATCGTAAGCCACAGCTACGGAGATCAGTTTTGCCAGCATTTGCAAATCATCGGGAGCGTAACGTATACCGCGGTACCCCGCTACGTTGCGAGGCCCCATATCGGAGCTTTCGGTACAGTAACCATGCAGGGAAACGGTGAGGTGCTCTCTGGGGTAAACCATAAAACCGGCAGAGTCAGCCAGCAGCAGGGTCTGAAACTTCTCGTTTTCCGGTTCGAACATAAGCCCCGGCTCAAAATAGATCTGCAGGCTATCATTGCTCAGCGAAAGCAGATCGAGCTGAATATTGTTGTCGCCGAGGCCATCGACTGTGGTGGTTTTCAATCGTATCTTTTTCAATGCAATGGCTTCGAAGAAGGGAAGGGACACCTTGTTTGCCAGGAGGTCTGAAGCAACGAAGAAAAGAAGTACTAAAAGCAAAAAATGAGATCGCCTCATAAATCAGGTATTTATCAAAGATAGCAGAAACAGAGATTATTCAACCCGCTCCTTCCTCGCCCAACAGCGGCGGGCCCGGCATTCTTGCTGCTTTAAAGCCATGGTCCATTCCAAAGGCAATCTGGCTCAACCCGTACTTCACCTCTCCATTATGCTCGTAGGGTAACAGCATCTTTCTGGCCTGTGGCATAGCAAACACCTGGTCTATACTTCGCACCCTGCCAAAAGGGATGTGCTTCTGCATAAAGGCCGCGCATAGCACCTCCACTTTAGCCGCTGCAAATGCCTTTTCCAGCAATAGCTTTAACTCCGCGCGGTTTTTTACGCGGGCAGCGTTAGTGCTAAACCTCTGGTCGCCGCTTAATTCCTTCATCCCCAGTATTTCACACAGCTCGGCAAATTGCCTGTCGGATCCCACGGCTATCATTATCAAATGGCCGTCAGCGGTTTGCAATATATTGCCGTAGGGTACAATGCTTGGATGCTCGGAACCCAGCGGCTGTGGCACCTGGCCCGCCACCAGCCAGTTGGTTGCCTGGTTTACCAGCGACGAAACAGCAGCATCGAGCAACGACACAGTTACATAGCT
>CBFGTI010000112.1:0-17470 GCA_965651695.1 uncultured Imperialibacter sp. | reverse complement strand
GGCACAGCTGTAATTCCCACTAGTATATCCCAGTTTCGGCCCTCGAACGTCATTTGCGTTGGAAGCAGGTTTTGTATAAATAGTATCCAGAGCAGTATTTCAACCGGCAGCCGGAAGGCTTGCAGGTACATTGGCCAGGCCGTGGGAATGCTGCTTAAGAAGATGTCGGCCCGGCCGCTAATCGTTAACCACAACACAAACAGGATAGGAGGTAGTGCGCCAAAAATTAACAACCGGGGTGGGAGCATCGAAAAGTCGGAGTAAAACCCTGAAGAAGATAACGTTGCAAGCACGCCAAGCCAGAAAAGCAAAGCGGCGAGTGTAAGTGCAAAGGTTTTTCGGGGTAGCTGCGAATTTTTTATGGCTGCTTTATTTGCGGCCCAAACTATCAGACCGGCGCAAATGGCTGTTAGCAATCCGAAGCCAATTGCAGTGAGGAGGTGAAAGGAATTGTTCATTTGAAATGGCTTTTTGTTAGACGACACAAAGCTATGGCACTACCCGGCAGGTGCAGATGACCATTGTTGCTAATTTTATCAATTGGAACTCTACACTTTAGCTGTACTGCGTCGGGTAAATGCCGAAGCGCTGCTGAAACAAACGACTGAAGCTGGAGGCATTTTCAAAGCCCAGCGACAGCGCCACCTGGTTTACCGGCCATTGCCTGAGCTTTAGCAGCTGCGATGCTCGTTGCAGCCGAAGTTGCTGAAGATACTGGTATGGCGAGCAACCAAAGGCTAGCTTAAACAGCCGAAGAAAATGGTACTTGGAAAGAGCGGCCTCGCCGGCCAGCTGCTGCAAATCGATTCGTTTGTCGTAGTGGCTATGCAGGTAGTCGAGCGAGTAGGAGAGCCTGCGGTGTAGCTCAACCTTTGTAGACTTTTTTACCGGAGGAAGTCTTTGCACCTCCTTCAGCACCCGCCTGTGCTGAAGCACCAGGTGCGCCATGAGCTGGTAGTTGTAGTCTTCCAGCTTGAGTGGGTCGAGCCGGTTGTTTTTGTGGTCGTGGTAAAGCTGCCGAACAAGCGCCTGCATGGCATCGTCTTTTCTGTACAGCCTGTTGGCAAACCCGATCTTTTCGGCCGGAAGCCCAAAGGAGTCGTTCAGCAGCCGGTCGGCCGGGGTAACGAGGCCGGTAAGCACCTGTTCGGAAAGCTCTTCGCCCAGGTGGATGTTGAAGGTTTCGACCGGCACATCGTTTTCGATAGTGAGCGTGTACTCCTGGTGCTGGTTGCTGAGGTAGTAGAAGTCTTCGTTGATGGTGGCCGTGGGTCCGTTGGTGGAGCAGTAGCTGGTGCCGCGCATGTTCATAAAAAGCGAAATGGGGCCAAGCACTTCGGGCCGGTAAGTAGCAGTAACGGTGCTGTTGATAATGCAGTTTGGCCAGCGGGGGCGGATTGCTTTACCGTCGGCATCAAACACGGGTATCTGGCCTGATACCATTTTTTTAAGCCATTGAAGGTCGGGAAAATCGGATCGGATCATAATCGGGCGGATCAGCAATCCTTACGAAGGTAGAGGAAAATTGTTGAAGTTGGTGAGGCGACTGCTAACGAGCGAAGCCGGCCTCCGGGGAGGGCACCATTTGGTCAAATGAGAAAGCGGGCTTATATTGTATAATGGGCTGCTGCCAAATTATCACCTAACTTATTGCTTATGCGCTGCATTTTTTCGTTTCTTCTTTGCTTGTTTGTTGGCCTCACCGTGCAGGCGCAGTCGGTTTGGAAATGGCCTGCCGATACTGCAAAAGCCAAAGAGCAGTACGTGCTGTACTCCGACCTCTCCAAAACTGACCCTGCTGCGGCCGTGGCTCCACTCGAGTGGCTGCTCACAGAGGCACCGGACCTGAACGTAGCGTTATACATCGGTGGTACCAAAGTATACGAAGACCTGGCGGAGGCAGAGGCGGACGTGGATCGCAAAACCGTCTACCAGGAAAAGGCCATTGCCATGTACGATGCCCGTATGCGGTACTTCGGAAACGAGGCCGATGTGCTCAACAGGAAAGCATTTTCTGCCTATAAGTATTATCGCGGAAACAAGGAAAAATACCCGGAGCTGGTGGCTCTTTTTGACCGGGTAATGGCGCTGAATGGCGCAGCTACGCTTGAAAGCAACCTGCGGGCTTTCATCGATATATTAAGGAGATACCACTTGGCGGGGGGCGGCCCCGGCAACGAAAAGACGTTTGAGTATTACAACCAGATCGTCGACGTAATTGATGCGAAAGCCGCTAAGGAGGGGGAAACCGATAAAATAATACGGCTTCGCGAAGACATACAAACGGTATTGATCAGCTTTTTGCCGATTGACTGCGGATTTATTGAAAACAACCTCGCGGCCAAAATGCGACAGGATACTTCCAACATTTCCACCGCCAAAAAAGTACTGCAACTGTTGCTCACCGGCAAGTGTTACGATAGCCCGCTGTACCTGGAAACTGCCCTGCTTGTGCACAAAAAGGAACCCGCCTATGGTTTCGCCCGAATGATTGCGGCAAAATATACCACGTCAGGAGACCTCAACGAGGCTATTACTTACCACCAGCAAGCCGTAGAACTTACTGATGATAGCGGGAAGAAGGCTGAGATTTACCTTGAGCTGGCCCGGATACATGCCACACGTGGCGAAAAGGTCACCGCCCGTAGCAACGCCCGAAAGGCGCTTGCTGCCGACCCTGCACTGGCAGAAGCTTACAACCTCATCGGCAATCTTTACTATGGCAGCTTCGACGAATGCAAAGCCGGGCTGAGCAAAGTGAAGGACAGGGGCGTGTATATTGCGGCACACGACATGTACCGCCGTGGGGGAAATAGCCAGGGCATGGCAAATGCGCAAAGCCAGTTTCCTTCCATAGAGGAGATCTTTACCGAGGGAATGAAGGAAGGACAGCCCATAGAGGTAGGCTGCTGGATACAGGAAACGGTAGTTCTTCAGCGGCGGTAGCTTTTTTTGAAGCTGTCCGGTTGTAGCGCTTGCCTTGTCAACCCGCTCCTGATTGTTCCTCAGTAAAAAAGTGTGAAGCCTGGTAACAGAAGTGTGTTACGAAGGTCTGAATTGGAATGCCTGCCTTGCTGAAGGCGATAGATGGCTCTTAAAATTCCGCCCGGAAATGTGACAGCTACCAAAACCCGGGAGCAACCACTCACGAAGCCCTGAAGGCAAAAGCCACTACCCGACAGCCAATACCCCTTATCTCATGCCGATTGCTTATGTTAAATTTATTTAGATTTAATCTAAATAATGTTGCAAAGTCAGAAAGTCGTGGCTATCATTGCGATCAGTTTATAATCATTCTAAATAAACTACTACACTAGCTGCGATATGTGTGATATGGGCAGACTCTTCACGTTGATCTTTCTATGTGCCGGAAGTTTTTCGCTTACCGCGGGGTCAATCGCCGGCAAGGTTTCCGACGGCCACGCTGTAGCAATTCCCGGCGCTACGGTACAGCTGCAGGGAACCACCATTGGGGCGGTAACGGATGCCGACGGAAAATACCGGATCGACAATGTGCCGGCGGGTAAGTACGTGGTTGAGGTGTCTTCCATCGGCTATATTAAAACGTCTTCGGAAGTTACCGTGCCCGAAGCGGGCTCGGCAACGCTCAACTTTTCGCTGGCTGAGGCTGTAGCCGAGTTGGGCGAAGTGGTGGTAATTGGCAAATCGGAAGCCACCGAAATGCGCGAGATACCTTTCGCGGTGGGGGTGGTTGATGTGGGCCCGCTGAAAGTACAAAACCTCGACATTAACCAGGTGCTCAACGCTACTACAGGCATCCGCATCCGCGAAGACGGCGGCCTTGGCTCCAATTTCAACTTCTCGCTCAACGGCTTCACCGGCAACCAGGTAAAGTTCTTTATCGACGGCATACCGATGGACTACTTCGGCTCGTCGCTCACGCTCAATAACATACCCGTAAACCTGATATCGAACATAGAAGTATACAAGGGTGTGGTGCCGGTACACCTGGGTTCTGATGCGCTGGGAGGTGCCGTGAATGTGTCTACCAACCGGTCGATCAGGAACTTTCTGAATGCATCGTACTCCGTGGGGTCGTTTAACACGCACAGGGCGTCTATCATTAGCCAGGTAACGGCCAAGAACGGCCTGACCGTTAGGACCAATGCATTTTTTAATTATTCGGACAACAGCTACAAAGTGCAAGTTGAAGTGCCCGATCCGGTGTCGGGCAAGGTGGGAGAACCGGTATCGGTAGAGCGGTTTCACGACGGCTACCAGTCGCAAACAGTGCAAGTGGAGGCGGGCGTAGAAAATAAAAAATTTGCAGACCAGCTGTTTGTCGGCGTGCTCGCCTCCGGCAACTACAAGGAAATTCAGACAGGCAGCAACATGACTAAGGTGGTGGGCGAAGCTTTTACTACCGACCGGGCGCTGATCCCCACGCTGAAGTACATGAAAAACGATGTGTTTACCGATGGGCTCTCGGTGCGGGTAAATGCGGTGTACAACCTGCGGCAGGCGATGGTGGTAGACACCGTGAGCAAAATTTACGATTGGTACGGCAACTATGTTTACCGGGGTATAGATGTGCGCTCGGGCGAAATAAGCTGGGACAAAACCGAGTTCAGGTTCAACGACGAGTCGGTACTAACTACGGCTAACATCAGCTACAGGATCGACCAAAACCAATCTGTTGCTTTTAACCATACCTACAGCCGGTATGTGCGGGTGGGCGAGGACCCCATTAGCTACAATGCGGTGCCTTTCAGCGAGCCTAATTATCTTACTAAAAACATCTCAGGGCTGTCTTACAACCTGAGCCTGCTCGATAACAAGCTGAGGACTATTGCCTTTGGAAAGCTCTTTGCCATGGATGCGCTGACTCGCGAGGGCGACGGGTATAGCGACAATCAGACCTTGCGGGAAATTACGGCTTCGTCGGTTGAAGGAGGGTATGGCGTAGCGGCGACCTATTTTCTGGCGGAAGGTATCCAAATCAAATCATCCTTTGAAAATACCTATCGGTTGCCCGAAGCTTACGAAATGTTCGGCGACGGCCTGCTGGTGCAAAGCAACCCCTACCTGAAGCCTGAAACAAGCCAAAACTTCAATATAGGCATTCTGGGGCAAAAGATATTTGCCAAACACGAGGTCCTTTTTGAGGGTGGGTACCTGTTTCGTAAGCCGGAAAACATGATCCGCAGCGCCCCGCTCGCCATTCAAAGCGTATACGAAAACCTCAATGCTGTAAAGGCCGACATTTTCGAGGCGGGCGCAAAATACAAATATGCGGAGCGCTTCAATATAGAAGTAAATGGCAGCTACCAGCATATCATCAATAATCAAAAGCTAACCGCAACCGGCGGCGAAAACTACCTGTACAAAGACCGTGTGCCCAACATGCCTTTCCTGTTTGGCAATGCCAAGGCAGGCATCATGTTCCATAAGATAGGAACGGAGAGCGGCAAACTCTCCATCAACTGGTCTACGCTGTTTGTGGAGGCATTTTACCTGAAATGGCCGAGCCAGGGTAGTAAAAAGGCAAAATATGATATCCCGAGGCAGCTATCGCATAGCCTGGTGGCTTCCTGGTCGTTCGACGACGGCAAGTACAATGCCTCGGTGGCCTGTACCAATCTTTTCGACAGCCAGCTCTTCGACAACTTTATGCTTCAGAAACCCGGCAGGGCCTTTAACCTGAAGCTGAGCTATTTTCTACAGTAACCAACAAAATTTTAAATAAAACAAAACCAATATGAAATCGATGTTGAAAGACCGAATACTAATATGGATAGGCGTTATAGTGGCCTTGTTTACGGTGTCGTGCGGGCCTGAGGAAGGCGATGATGATGGAGGAATTCAGCCGGAAGAGCCAAACTACGTAGTATCGCTGCGCACGCAGGCCACGGGCGACGAAACCTCCGACTACTTTTTGACCGCAGACGACCTGATGACGGGCGAAATAAGTGCGGCCGGCCAGGGTGAAGAGCTTACCGGATGGAACTACAGTGCTGCTTACGGCGGTAAGTTTTTTGCGCTGGGGTATACGCTCAACGAGTGTGTTGCCTTCGAGGTGGAAGGAGGCGAGCTGGTGAAGCAGGGTAAATTTGTATTTGAGCGTATAGACATGGTGGCGCCGGTAGACAATGAAACTTTTATAGGAATTGGTGCACCCTGGGGCGGGGGCTCATACGACTGCCAGCTGCAGATTATCAACGTAAACAACGTGGCCATTGAAAAGAATGTGACCGACCCGATTCACCCCATCATCTACCATATCGATTCGGTTGATACCGATGTTCAGCTCAATGCATGGCCAACCGATGCTTATGTGGAGGGAAACAGGCTGTTTGTGGCATTTTACCCGCTGCACGGGGCATCGTGGGAAACACCGGTTGTTGATTCGGCCTACGTGGCCGTTTACTCTTACCCGGAGCTGGAGCGCTTGCATACTTTTACCGATAGTCGCACGTCGCCCATTGGCTATTATGGCTCACAACCGTCCATTCTGGAGGATGAGGCCGGTAACCACTATACGCTTTCTACATCTTCCTTTTTGGCAGGCTTTACCAACGCAACAAAACCATCGGGCATCCTGAAGATCAACGCCGGTGAGGAGCAGTTTGACGAGAACTACTTTTTCAACGTAGAGGAGTCGGGCTACAAAGTGCTTTCGGGGGCTTACGCGGGCAACGGCAAAGTAGTGGCCAGAGTGATAAGCACTACAGTTGATGTTGATGACGCGGCCTTCGCATGGGGTGCTTTTAGTGTAACTTCTCCTGTGCTGAACGTGGCCGTGCTCGATCTGAATGCCAAAACAGTAGCGGTGGTTGAAGACGTGCCGATGCACGGCGGCCAGTACCTGACTCCCTACCTGCTCGAAGACGGCAAGGTGTATATTTCAGTAAACGACGGTACGGAAGCCCACGTTTACCAGGTGGATGCGCAGGCGGCCACGGCTGTAAAAGGTGCAAAAATTCTCGGCAACGAGCTGCAGGGAATTTTCGCGAACAAGTAAAAACAAATTCCCGGAAAAACTAAGCTTGTCACATTGAGCTTGTCACATTGAGCTTGTCGCATTTCGACAAGCTCAATGCAGCAAGCTTAATGTGTTCCGGGCAGCTGGCATCATCGTGCCCACTTTTCGAGTTTGGAGGTAATGTCTTCCAGGCGTATCGGCTTGCTAATGTAGTCGTCCATGCCGGCTGCCAAACATTTTTCACTATCGCCTTGCATGGCGTTGGCTGTCATGGCCACTATTACGGGCTGTGCACCAGCGGTTGACCGGATAATGCCGGTAGCCTCCAGGCCATCCATCTCTGGCATTTGCACGTCCATGAGAATCAGGTCGAACGGTGTGTCAGTTACCATGGCAACAACTTGCTTGCCTGTTTTAGCCTTTTCAGGAGTGTAACCCAATTTGGTAAGAATGCGCTCTGCGAGTAGCAGATTTACCGCGTTGTCTTCCGCTATGAGAATGCGCATGGGGTGTTTGGCAGCGAAGTCGCCGCTGAGCTTATTTTTTTCTTCCACCTGTATGTTTACACTGGCGGCTTGCTGGGTTAAATGCGATAGCACATGCTCCAGGAGCCTGCTGTGGCGAACAGGCTTGGAGATAATAGACGAGAAAACGGACCTGTCGACACTGTTTTGCTCTAGCCGCGAGCAAAGCAAAACCACGGGGAGCTGCGGATACACTTTTTTAATTTCACCGGCGAGCAGTTGTCCGTCGCCATTTGTAAGCCGCAAGTCGGTGAGTACAAGGTCGGGCATCAGGTTGTTGCTGAGCGCTCGCATGGCGTCGTCTAAAGAAGAGGCCGTGGTGGTGACCAACCCCCACAAGTCCAGCTGTTTTTTTAGCACGCACAGGTAGGTTTGGCTTGCGCCGGCCACCAGCACTTTTTTGCCGGCCAGCTCCATCAGGTTCTCTCCCGCTGTGGCATACTCTTCAGGTGCCCGCTTCAGCTTTACGTCAAAGCTAAAAGTGGTACCCTGCCCCTCTATGCTTTTTACGCTGATGTGCCCGTGCATCAGGCGCACCAGCCTTTGGCAAATAACCAGGCCAAGTCCTGTGCCCCCATACTTCCTGGTGGTGGAGGTGTCGACCTGCGAAAAGGCCTTGAACAGCCGGCTAAGCTTTTCTTCGGAAATGCCGATGCCTGTATCCCTTACCTCCACCATCAACACCACGTCGCCGTTTGCCGCCAGCTGACTATTCACCGACACGACCACCTCTCCCTCGCTGGTAAATTTTACGGCGTTGCCCACCAGGTTCATCAGTATCTGCCTAAACCTCAGGCTGTCGCCAAGCAGGTAGGCGGGTACCTGAGGGTCGATAGAATACACGAGGTCCACACTGGCGCCGGCAACTTTGGTGGCAAAAACCTCCAGCACATCTTCAATACACGTGCGCAGCCCGAATACTGTACTCTCCAACTCGAGTTTCCCCGATTCGATTTTTGAGTAATCCAGTATGTCGTTGATTACGCCCAGCAGGCTTTCGCCGCAGTTGCGGATGGTTTCGGTGTATTCTACCTGCTCCTTGTTGAGGGGTGTTTCGGCCAAAAGAGAGGCCATACCTATCACACCGTTCATAGGGGTGCGAATCTCATGGCTCATTGTAGCCAAAAACACGCTCTTTGCCTTGTTTGCCTTCTCTGCATCGCTCCGTGCCTTTTCCGCTTCCTTTCTGGCCTTTCGTTCCTCTTCGCTGGCCAGTTCCAGCTCCCGTGTTCTTTGCTCTACCAACTGCTGCAACCGTTTTCGTTGCTGTTTTATCACACTCACCCTGATTTTGTAAAAGGCTACGAAGCAGGTGGCAATAAATGCTCCCACCAGAACCTTAAACCACCAGGTAAGCCAAAACGGCGGGGCTATATGCAGTACTATGGAGGTGCCTTCGGTATTCCACACACCGTCGTTGTTCGACCCCCTCACCCTGAAGACATACGTGGCCGGGTCGAGATTGGTATAGGTAGTTGTGCGCCTGTTGCCTATCTCATTCCACCTGGCATCAAACCCCTCCAGCATGTAAGCGTATTGATTTTTTTGGGGCAGGGTGTAGTTAAGTGCGGCAAATTCAAAGGTGACAACGGATTGGTCGTAGGTGAGCCTTATTTCTTCGAGTTCGCTTATTTCTTTACGAAGAGGAGAGTTTTCGCCTATGGCTACGGGGTTGTTGAAGATCTGAAAACCCGTAAGATGCACCGGCGGAACGTGCGGATTATCTTTTATACTATCGGGGTGAAATACATTGAAGCCATTGGTGCCGCCAAAGTACATAGTGCCATTTGGTGCTTTGTAGCAGGCGTTGGGTTTAAAGGAGTTGCCTTGAAGGCCGTCTTTCGCGTCGTAGTTTCTTACTGCCCCGGTGGCCGGATTAAACCTGCTGAGGCCCTTATTCGAGCTGACCCAAAGATTGCCGCGGTCATCCTCCAAAATCCCAAATATGATGTTGTTTGCCAGGCCGTTTCGGGTAGTATAGGTTTTGTACGACCGGGAAGCCCTGTTGAACAAGTTAAGGCCGCCGCCAGTGCCAATCCACAGGTTACCAGCTTTGTCTTCAAACAGCGTATAAATCTGGTTCTGGCTAATACTGCTTGTGTCGGAGGGGTCGTGTTGGTATTGGATAAACCTGTTGTTATTTTCATCGAGCAGGTTGAGGCCTTTATCAGTGCCCACCCATAATTGGCCGGCACCGTCGCGGAGCAGCGAGGTGACCACATTGCTGCTTAAACCGCTTTTATCTCCCTGCTCATGCGTATACCTTAATATAAAGCTGCCTTTTTCCGGGTCATAGAGATTCAACCCGCCCAAATAGGTGCCGACCCATATTTTGCCATCCGTGTCTTTGTAAACATAGTTAACGCTTTCTACCAGGAGTCCGTAAGGGTCTTTGCCGGTGGGCAAGTGCCTTTCATATTGGCCTGTTTTTGTATCGTATACGTCAAACCCGCCCCGGTGGTATCCGAGGGCCAGCTTTCCCTTTTCGATCTCGGTAAGTGTGATAATGTAGTTGGTGCTTACCGTGTTTCGATTGCGGGGGTCGTGTGTAAACGCCGCAAAAGACTCGCTGCCGGGGTTGTATACATTCAAACCACCGCCATCAGTGCCCAGCCATATATTGCCGTAGCTGTCGCCTGCAATGCCCAGCACCAGGTTGTTGTTCAGGCTTTGTGCATACCCGGGCACCTGCTTAAAGTGCCGGAATTTGTAGCCCATGGCCGGCAGAAAATTCACACCGCCCGACCATGTGCCTACCCATTTATTTCCAACTCTGTCTTCGTACAAGCTGTATATCGAATTGTTGCTGATCGACTGGTCGTCGTGGGCGGCAAACTGGTGGTTGTCGAACTTTTTAGTGCCGGTATCGAGTATGCTTATGCCGCCATTTTCAGTCCCGATCCACAGCCGGCCGTCTTGCGCTTCCATTATGCACAGGATGTCGTTGTGGGCCAGACTGCGGGGATTATCCGGGTCGTGAAGGAATGAGGCAAATGTACCTTTCTCCGGGTTGTGCAATGCTATGCCGGCCCCCATGGTGCCAATCCAGAGCCTGCCTTTACTGTCAAACAGCACTGCTTTGACGATGTCGTTACCAATACTTTGCGGGTCGGCGGGATTGTTTTTGTACACTGTAAACTTCTGGGCTGCTGGGTCAAACCGGTTGAGCCCGTCTTTGGTACCTATCCAGAGGTTTCCCAGTCGGTCTTCAGCAATTTTATAAATGTAATTGTGGCTGAGGCTGTTAGAATCGCTCTCGACGTGCTGAAAAGATTGCATTTCCCCGGTTTGCCAGTCGAGACAATGAAGCCCATCCGTGGTGCCGAGCCAAAGCTTGCCGTTTGCCGCTTCGTGCACATCCCGCACGGTGAGTCCCCTGGCAAAATGCGTAAAAGAGGCGTCCTCCCTGTTAAACAGCTCCAGGCCTTCGGCAGTGGCTACCCAGAGATTTCCCGAGGCGCTTTCGGCGATGTCGTACACGTAGTTGCTGGCAATGCCCGATTTGCTGCCCGGTTCATACCCGTAGGCAGTAAATTTGTACCCGTCAAACTTGTTCAGCCCTTCCTCTGTGGCAAACCACATAAAGCCTTTGGTATCTTCAAGTATAGCGCTAACGTGGTTGTGCGATAGCCCCTGCTCGGTGCCAAGCCGCGTAAACTGCAGCGACTGTTTTTGTGAGTAAGCTGAAAAAGGTAGGGCCAGTAACGCGAGAAGCTGCAGCGCCTTCATAGATCCGGTAATGAGGCAGTTTATGTCCTCCCGAACGCTGTATTGAAGGTTTTTGTCTCGTTTTGATAGCATAGGGTGCCTTTCTTTTTTGTGAAGCTTTCGGGGGTACTGTCTGCTTAACTTAATATGGCACTTAAAATATTACATCGCCTGCAGCCGCGCTTGCAGCCGCGCCTGCAGCCGCGCCTGCAGTCACGAAATTTCTTTGGGCTCTACGTCGTTGCAATTTTCTATTTAACAATATTTTAAACACGCCGCAACCATCTGCCGAAAGTTTACGGACGGACGCCGTCAGTTGCAGTCGTAGTCGAATTCTGTTTAGTAAGTTGAGTGCTTCCATCGTCGGTCAGCAGTTGCTGTATGCTTCTTATAAGAGTTAAGGTATAAAGATTAAACAAAACGCAGCGTGCGATTTTTCAGATGATATTACATTAAGCCAGCAGCCGTTCGGTGCGGAAATATTCAGTAAAGAATGTTGCTTCTCACCGATAAATCCTGAAATTAGTATCTATTATAACTTTGGCTTTTCGAACCTGGAGCGGGCATATTTTTTTACTCAACCTAAGCAACCTTATGTTCAAACTGCTTGCGACTCCATTGGTGGTGCTCCTGCTTATAGGAGGCTGTTCCATCCGTTTGCTGGCTCCCTACGATGAGATTACGGACCTGAAGACAGCGGAACTGCAGGAGAAGATGTTGTTTCAGCTTCATACATGGGAGTCGCTTTACCATCTCAACCCCGATAGCACAGTACTCAGCTACCAAAAAAACCTTCAGTTTTATAATGAAGTGAAAACCGTGCTCGATGTGCTGCAATACCGCAACGAGGGCATCGACAAAAACCGGATCGTGACCGAACACCTCATGCGCCTGCGGGCCAACGTGCTTGATATGGAGGATATGCACCGGGAGGATGACATCCTTTCAGCGGCGGATTTGCAGTCGTTTCGCACAATTTTTAATGTGCAGTTGGGTGCTATCCAGCGATTTCAGCAAACAAGACGTACCTCAAAAAAATAAGCCATGGCACTTAATCCGGAAGAACTGATACCCAAAATGCTGGAGGCCGCTAAGAGCGACTTGAAAGGGCAGTATAAAGAAGCAAAGGATTTTGCGGCGGTAGAATTTAAAAAGCTGCTCGAAAATGCTGCCTTCCTCGCCGGCAAGGTGGCAAGCGGGGAGATGACGCCGGAGCGGGCCCAGCGGCATATGGCCATGCAACGGCGGGCGGCGGAAACGGTGCTGCTTACCATAGAAGGTATCGGGCTCGATGCTGCCGAAAGGGCCGTGAATGCAGCACTGGCGGTGGTAAAGGACGCGATAAATGCTGCATTGCCTGTAAAACTGCTTTAAACACTAACGTACCAACACATGACCAGCTCCAACCTGAAACCTCTCGACACCATCGGCCTTTGCTTTAGCGGCGGTGGATACCGTGCCGCCGCCTTTGCCCTGGGCGTACTGGCTTACCTGCACAGGCTTACATTCAAAGGCCAGCCGTTGCTCCAGCGGGTAGAAGCGCTAAGTACAGTGAGCGGGGGCACTATTACCGGCGCCTTTTACGCTTATTCACAATCGCAAAAGTGGAGCTTCGAACAGTTTTACGAGCAGCTGTATGCTTTTCTCAACGACGACAAATTGCTCAACAAGGCCCTTGAGCTGCTGGAGTCGGATGAAGTATGGACGACGCAAGAAAAAAAGCGCACGCTGAGCAATGCTTTTGCCATGGCCTACATCCAGCTATTATGTGCAGGCACCATGGGCGATCTGGCAAAAAATGCCGGCGCACTCAGAGACGTATGTTTCAACGCAACCGATTTTGCCTTTGGGCTTGCATTCCGGTTTCAGGCGTCCGGCGTGTTTGGCAACCATCGGCTAAAGAATGCCGCACTTAACAAGCTTGTAGGTAAAGTTCGCATTGCCGATGCCATAGCCTCCTCCTCCTGCTTTCCGGTTGGGTTCGATCCGATGATTTTCCCTGACGATTATTTTGATGACCACTCCTCCGAACAGTATAAGGAATTGAAGCAGAAGGAGTTTTTTCGCGACGGCATAGGAATTATGGACGGTGGCATAGTAGACAACCAGGGCATTGGCAGCATGGTAAATATCGATAAACGGCGTGAAGGAAAAGGCGAAGCGCTTAGTGCCATTATTGTATGCGATGTGGGCAGCTTTAAAATGGAACCATGGCAGCCGGACAACGGCGCTGGCAATGAGCAGGCAAAATCGAAAACGCTTGAGGGTATAACCAACAGCCTGTTGCGGTTTTTTCAGTTTAGGTGGTATCACTGGGTGTTTCTGCTGTTGGGCATTTTAGTTACCGGGCTCAACTCGATGAGGGTGTTCGGTGGCAGCGCATGGCCGTTTCTGTACGTAGCAGGTGGTGTGCTGGCAGGTGCCGGCGGGTTTCTTTTTGTGGTGGGCCTGCTAGCCGATACGGGCCGGCGGATAGGTGTGTCTTTTGTAAAGAAGTTGTACAAAAGCAAAATTCCCGAGGCTTTAATCGACGATGTGGTGGTGTTTCAAAAATTGGACATTGGGTTGGTAAAGCGCATGATAAAGGAGCGGCTCAGTTCGGCATTTGTAATGATCAACGAAATATTTCTGAACCAGATCCGCCGCCTCAACTATAACCTCTTTTTTGAGTCGGAAAGGCTGAAGGGCCGCAGGATAGGCGCTTATATTTACCAGCTATGCGAAGACGTAAACAGCATGGGGCCAGCATTTGATGATAAAAAACCCAAGCCGCCAACGCCGCTGCTGAAAGAGAGTGCCCGGATAGCCGCGGAGATGCCTACCACGCTTTGGTTTGATGAAAAGGATAGGACGGTGAACAGGCTTGAAAATTTGGTTGCATGCGGCCAGTTTACCATTTGCTACAACCTGCTCGACTACGTGCTTCGGTTGCCCGACGAGGCCCGAGACGAGGACTTGAAGCTGCTGGAGGCATCGCTGAAGAAGGACTGGAACAATTTTTTAAAAGATCCTTATTTTATGAAGCACCCAATCCAAGCACCTCAACCCGCATCCACCTAATCCGGAAGTTTCTTCCGGGCTTATGCCATGTACACGCTTCCTCAATGCTTTTAAGTTAAGGTCTGCTGGTTGGTCACAAGACCAACCAGGGCGGCGGACTGCGCCTTCCTGAACGGGAAGTTTCTTCCGGGTTTATGCTACGCCCCTCTCTGAACCGGAAGCTTCTTCCGGGCTTATGCTATGTACACGCTTCCTCAATGCTTTTAAGTTAAGGTCTGCTGGTTGGTCACAAGACCAACCAGGGCGGCGGACTGCACCTTCCTGAACGGGAAGTTTCTTCCGGGCTTATGCTATCTACACGCTTCCTCAATGCTTTTAAGTTAAGGTCTGCCGGTTGGTCACAAGACCAACCAGGGCGGACTGCGCCTTTCTGAACCGGAAGCTTCTTCCGGGCATATGTCGCGCTCTTAGTCTGGCTCACACAAACACTTAAACACCCAAACACTTAAACACCCAAACACTTAAACACCCAAACACTTAAACACTAAACGCCAAACCCCTATCTTTGCAGCCCAAACCAAAAAGAATGGCTAAAAAGAGTTATAAACGACATACCGTAACCGCGGCATTAATTTATGCCAACGGCCCCATCCACATAGGCCATCTGGCCGGCTGCTACCTGCCTTCCGATATCTACGTCAGATACCTCCGTTCCAAAGGAGAGGATGTGGTGTTTGTAAGCGGCACCGACGAACATGGCGTGCCCATCACGCTGAAGGCACGCAACGAAAATACCACCCCCCAGGCGGTTGTAGACAAGTATTATGAGATGATAAAGAAGTCGTTTGCCGATTTCGGTATTTCGTTCGATACCTACTCCCGCACGAGCCGCCAAATCCACCACAAAACCTCGCAGGACTTTTTTCTGAACCTGTATGAAAAAGGGATATTCGACGAAAAGACAACTGAGCAGTATTTTGACCCCGTGGCAAAGCAGTTTCTGGCCGACCGTTACATAGTGGGCACCTGCCCCACCTGCGGCAACGAAAATGCCTACGGCGACCAATGCGAAAAATGCGGCAGCACACTAAGTCCGCAAGAGCTGGGAAACCCCCGTTCGATGCTGTCGGGCGAAAAGCCAGTGCTGAAGCCTACAAAAAACTGGTACATGCCGCTCGACCGGCTTCAACCCAAAATTGAAAAGTACATCGACAGCCACCCGGAGTGGAAAGCTAACGTATTTGGGCAGTGCAAAAGCTGGCTCAACCAGGGGCTGCAGCCTCGCTCCATGACCCGCGACCTGGAGTGGGGCGTAGCTGTGCCGCTACCCGACACGGAAGGGAAGGTGCTTTACGTGTGGTTCGATGCGCCAATCGGCTATATCTCGGCTACCAAAGAGCTGCGCCCTGCTGACTGGGAACTTTACTGGAAAGACGACGACACCCGGTTGGTACATTTCATCGGGAAGGATAACATTGTGTTTCACTGTATCATTTTTCCAAGCATGCTGATGGAGCACGGCGGCTTTGTGGTGCCAGATAATGTGCCCGCAAATGAATTTATGAACCTGGAGGGGCAAAAAATAAGCACCAGCCGCAACTGGGCCGTGTGGCTGCATGAGTACCTGGAGGAGTTTCCGGGTAAGCAAGACGTGCTGCGGTATGCGCTGTGCGCCAATGCCCCCGAAACCAAAGACAACGACTTCACCTGGAAGGACTTCCAGACCAGGAACAACAGCGAGCTGGTAGCTATTTTCGGCAACTTCGTAAACAGGGCGGTGGTGCTTACCCATAAATATTTTGAGGGGAAGGTGCCTGCCAGGGGCGAAGTGTTTCCTTACGACGCCGAGGTGCTTCAGAAGCTGGCGGAATTTCCTGCCACCATCGGTGCATCGGTGGAGCAGTTCAGATTCAGGGAAGGATTGGCATCGCTGATGGACCTCGCCCGCCTGGGAAATAAGTACCTTGCAGATACGGAACCGTGGAAGCTTGCAAAAACGGATCCGGAGCGGGTAAAAACTATCATGAATATTGCGCTGCAAATAGCGGCCACCCTGCAGGTAGTGTGCGAGCCTTTTCTGCCATTTACCGCTGCAAAGCTCGGCGATATGCTGAATGTGCCGGGTGTAAAGTGGAAGGACCTCAACGGCAAACCTTTACTGGCCGATGGCCACCAACTGAAGGAAGCCAGCCTGCTGTTTGAGAAACTGGAAGATGAAGTGGTGGAAGCTCAAATTGCTAAACTGGAGAATAGTAAAAAAATAAACGCAGCGCCGGCCACAGCTGGGAAGCCTGCTGCTCAATCAACAGAAACAATGGAAACAACGATACAGCCCTTGAAGGACGCTATAGTGTACGACGATTTCGGTAAGCTCGATATGCGGGTGGCTACAGTATTGGCGTGTGAGCGGGTGCCTAAGTCGGAAAAACTGCTGAAGTTTTTGCTCGATACCGGTATTGACCAGCGCACAGTGCTGAGCGGCATAGCAAAGTTTTACCAGCCTGAGGAACTTGTGGGTAAACAGGTAATATTGCTGGCCAACCTGGCGCCGAGAAAGATCATGGGTATCGAATCGCAGGGGATGATCTTGTCTGCCGAAGACGACGCAGGTAACCTGAGACTGCTGTTGCCAATAGCGGCAACTAACCCGGGAGCAACGGTGGGGTAGGAAGAGTCGACGGACGACGGTCGATTGTCCACGGCACATTTCGTTTGGCGAAAATCTGCATCTGCAAATTCGGAAGAAAAAGGGGCACGCAAAGCCACTGGCAGCGGTTTTTCACCCTGTCAGTGGGTGGAGGAGGCGTGTAACGGTAATTGACGGTGACCAGTAATCGGTTTGATTTCGTTTGAGATGGGGTGCTGTGAATCGTTTGGAGAGTAAGTGTATCGCACACCGCCACGGAACCGTCATTGCGATGGCGCAAACAAATGCCGAATACCACGAACAATCCCAAGCGCCAGTGGCAATCCGCCTGAGTAACCGCTGCAGCCCCCGGCGAAACACGAAATTCCCTATCACCAAACGAATGCCGAATCGGGAACGTTTCCCCCTCCGGAGGGGGTTGGGGGAGGTGGACCGACGTACCACTAAGTCAACGGCAACTGGCCTTAGCGGCTGGTCTGCGAAGACTCAGCCCAGCGGGGGGGGTGTGCGGCAGGCACTCCATTCCCCCGGTCTCGTGTCTCACAGGCCGGCAGCAAAGAAGAGTCGATAGACTGTGATCCATAGTCGACAGCATTTCGTTTGGCGAGAATCTGCATTAACGGCAAAAGAGATTGGTTAGCCTGGGAA
>CBFGTI010000111.1:0-17549 GCA_965651695.1 uncultured Imperialibacter sp. | reverse complement strand
CAGTTAATAATTGTCTCTCACAAACTCCAGCACCTTCTGCATTTCTGCTCTTATCGGGTTGGTAAAACCAGCGTAGTTGTTGTGCATGAAGCTGAAAACAAGCACTTTACCTGATTTGCATTTGATGTAACCGCTCAGGCAGTGCACGCCGCTCAATGTTCCTGTCTTTGCAAATACATAAGGCTCTTCAATGCCGGCATACCACCGCCTGATGGTGCCCTCCTTTCCCCCGATAGGCAGGCTACGAAACAGGTCATCCTGCGGCACCAAATCGGCTATTTCGGTTAGCAGTGCTACAATGCTTCGGGGCGTAAACATATTGTAGCGCGATAGCCCCGAGCCATCGTGCCAAACGGGCGGGTCGGGCAACTCGTTCAGGTAGTTTTTCTTTATAAACCACATTGTGTTGCCACCGCTGAGCGTATCGCCCAGGTAGGAGGAACCCATAACTAAAATCTGTTCGGCAAGAAAATTATCGCTGGGCTGCAGCATTGCCTTATACACATTTTTGGAAGGCGTACCTTTCAACACCTGCCAGGGAAGCGTATCTGGCTTGTAGCCGAATAGTACAGGCTTTTTCAACGTGTCTTGCAGCAGCTGCCTTGCCAGTTCAAACGAATAGCGGAAGGGCACGTCGCGTTCCACAGTGTCGGCTGCTTCAGGCCTGAAGAAGAGGTACGAATTGAAGCTCATATCTCTCTCCACCAGGTACCGGTTTTTTTCGAAGGGCCGGGTTTCTACAAACTCCTGGAAGAAAGGCGGATTCACCGTAGGCACGGTATCACCTGGCAGCATATAAAAGCGGGCGATGTTGCCAAAAAGGGGCAGCCCAGCTCTTTCTGGCTGGTAGTAAAAGTAGTAGTCGTCCCACGACCAGCCGGGGCCAAACGCCGGATCTTTGTATGTTTCGGGGTGCCATACCAGCGTTTTCGTCGTGTCGGATAAAAACCGGTACGCAGGCTGAAATTCAAAGTCGGGGTGAAGGAACGTAGGGTCGCCGGTGCCGGAGAAGTACAAGGTGTCGTTTTGCTCGGCAAACCGGATAGCCGGCACCGAGTCGCCCAGCAGCCGCAGCCCGGCGTAATAGGTAAAAAGCTTTGTGTTTGAAGCCGGCGTAAAATATTTGTCGCCAAAATGATCGTCGATGTACTCGCCCGTTTCGGGGTTGTAGAGTACAAATCCCGTGAAGTGCCCCTGAAACACCGGCGAGTTTCTTATCATTTTTTTTACCACCAGCTTTTTGCTTATCACCAGCCTGGGAGAGCACGAGCCCAGGAGTGCCAGCACGGCCAGGCTGCCAACTAGGTGAATCACACCAATACGAAATGTTTTTGTAGCATTCAAAAAATCCACACTCATGTCCTTTTTATCACCTTTCCTGCTTCCAAGTCCCGAATAAATAACCGATGGATGAAAAATTCTAATTTTTGATCAAAGAGTGTAGAAAATTCCTAAAATTTGCCAGCGCCTGGGTGCTCCCGGTACAAAGCCAATTTAACAATTAAATGAAAGCAAAATCTATTGTTCTTTCCAACGGTGTCTTCGATACCAAATCGGCCAAAACATCACACGGACTCATCCGCGGATCGGAGAGATACGAAATCGTGGCAGTAATTGATCCGGTTTTTTTCGGGCAAGACGCGGGTAAAGTACTGGATGGGCGAGAAAGAGGAATACCCATCTTCAAAAATGTGTCGGAATTTGTAGCCCAGGGTGGTACTGCCCAGAACTGCATAGTGGGCGTGGCACCGAAAGGGGGGCAGCTTCCTAAAGCGATGGAAGAAGACGTGGTGGCTGCCATGGAAAACGGAATGGACGTAATAAGTGGCCTGCACTCATTTCTGAACGACAACGAGCGTCTGGCGGCACTTGCAAAAGAAAAAGGGGTAACTATCCACGACATCCGGTTGCCACGAGAGCGCAAATACCTCAAGTTTTGGACTGGAGAGATCTACAACGTGAAATGCGCCAAAATAGCCGTAATGGGTACCGACTGTGGCTTGGGAAAGCGCACAACCTCAAAATTTATAGTGGAAGCCATTAGGGGCGAGGGCATGAAGTCGGAGATGATATTTACCGGACAAACCGGCTGGATGCAGGGGTGGAAGTATGGTTTCATCCTCGATTCTACTTACAACGATTATGTTTCGGGCGAGTTGGAAAATGCAATTGTAAGCTGCTACAAAGAGGTGGATCCCGACCTGATTGTGATTGAAGGGCAGGCGGCGCTTCGCAATATCAGCGGACCATGCGGTGGTGAGTTTCTGCTTTCGGGCGATGTAGACGGCGTGGTATTGCAGCATGCGCCGGCACGGGTATACTACGATGGTTTCGAGAGCTTGGGAAGGAAAATTCCGCCGCTGGGTTCTGAGGTAGAGCTTATTAAAATGTACGGCAAAAAGGTAATAGGCATTACGCTCAATACACGTGGGCTAACCATCGACCAGGCGCTCAAATTCAAAGAGCAGTATGAGGCCGAACTGGGCATTCCTGTGGCGCTGCCGGTAGAACGGGGAGTGGGAGACATCCTGGTACCAATCCGTGAACTGATAAAAGAGAAGAATGCGCATAAAAGAAATTAACATTCGAAAGGAAAACCTGGAGCTGCTGAAGCCCTATTCCATTTCTTACAAAACCGTAGACTCGGTGGAGAATGTGATTGTGGAGGTGGTGGCAGAAAATGGAATGCTCGGATTAGGGGCCGCCAACCCCAGCAAGTACGTGGTGAATGAAAACGTGGAAGAGTGTTTTCAAGCTTTATCCACGGCGGATCTCTCTTTTTTGAAAGGTGCTCAGCTGGCAGGGTTCCACACCTTGCTGAACCAGGTGCATTACAGGTTTTCGGCCAGTGCAGGAGCCCGGGTTGCGCTCGATGTTGCCCTGCACGATCTGTTTACAAAGTGGCTCGATGTGCCGCTGGTGCAGTATCTGGGAGTTGAAAAAAAAGAGATGGCTACCTCCGTCACCATCGGCATAATGGGTGTTGATGAAACGCTGAAGGAAGCTGATGATTTTATCGCCCAGGGATTTAAAATACTTAAAGTAAAGTTGGGTAAAACAATCGGGGAGGACATTGAACGGACCAGGGCGCTGCGAAAACACATCAAAAGTAAGGCTCTGATAAGAATTGATGCCAACCAGGGATGGAGCTATGAAGACACGCTGGAATATGTAAGGCAAACAGCCGCTTTAGATATTGAGCTGATTGAACAACCTTTAAAGGCCAATGCTATCGACGATTCGCTCCGTTTTCCCGATGATGTAAAACGCCTCGTGGCAGCCGATGAATCTTTGGTAAATGCTGCCGATGCTTTTAAATTAGCCGACTCGCCCAAGGCAGCCGGCATTTTCAATATCAAGTTAATGAAGTGTGGCGGCATACAGCCTGCGAGGGAAATTGCCACCATTGCCAGGCATGCGGGTATCGATCTTATGTGGGGGTGCAACGATGAGAGCATCATCAGCATAGCAGCCGGACTACATGCCGCCTTCTCTTGCCCACATACCCGGTATATCGACCTCGACGGAAGCTTCGATTTGGCCAAGGATGTGGTAAAAGGGGGATTTGAATTGAAAGACGGTATAATGAGATTAACCAGTAGGCCCGGTTTGGGCGTAGAAAGGATTTGAGATGAATGACCACCGGACGCTGCTAAAAGCCTGTACAGTATTTCTTCTTGCTTTGTTGGTGTTTACCCAAGCCAGGGCGCAACAGGGCTTGCCCAGGGCGTTTGAACAACTCGCCAATGCAGAAAGAGCCAAAGCGTGGGTAGACTCGGTATATGCAGGCATGTCGCTAGACCAGAAAATCGGGCAGTTGCTAATGGTGGCGGCTTACTCCAACAGGGACTCGACGCATGAGAACGAGCTCCGGCGGCTGATTCAGGAGAGGCACATCGGCGGCCTCATTTTCTTTCAGGGGGGGCCGGTAAGGCAGGTCCGGATGGTGAACAGGTTGCAGGCAGCCTCAAAAATACCGCTGATGGTGGCCATGGATGCCGAATGGGGCGTGGGCATGCGGCTCGACAGCACCACTTCCTATCCGTTTCAGATGACGCTCGGTGCTATTTCGGATATATCCTTAATAGAAAAAATGGGTGAGACCATTGGCCGGCAGCTTCAGATGGTGGGCGCGCAGGTTAATTTTGCTCCCGTAGTAGATGTAAACAACAATGCCAATAATCCGGTGATTAATTACCGGTCGTTTGGGGAGAACCGTGAGGAAGTGGCTCGCCGGGGCATTGCTTACATGCAGGGCCTTGAAAACACAGGAACGCTGGCCGTTGCAAAACATTTTCCCGGCCATGGCGATACCGACACCGATTCGCATTACGACCTCCCCGTGGTGAAGCACAGTCCGCAACGGTTAGACAGCCTGGAGTTGTACCCCTTCCAAAAGCTTATTCAAAAAGACATCAGTGGGGTAATGATAGCCCACATGTCTGTGCCCACCCTTGATGCTACTCCCAATTTACCTACCACGTTATCTAAACCGGTGGTAACGGATCTGCTCAAAAATAAACTGGGCTTCCAGGGGCTGATTTTTACCGATGCGTTGAATATGCAGGGTGTTACAAAATTTCATAAACCCGGTGAGCTGGAAAAGAAAGCTTTTTTAGCGGGTAACGACGTGCTGGAGTTTTCTCTCAACATCGATTCGGCGTTTTTGTATTTGAAAGGAGCTTTTGCGAGAAAGGAGATAAGCCCTGGGCGTTTGGAAGAGAGTTGTAAAAAGATATTGCTGGCGAAGTACTTCACCGGAATGCACAACTGGCAGCCAATAGAAACAGCCAATCTGCATGAGGAGCTTCACCGGCCTCACGATGAGTTGCTGAACAGGCAGCTTTTCGAGTCGTCGGTTACCCTGCTCCAAAACAATAACGAAATTCTCCCCCTGCAGAGGCTCGATACCCTCAGGATGGTGAGTGTTAGCTTTGGAGTGAACGAAATTACTGAGTTTCAAAAGAGAATACACAGCTACACCGAAATACCGCACCTGGTAGTTCCCCTGGAAGCCACCGATGTGGAGATCCAGATAGTGAAAGACAGCCTGGCCCATTTTAATCTGGTATTGGTAGCCTTGCACCAGGGGCATCGGATACCAACCAACCGGGAGAGGCTCTCTGCCAATGTTGTTGATTTGTTGAAGGAGGTGGTAACCACAAAAAAGGCTGTTGTGGCCGCACTCCGCAATCCTTACACACTGGCCAACTGGCCGTGGCTGCAGGAGGCCGAAGCTGTTTTCACCACGTATCAGGACCACGCCGTAGCCCGCGATATGGCCGCCCAACTGATCTTTGGTGGCATTGGTGCGCAGGGAAAGCTGCCCGTAACTATAAACGATACATGGCAGGCAGGATACGGGTTGAAAACACCAGGTGGCGCCCGGTTTAAATATACGCTGCCTGAAGAGCTTGGCGTAAACAGTAAGCGGCTTACATCGCGCATCGACAGCATGATGGCACTCGCAATCCAACAAAAAGCATTTCCGGGGGCACAGGTGCTTCTGGCTAAAGACGGAAAGGTGTTTTTTCACAAAACGTATGGCTACCACACCCACGATAGCCTGAGGGATGTAAAAACGGACGACATTTACGATTTGGCATCACTCACCAAAGTGACGGCGAGCTTACCGGCCATTATGAAATTGCACGACGAAGGAAAATTCGATTTGCACGCCCGTTTTAAAGATTATTATCCAGGTTTTAGGTGGTCTAACAAGCGAAACCTCGAGTTTATCGATATTCTTACGCATCAGTCGAGGCTAAAAGCCTGGATACCGTTTTACCAGACCGCCTACAAAAAAGACAGCACTTACAAGCGTAAAACGCTGTCGTTGAGCTACTCTGAGAAGTATCCCTACCGGCTCACCGACAGCCTTTACCTGCACAAGGATTACAAGAAGAAGCTGGTAAAAATGATCCGGAAGTCGCCGCTGAACAAAACACCGGGCTACGTGTATTCCGACATGAGTTTTTATTTCTACCCCGACATTGTGCAAAACATTACCGGAACAGAATTTCAGCAGTATCTGGGGCAAAATTTTTACAACAGGTTGGGAGCGAAAACCCTCACCTATAATCCTTACCGAAAATATTCGCTGGAGCGAATCATTCCCACCGAAGACGATAATTATTTCCGGAAAACCTTGCTGCACGGGGTGGTGCACGACGAAGGTGCAGCCATGCTCGACGGTGTGTCGGGTCATGCAGGGCTTTTTGGCCGCGCCAACGACATAGCCGCTGTGTGGCAGATGTACCTGAATGAAGGCACCTACGGCGGAGAGCGATATCTGTCGCCACAGACGATTGAGAAATTTTCGGTCTGCCAGTTTTGCGAACAGGGAAACTACCGGGCCATTGGCTTCGACAAGCCAATGATAGCGTACCGGAAGGCTGCGAGCAGCGTGGCGAGGCAGGCTACACCCTCGAGCTATGGGCACTCAGGCTTCACAGGCACATTTGTATGGGTCGATCCGGCGTACGACTTTCTCTACCTATTTTTATCTAACCGTGTATATCCTACGCGAAACAGTCGGGCAATTTACGAACTGGGAGTAAGACCTACCATTCATCGGATTGCTTATGAAGAAATGGGGATCAACTAGTGAGCGCCAGGGTGGCATAGGCGCCAACAAGTACCACTACATCAGCTATCGGCAGTAGACTAAAGGCCATCGAAATATTGCGAAGCCCCTTTTTGTGCCATATCCACATGCCGGCAATGGACACCAGTAGTAATACGGGGAGCATTAATGCACAATTAAACACTACCCAAAGTGCTGTGCTGTTTTCGGAGCCCGGAGCGTCAAACAACATTGGAGCAACGACTATTAGTCCCAAACTCGGGAACAACGCCAGGCCGTAAAATATGGTTGCGGAAATAATCCAGGTCTTCACGTTAGTATAAGTGTAGGGTGTCGGTGTCGAAAACAAATTCCGTATTGTCGGCAAGCGTACCCACGAAGCTGAACACGAACTTGTTGGTGTCAGCAGGCGGGGTTAGCAGTTGGAAGGAGAGGCCTGTTCCTCCGTATAATGTGTCCAGTTCTTCGATGGGGAAATCGGGAAAGTAGGTTTCCTGATGGCTGTAAAACATCACAAAACGACTGCTGATATTCTCTTTGTCGCCGGACCGGATTGAATAAGATGGGCGGCTGGTCACCTCAATTTTTTTAATTGGATTGCCGATCACCAAAAAGGTTTCCGGGTCACATGCCAGCGCCGGTGCAAAGAAAAATCCGCCTGGGCACTGCCTTTCGGTTGATGCGTCTGCCACATGGCTGGAACCAAGATACGCCTGCAGTGAAATACTTTTATAGGAAGTGAGACTGCCGGAGTAGGTAGTCCACTTATCGCAATGGTCGCATATTGTGTCTTTTCTTTCGGCGATATACATATCCTCCCAGCCTGTAATAATCCCGCTCTTGTAATAGGGGCCATCTTCTCGCCAAAACGGCCCGCACGACGAGCAACCGCTGGCCAACAGGGCAGCTATTAAGAAAAGAATGGCATGATGGAGTTTCATAGTTGTGTCACAAACCTGTACACCTTTTCCGACACTCGGGCCAGCATTTCTGTACCCTTATCCATGTCTTTCATATTCCTGGAGAGCAGTACCAGCACATACCTTCTTCCATCGGGCAGGTAAACAATGGCCGAATCGTGATGTACGCCGGTAATCCATCCTGTTTTATGTGCTACTTCCACATCTTTGGGCAGGTACGCAGGAATTACGTCGTTGAACTGCTGGTCTTTTAAAATTTTTACCATTTCTGCGCAGTCTTCCGGAGCACCGGCCTCATTAGTAGCTATCTTCTCCATTATGATGGCAAGGTCCCGTGCAGTAGTGGTATTGTTCAGGCCAAGGTCGTAAGCTTTCTGGTCTTCCACCCCCCGCAGTACCTGTATGCTATTGGCGCCCATCGACTGCATGGTGGCCATTACGTTGGGCGCTCCCACCAGCTCGATCAGAATGTTGGTAGCAAGGTTGCTGCTCACCGTAATCATTTCGTACATCAGGTGGTAGATGGTGGAATTTTTATCTATCATGGAATAAAGTGCTTCGCCGCTGTCGTCGCTTATGTCCATGGCATAGGCCGACGAATCGACTATGCTTTTAAATTCATTTCTCACCGCAATGGAGTCATCCAAACTGAACTTGCCCTCTCTGGCCTGCTTAAACAACTCTATCATTACCGGGGTTTTCATGGTGCTGGCCGCATGAAAAACCTCGTCCTCATTAATATAAATGGTATTGGCCGGGTTGCTAAGGTCTTTAAAGGCAATGGCAAAAGTGCCGTTACCTAGCTCAAAATCGGCCGCTATGCTTTCCTTTAAATCGTAAAGGCTAAATTTTTTCTGAGGTGTGGTGCAGGCAGATGCGAATAACAGCACACCGTACAATAAAAATTTTCTAGAGACAGGCATAAAAAATGTTTTATTCAAATTAAAGAATAAAACCAGTAAGGTACCAGTGCGGTTTTGCTGATGTTTTTTTTCACTTCGCCAAAATTGCATCAGTTTACTTGCAGCACTTCCCCAGGCCTTTTCTCAATCGTCGAATTATTTAGTGCAATTGTAATGTAGGTGCGCTGCATTCGTCTAAACAGCTATATGCGCATAGCGAAAAAATCCGCTGTGGCAGAAGAACAAAATTTATTTGCTAACAACCACGCTAATGAAGAACAAGCTCCTAAAGGTTTTCTTTTTTCTTTGCACATACAGTGCATTTCTTGTGGCGGGCGGGGCTTCTGCTGATCCAACCTTTCCCGAAAACTACTATTATACCGTGCTATCAAATGGTTTGGAGGTTCTCATCATTGAAGATCATTCCGTGCCTCTTGTTCATTTGGAAATGGCTTTCAGGGCAGGCGCCTTCACTGAGGGACCTGAGCAGGACGGCCTGTCGCACTTGTATGAGCACATGATTTTCAACGCAACTGACGGCTATCCCACAGCAAGCATTTACAACGACAAAATGTTGTCAATGGGAATTGTGTCCAACGCTAATACCGATCAGGAAATCGTCAATTACTATTTCAGCTTACCTGCTTCAAACGTGGCAGAAGGGCTTCAGTTGTTTGCACAGGGGCTGTTGTCACCGCTTTTTCTGGAGGATGAGTTGGAAAAGGAAAAGATGATTGTGAGGGATGAATTTCAAAGGCTGGAGAGCGATATTTTCTTTCTGCTAGACAGAGAAACTGATCGTCGGCTGTGGGGGGAATTTTTTAGCCGAAAAAATGTGATTGGTGATCATCAGGTTATCATGTCGGCCACGAAGAAACACCTGTTGCAATTTCATCACAAATACCATCAGCCCGATAATGCCTTGCTGATAATTGCCGGCGATATACAGAAGGGAGAAACGATGAACTTTGTCGAAAATCTGTTTTCTTCATGGAAACGTTTTTCCGGAGATTTTGACATCGAAGCGGTTCCAGAAATAGTACCTCTTGCACGGCCGGTCAATTTTCTGCTGGAGCATGAAGCGGCCGAAAGTCCGGCGATTCTTTATGCCTGGCCCGGCCCTGATTCCCGGGGACCCGCTAAAGCATTCTACGCATCCGAAGTGCTGATGCGAATGCTAAATCTGCAGAGTTTGCCCCTTCAACAAGAATTGGTTGAAACGGGAAAAATGAATAATGCAACCTTTCGAACTACCTCCAGCAAGTACCACAGCACTCTCTATTTGGAAGCTGAACTTGGTTCCGATCAACTCGGTAGTGCTATCAGGGCGGTCGAAAAACAACTTAAGGCGTTGGAAAGTGGGGAGTATTTTTCCGAAGACCAAGTCGCCTTGGCCAAAAATGCAATTGTAATTGAAGAGGCCTACCGGCAGGAGGAGCTTTCTGAGTTTATTCACATCATAGCATATAGGTGGGCCAGCGGCGGTATTAATATGGTTGCAGACTATATGCCCGCCATCAACAGAGTTATGCTCGAAGATATTGAAAGCGTAGTAAATGAGTATATGGCAGGCCAGCCGCGAACAGCGGGTATTATTCTATCGCCGGGAGTGTTGCGAAAAACACGTTTAGAAAATTTTGAAAAAATGATAGTGAGATGAGCAGATTTATTATTGGTTTCATTTGCAGCTTTTTTGTAGCAAGCATGTCAGCACAAGCTGCGGAAGTGCAAGTGTTTTATGTTGATGGTTTGAAGGTAATTTACAAGCAAGTGCCAAAAGAGATAGTGAGCATAAACTTCGTGATCCGGGGGGGAACAGCCAACTACACGAAGGAAGAACAGGGCATAGAGCTACTTGCTCTAAAATGGGCCGCATCCGGAGGAACAGTACACTATCCGAAAAGTACGCTTGTCGAAAAGTTGGAACGGTACGGTTCAGAGCTGGAAGTTACCTCCAGGTACGATTACGCTCTGGTAAGCATGATGTGTTTGAAGCAAAGCTGGACAGAGTCGTGGAAAATTTTTGGAGAAGTGCTTACGGACCCGGCGCTTGAGGAAAGGCAGTTTTCCCTAATCAAAAACCAGCTGAAATCTGACGCCAGGTATTTTTCGCAGGATCCACAGATGAAACTCAGAAATTTGGCAATGTCTAATTCGTTTAGGGGAACCAACTACGAGAAAATACCGGAAGGAACGGTGAATAGCATCAGCAGGTTAAAAGCCGAACGGGTAAGAGGATATTTTAAAAACATGGTGGGTAAAAATAACTGTTTCCTTGTGGTGGTAGGAAACCTGGATGCTGACGAGCTAAGAAACAAAATAGCTGAAAGCATTGGCCGCTTGCCCGAGAAGCAACATGCGTCGTATCCTGAACCGGGCAGTTCGTCGGTTGCCGCAACACATTCAATTCATAAGCACAAGGTAGAAACTAATTACCTGAGAGGTTATTTTAATGCGCCGGCCATGAATGGTGCCGATGGATTGCCCATGGTGCTGGCAGTAGACATGCTAAACGAGCGAATAGTTGATGTGGTTAGGCGAACTGCCGGCCTTTCTTACGATCCAGGTGTTAGTTATCCTTATTCGATTATTAGTCAGCCTTACGCATACTTCCGTGTTTCTACTACTAAACCGGCAGAGGCGGTTAAACTGATGCAGGAGGTATTGCGGGAGGTAAGGGAGAATGGGTTTAGCAAAGATGAGCTGGATCGGCAAAAGGCAACCTACGTTACTTATTATTTTCTCGACCAACAAGCCACAAGCTATCAGGCTGAACTGTTGTTGCTAAATGAGTTACGCGGCGACCTGCATTTTGGCGAGCAAATGGCTGACCATATACAGGCTATTAACCTCCAAAATGTGAATGAGGTAATACATCAGTATGCTGATACCGTTAGCTGGACTTACCTGGGCGACACAAGCGCTATCAAACAGTCGGATTTGCAAAAATAGAAATATCGCAGGCGTGCCGACACGTCGGGGCTCTATCCTAAATCGTCAGAGAAAACAATTTCCCTTCAGGTTCTTTCCGCCAAAGCCGCAGGTCGAAAGCCATGCAAATGTTTCGCACAAAGGGTTTGCCTTTTTCCGTTATTCTGATGCCATTGTTGTCCAGCTCTATCAGGTCGTCATTTAAAGGCTCTGCCAGCCGGTCAAGTATAGATTTGAAATCGACTTCGCCTGCAGGCCAGCCCGTTTGCAGGTTGCACATCAATTCCAGTATGTGAGTTCTTATAACAAGGTCTTCCCTGGAGAGCAAATGGCCCCGAAAAACGGGCAGAAAGCCTTCGTTAACAGTAAGCTGGTATGTTTCCAGGTCTTTATGATTTTGAGCAAAGCCATAGAGAGAATCGCTGATGGAGGATACGCCAAGCCCGATAAGCAGGCTGGTAGCATTGGGAGTATAACCCATAAAGTTGCGGTGGAGCGTGCCGTTTACAAAGGAGGTGTAAAGCTCATCTTTTGTGGTAGCAAAGTGGTCCATGCCAATCTCCACAAGGCCGATATCCTGCAGCATTGCCCTGCCGAGCTCATACAAAGCCCTCTTTTCCTGCTCCTTCGGGAGATCCTCTTCCGAAAACTTGCGCTGGCCATTGCCTTTAATCCATGGCACGTGGGCATAGCTGTAGAAAGCAATCCTGTCTGGCGCAAGCTCTTTCACCTTTTCAACCGTTCCCTGTATAGAAGCGAGCGTCTGAAAGGGGAGGCCGTACACCAGGTCAAAATTAATGGAGGTGTAACCCAAGTCTCTCGACCACTGCGTCACTTCTTTTACCTTTTCAAAAGATTGCCTGCGGTTGATTGCATCCTGCACTTTAGGGTCGAAATCCTGAATGCCATAGCTTACCCGCGTGAAGCCAAGCCCCCGAAGGGTTTTCAGATGTTCGTAGGTTGTATTGTTTGGGTGGCCTTCAAAGCCAAATGAATAGTTGGGGTGCTTTTCGGCCTTCAAAAAGATACCGTCGATAAGCATCCGGAGATGTGCAGGGGAGAAGAAGGTTGGTGTGCCACCGCCGAGGTGAATTTCCTTTATCAGTGGCGCTTTCGGCAGCCTTTGAACGTACAAGTCCCACTCCTTAAGCACGGTCACGATGTACGGTTCCTCAATCTGATGGTTTTTGGTGATACGCTTGTTGCAGCCGCAAAAAGTGCACAAGCTTTCACAAAAGGGAAGGTGAATGTAGAGGCTGATGCCTTCCTCGTTTGCCTTTGCGGCAAAAATGCGTTGCACACTTCTAACCCACTTCTTTTCATTGAAATTTTCCGGCTCCCAATAGGGTACCGTGGGGTAGCTGGTGTACCTTGGACCGGGAATATTGTATTTCGACAGAAGATCAGACATATGGGAAGATGTTGTGTTTATAGTACTAGTTTCAACAGGCAAAGAAAAAACAATTCGAAGTGCAAATTTATGACAAATATCAAATTTCAAACGATTGCGAAAAATCAAATATTATGACTTTTGTCAAGAATAAAATCCGGACCAGCTCGAAAAACTGAGCTGACAAAGGAGGCGCAAAGCGGCGAAAATTCGTTTTATGAAAATTAAAATCTTCTTTTTCAGTAGGTTGGTGATGCTGTGGTGTGGCGTTGGTAGATGTAAATAGGATTGAAAATCGAACGGGCATACTGAGCCCGCCCGGAAGCTTCAAAAGAAAGGACCGGAACATGGGCAACTGAACTGCACCAAGAATTCGGTACTACCACTTTCCAGCCACCTCGTTTGTAGCTTTTAATCTGTTCTTGCGCCAGACAACCAACGCATGTCGCAACGTGGCCGGCGGCTTTGTCATACTGCCGGCGTTCGACAATAATTTGGCTCTGTTCGTCGATTTTGCAAGAATAGTATTGGTTTTGTGCGGGTTTCATGTCTATCTTATCGAACCGATGTTTTTGCCGACCGTTTTATAGTATTTTTTTTCTTGATTGGCTCATCGTCAGCATGAAAGCTTGCCGGAAACTTTTGTACGCCATCGTATTCTTTATTGTGCTGTACCTCACAGCCACAATACATTCAATGGCGCAATCGCTTACTAAAACCCAGGTCGATTCTCTTTTTCAGGTAGCCCAAAAACTGGCGGATGCGGAGCCATCCACGTCTTACCCGGCTATCAGGAGTGGCTATGATGCCGCAATGCATCTTCAGGATTACCGGTTGTCCAATGGTTTCAAAATACTCGCCTCTTACTACTTTTCGCGAATTGAGCAGTTAGACACCGCCGAACATTTGCTAAAGGAATGCGGACTGTTTTTTGATACCAATAAAAAAGGTCGTAAAACCGCCATGTACGGGGTGTGGCACTTGTACAGCGGATATTGGTACCTTAAGAAAAAGGACTTCGCTGCCAGTAAGGCTCGCTACACGGAAGCCCTCCAATTCTTTCAGGAAATGGACGACCGGAGGCACGAAGCGGCAGTGCAGCGTCACCTGGGAGCATTAAGCCTTGCGCAGGCTGATAACCCGGAAGCGCTCGGGCATTTCATAGAGGCATATCAAATTAAGCTTGGCCTCAATCAACCGCCCGCCAGCCTTCATCCCGAGCTGTGGAGTATTGCCAGCATTTACCACCGGATGGGGCTAAACGAAAAGGCCCTGGAATATGGAAAAACCGGTCTGCGACAAGCCAGGGAGTCTGCCGACACAGAGGCTGAAGCGGATATGCTGTTGCTGATGGGCGCTGCACATTACAAGCTGGGCACGACCGACAGTGCTTTTTTGCTTTATGATCAAGCTTATGGTCTTGCGCGGGCAAACGATCTTCCCAGACAAGCGTATGATGCCAGGTACAGTGCCGCCTCCGCGTACTCCGACCTAAGTAACTACGAGCTGTCCAATAAGCTCATCAGGGAAATTCAGGCAGACCCGGCTTTCGGTCACCTGGGTACTGATCCGAGGGTCGGGTATCTTTTAGGCAAAAATTATCTTCACACGTTCCGCTACGATAGCAGTATCTTTTTTGCGTCGCCGGCATTTCGGCAGGCCCAGGAACAAAACGACATCACTTTAATCTCCCTGGCGTCCAGTGTGCTTGCTGAGGCTTACGAGCAAAAAAAAGATATCAAGAATGCGCTCCTGTACAGCAGAGCCTACCATGCCGTTCAGGATACACTTTTCAGCCAGGCCCAGCAAACCAGTTTTAACGAGCTTCACGCCAGGCTTGAAACAATGGAGCAGGAGAGCCAAAAAATAGCAATTGAGAAGGAAGCGGCCCACGATAAGCTTGTAGCACGGATTTGGTTATTTGCAGCAGCTGCGGTGGTGATAGTGTCGGTGCTCACGGTCTTCATCGTTATTGGCTGGTACAAAAACGAGGAGAAAAAAAAGAAGCTGAAAGAGCTGCAGCTAAAGAGTGAGATCGATCTCGGCCAAAGCAAGCTGTATAAACAAACGCTCCACATGATTCACGTTAACAACAACCTGGAACAGTTGGAAGCGGAGTTGAGAAAAATAAAAGCCGACATGCCAGGCAAATCTTCCGGTATCGATAGTATTATTTCCACTATTCACGCTACCAAGTCGCTCGACAAAGAGTGGGAGAAATTCGACAACTACTTCGCCAGGGTTCACTTCTCTTTTTATGAAGGCATAGTCACGAAATATCCTCAGTTGTCGAGCTATGAACTCCGGATTTGTTCGCTGTTAAAGCTCGGCCTAAGCAATAAAGAAATTGCTACCATAATGGGAATAGAGCAAAAAAGTATTAGGATGGCCAAATACCGGCTCAAAAAGAAGCTGGGTTTGGGAGAAGAGGAGGATGTAGACGATTTTCTTTTAATGTCTGAGAAGGAGGCTAGTTTGACAACTGAAAGGTAAAACACAAAATATTGGGCGGTGGAGATAAAGCAAATGGTTAAGTATTGGGTGTGTTTATTCGGAATGGCTGTTGTTTTTTCCCAAGTAGCAGCACAGCAGGCGGATGTGGCTGAAATAGAGGCGCTTTACGATAAGGCGTTCGGCTACCAGGGCAAAAGCCTCGACAGCATGCACATTTTCAGCCAGGAATTGCATACAGCAAGTTCCAATGCCGGGTATCAGAAAGGTGTAGCCCAAGCCAGGCTCCTCTCGGCATACTACTATACCATGCACCGCAAGGTGGATACCGCCGCAGTACTGATAGAGCAGGCGAAGCATTTTTTCAGTCAGCAAGCCGAACAAAACTCAATGGAATCCGGGCTTGTCAGCTTATACCATGGTTTAAATGAATTTTACAGTGGGCGCTACGAGGAGGCTCAGGCCAGCTACCGGCGTGCACTGGATATCTTCACAGACCGGGCCGACGTCTTTTACAAAGCATATAGCCTTACTTCTATGGGCGTGCTGGAGTCGACGAGGGGAAATTACGCTCTGGCGCTGGAGTTTATAACCGACGCTTACAGGATGAAGGTTGAAGCCGGTTTTCCACCAGAAAGAAGTACCTATGAAATTGGAAGCCTTGCTAAAGCTTATTCGAGTGTCGGCGACCACCAGAAAGCATTGATTTACGACAAAAAGATACTGTCGATTGAAGAAAAGAGGGGAAAAGATTTGTACATAGGCCAGGCATGCTTAAGCGTTGGCAATACCTACTATTGGATAAAGGAGCTCGACAGCGCACTTTACTTTTACAACAGAGGACTCGAGCATGCAAAAAAGGCGAGGTTTAAAGCAATGGTTACGGCCCTTCAGAACAACATTGCCAATATTACCGCTGAAATGGGAAATGTGGTCGAGTCTAACAAGCTTCTTTACGATTTTAATGAAGGTTTTAAAAAGCCGGAGCATAAGCAAAACTATTACGGCCTTTATCTCACAGGGCTCAACCATCACAAACTGGGCCACCACAGACAGGCTGTTGGCTACGGGTTGGACGCTATAGCCGGCTACCAGAAAAAGGGAAATAAGCAATACGCTCTGTACGTGTCCGAACTGCTTCGCGACGCCTACGACAGCCTTTCTATGCTGGATTCAGTCTTGTATTACTCCAAATTGTACTACACCTACAAAGATTCGATATTCAACGAGGAAACCAACGCGAAGGTGAGCGAGCTATATGCCGAAATAGCTGAAATTGAGAAGAAAAACCAGATAGCGGTTTTGCAGAGGGAAGCAGAAGTTAGCGGGCTGGAAAATAAACTTCGCATGCTGCTTTATATTTCCATAGTGCTCATTTGCCTGCTGCTGTTGACGGCGGTTGTCTCGGCATATTGGAACAAGGTAAGAATGCACAAGCTGGTAGACGAGCAGCTACGGAAGGAGTTGCAAAGAGGCGAGCTTGAATTGGAGCAGCAAACCACCCACATGTACAATCTCAACGAGAAGCTGGGATATATTGAGACGGAACTGAAGCGAATCAAAAAAGAAGCCAGCGAAAGCGCGCCCAAAGTTCAGAAGGTCATCAACAGCATTAATATCAATAAGTCGCTCGAAAAAGACTGGAATAACTTCGACAACTACTTTGGTAAAGTACATTTGTCGTTCTATGAAAATCTGCAGGCCATTTACCCCGATCTATCCAGATACGAGCTAAGGATTTGTGCACTTATAAAGCTAAACCTTTCGAACAAGGAAATAGCCACCATTCTCAATATTGAGCCCAAGAGCGTGCGAATGGCTAAATATCGCCTTAAAAAGAAGATGAAGATTGAAGATGAGAAGGAGATAGCCCACTATTTGAAAAGTGCTTAGGTTGCGGATTGGGAAGGAAGAGGTGGGGCAAGCTGAAAAATGTTGCTTTTCGGATACGCTGGCTGCTAAACTAAAAAAGCAGCCTTTTGAGCTGCTTTCTGGTAGCGGAGGGGGGAATTGCACCGCTGTCCGCCAGCTGGCGGATATGAATCCTGCGCTCTAACCCAGTTTATACTTTGTTTTGACGATGTGCCAGATGAATTCTCTTCCTTTGGCAGATTTTAGTTGTTTTTCTCTTTGCATGGCCTGTTTTTTAGTGGGAAACTCTTCGGTATGTACTACGTCCCAGGGCCTGAATTTTTTGGTATAGGCTTTCTTTTGAAAGAAATTATGGGAGTCCATTCTGTTCATCAAATCGGATGAGTACCCGATGTAAATTTTGCTAAAGCTGGGACTGTATAGTGCGTAGACAGTGTACATACAAAAAAACAAAAGCAGCCTTTTGAGCTGCTTTCTGGTAGCGGAGGGGGGAATTG